>JADLBE010000534.1 GCA_020847915.1 Saprospiraceae bacterium | reverse complement strand
GAGCTGCCACTCGGCGCCGATTTCAGCTTCGAGGCGCACCCCTGGAGCACCACGCCCGAACACCTCAAAACGCTTTACGACCTGCGGTTTCGCCGCATCAGCGTGGGTGTACAGGATTTCGATGAAGACCTGATGAAACTGGTAAACCGAAGTCAAACCGTGGAATCCGTTGTGCGTTGCGTTGAAGAGGCGCGTACCACAGGCTTCCGTTCGGTAAACATCGACTTGATATACGGCCTGCCCCGCCAAACCACCCAACACATCCAAATTGACGCCGATTATGTGGCGAAATTGCTGCCCGAACGCATCGCTTTTTACAGCTACGCCCACGTGCCGTGGTTCAAAAAAAGTCAGGCAGCTTACTCTGAAGCCGACCTGCCCGTAGGCGCCGACAAACGCCTGCTTTACGAAACCGGCCGCCGGCGTTTTGAGGAAATGGGTTACAATGAAATCGGCATGGACCATTTCGCTTTGCCGCACGACAGTCTGAACATAGCGCTTGAGCAGTGCACACTGCACCGCAATTTTATGGGCTATACGCCCTACAGCACCCGGCTGATGATAGGTCTCGGCGCCTCGGCCATCGGCGACACGTGGGATGCCTTCGCCCAAAATGAAAAAACCATCGCCGATTATGAACGCGCCGTAAATGAGGAAAAACGGCTGCCGATTTTCCGCGGGCATTTCCTCACCACCGAGGACCAACTGTTGCGCAAACACATCCTGCGCCTGATGACACGTTTCGAAACCGACTGGTTTTGGCCTGAAGAACAAACCGACCAACTCGCCCACGCCATCACACGACTCGAACCCCTCGCCGCCGACGGCCTGGTGGTGCTCGAACCGTTCAGGGTGCGTGTAACAACCGAAGGCCGGGCTTTCCTGCGCAACATCTGCATGGCTTTTGATGCGCATTACTGGAGGAAACAACCGGAAGGAAAGTTGTTTAGTCAGAGCGTATGATTGTCATCCCAGCGCAGCGTGGGATCTGTTGCATTACCCCGCGTCCTTGTCATCCCAGCGTAGGATCTGTCCCCTTGCCCCGCCATACCTGTCTCAGCGCAGCGTGAAATCTCTTCTTTTCATATTACACCAAGCATTAGAAACGGTACTTTTGCACCCGCCAAACTGATTCCGCGCAACCGCGACCAAGGATTGCGAGAAATGAAACAGATCCCGCGCTGCGCTGGGAAAACAATGGCGAGAAATGAAACAGATCCCACGCTGCGCTGGGAAAACAATGGCGAGAAATGAAACAGATCCCACGCCCTGCTGCGCAGGGCTGGGATGACAACACCACCACTACATGCATTTCAAAAACGACCTTGCCTTCGCACAGGAACTCGACCGCCAGGATCCCCTGCGCGGATACCGCGAACAATTTATTTTTCCCCAACACGACGGCAAACCGGTGTTGTACCTCTGCGGCAACTCGCTTGGACTGCAACCCGTAACGGTGCGCCAGGCCCTGCTCGACGAGCTCGACCAATGGGCGACCTACGGCGTTGAAGGTCACTTCCGCGGCGAACGGCCATGGATGCATTACCACAAACAACTCACCCAACAGGCATGTTCGGTGGTGGGCGCCCTGCCCCACGAAGTGGTGGTGATGAACACCCTCACGGTGAACCTGCACCTTATGATGGTGTCGTTTTACCGTCCTACCAAGCAACGCTACAAAATCATCATGGAAGCAGGCGCTTTCCCGAGCGACCAGTACGCCATGGAAACACAAGTGCGCTGGCACGGCTTCGATCCGGCCGACGCCATCGTTGAAATAGCGCCGCGCCCAGGCGAAGATACCCTGCGCACGGAAGACATCCTTGCTACCATCGAACGCGAAGGCGCACAAACAGCCCTTGTGATGTTCGGCGGCGTGAATTATTACACCGGACAATTTTACGACCTCGATGCCATTACCCGTGCCGGCCACGCAGCCGGCGCCTACGTTGGTTTCGACCTGGCACACGCCGCCGGCAACGTGCCCCTGCATTTGCACGAATGGGGCCCCGACTTTGCCGTTTGGTGCAGCTACAAATACATGAACTCGTCGCCCGGCGGTCCTTCGGGCATGTTTGTACACGAACGCCACGCCAACAATCCCGAAATCCCGCGTTTTGCCGGCTGGTGGGGCCACGACGAGCAGCAACGCTTCCTCATGCGCAAAGGTTTTAAACCCATGCACGGAGCCGAAGGCTGGCAGCTCAGCAATGCCCAAATATTAAGCTTTGCCGCCCACCGCGCCAGCCTCGACATGTTTGAAAAAGCAGGCATCAACAACCTGCGGGAAAAAAGTTTGAAACTTACCGGCTACCTCGAATTCCTGCTCGATGAGGTAAACCCCTCCGGACAACGGTTCCGCATCATCACACCGCGCAATCCTGCCGAAAGAGGCTGCCAACTTTCCCTGCTCACCGATAACAACGGCAAGGCACTGTTCGACAAACTCACCGCCCAGGGCGTCATCGCCGACTGGCGCGAACCCAACGTCATCCGTGTAGCACCTGTGCCGCTGTACAACAGCTTTGAAGAAATGTGGCGGTTTGTAGAAATGCTTAAATAGCAGGTAAGGTTGAATGACGAGATACGAAATTTGAAATTTGATTTTAGAATTTAAGGGCCCTCACTCCGCCTTTTTGTCTGAATCAGGATTTACAGGATTTTGATACGAAAAAGCGAAAATCTGCGCTTTACCACAAACCAAAATCCTGTAAATCCTGATTCAGACAAAAAGGCGGAGTGAGGGCCCTTAAATTCTAAAATCAAATTTCAAATTTCGTATCTCGTCATCCAAAAGACTGCCGACTGTCGACTAAAATTCCAGCCTCCACGAAATATTGGGAATAAGTCCCAGCTGGTATTTCGTTTCCACCGCCTGTGTGTGCGGATCCCAATAGTAGTAAGCTACGTTTTGGCGAAGGGTCACATTTTGCAGATCCATGCCGAAAGTGCTGTTGCGGCGGTTGCCGAGGTTCCATTTCCAATACACACGCAGATCGAGCCTGAGGTAGTCGGGCAAACGTTCGGTAAATCCTTCGCTTTGGTCGTACACCGTTTTTTGCAAAATATTGAACTGCGAAGCAAGCGTATCGATGGGCATGGCCCGCATGCCGCCCGACCATCCGAAACGGGCATTCAGACCAAACGTGCGTGATTTATCGCCTTCCACTTCACGTATCCATTCTTTGCCTGCGAGCACATTCATCATGTGGGTGGTGTTCCAGCGTGTGTTGCGCCAAACACCGTCGTTGCCCTGGTAACGGGCGTCGTACAATGTGACGTTGGCCATCATAAACCAGCCCAGACTCAGGTAGCGCTCGGCGGTAATTTCGAAACCTTTGTTTTCGGCAATACCGTCCTGCACCATCACCGGGTAAGCGTTGGGGTTTGGCGCTGCCTGTGTTTCGAGGGCATTCACCATGCTGAATGCCGGTAAACCACTGGCCGAAACGGGCACGTCGAATAGGCGTTGGTAAAACAGTTCGGTGCGGATGGACCAGGCGTTTTCGCCCGTGAGGGTGTGGCGCAATCCGGCGTGGTGCGCGCGGGTAAAACCGAGTTCGCGGTTGGGGTTGCCCGTTTCTATGGGGAAATTGGGCTGCTGCGTATACACCCAAAGCGGTTGCACCTGGCTGTTGAGTCCGTATGAAAAACTCAGTTGGTGTTTGTCGTTGAGCCTTTGGGTAACCGTCAGGCGCGGCTCCAGGGCTGAAGCGTTGCCTTGACTGAAGGTGGTGTATTGCAGCCCGAATTGCACGGCGGTATTTTCTGAAGGACAACGCCAGTCCGCATTCAGCCAGGCCCAGCCCAGTTGTGCGTGCAAGGCCCCGGATGAATCGGGGAAACTGAAACCACCGAACTGAAAAGCCGTGTTTTGTTCGAAACGGATGTCCTGCGCATTGATACCGCCTTCAAAACGGAGCCGGGGGTGTATGCTGTGTTTAACACTGATGGTGCCACCGATGCGGGTTTCCTCCTGTTGAAACTCGTCGACAATGCCGCCCGGGTTTTCCACCTGAAGGGTTTGGTCGCGTTCGCTGGATTGTCCGGAAACGATGGCCGAAGTTTTCAGCCATGTTTTGCTGCCCAGCCGCACCAGGCCGCTCACACCCCCGATGCCTGTACGCGATGCAAAATCGATGTCGAAATAATCTTTGTACAGTTCGATGTCGGCGCTGTCCTTGTGTTCGAAATAGTTGGCGTTTTTACCCGCCAGTCCGAACACCGTAACACCGCCCCCACGTTTGCCGGGGAAACTGAGGTTGAGTGAAAGGTCCTGAAATGTAATGTCCTCATCGCCGAAAGAAATGCCCATTTCGCTGAGCAAACCGACGGTGGAATAGCGGTAATTCACCAGGTACGACGGAGCGTTTGCGCCTTTGCCCAAAGGGCCTTCAGCCGCAACATCGAGGCCCAGCAAACCGGCCTGCAGGGTAAACTCGTGCCGGTGGTTGTTGCCGCTGCGCAAGGAGAGGTCCATCACGCCGCCCTGCGCGTCGCCCATGCCTGCGGGGTAGTTGCCGGTGAGCAGCGCGGTGTTGTCGAGCATTTGTGCACTGAACATCAAAACACCGCCGCTGGCCGATACCGGAAGGTCGGAAAAGGTGCCTGCATTGGGCAGGTGGTTGGGGTTGGTAACTTCCACGCCGTCGATGCGCCAGCGAAGGCTGCCCGGACTGTTGCCGCGGATGCTGAGTCCGTTGGCCTGGTCGTCGTTGTTCACAACGCCGGCATGCATCATGGCCACGCGTGCCGGGTCGAAAAACACGGCCGGATAGCGCAGGGTTTGTTCGCGGGTGAGGGGTATTTCGCTCAGCGGACGCATGCTGCGGCGGCCCCAGGTAGGTGCGGTAATCACCACATCGGGCAGGGTTGTGGCGGCTTTGCGCAGGGTAAGTTCGAGTACCCTTTCTTTTCCCGACGTCACATCAACCTGGGTAAGGATCAGTTGTTCGAAATCGTTTTTTTTCAATTCAAGCTGGTAAAGTCCGGGACGCAACGTGTCGAATTGAAAACGGCCGTCGGCATCGGTCGCGACGGTTAGGGTGTTTTCCGGGGACTGCAGTTGTTGGATGGTGACAGCAGCGCCGGTTATCGGCGAGCCCAAATCGGCATCCAGCACAATGCCGCGAAGCGTTTGCGCAGAGGCCGAAAGACCCGAAAAAGCAACTAAGGTGACAAGGGCTGTGAAAAATCGCAACATCCTCGACGAGTTTGTATCCAGTTTCATGGCTTAATATACTATGTTTGGTCGACCTTTTGAACGAACTGCGAATGTAAGGCTTGCAAATGCACTCGCAGACCTCAAAATTTGTGCTTCAAACCAAATCTTAACAACATGCTTTATGCTTTAGGCGCTGTCGCCGTGCTCATCTTCTTCAGCCTTACTACTGTGCAACAAGGCACGGTGTCCATCACCACCATTTTCGGGAAATACAGCCGCACGTTGTATCCGGGTCTTAACCTGAAAATTCCACTCATCGAACGTGTTTTTCGCCGTATTTCGGTGCAAAACCGCGCGGTGGAACTGGCGTTTCAGGCCGTAACCATCGACCAGGCCAACGTACACTTCACGTCCCTGCTTCTTTTTTCCGTACTCGATAACAACGAGGAAACGGTGAAAAAAGTAGCGTTTAAGTTTATGTCCGACCGCGACTTCATGGCCACCCTTTCCCGGACTGTGGAAGGCAGCATCCGTGCATTCGTAGCCACCAAACGCCAGGCGGAAGTGTTGGGCCTGCGCCGCGAAATCACCGACGCGGTAAAAATCAACGTCGACCACATGCTGGAGGACTGGGGTTTTCACCTCATCGACCTCCAGATCAACGACATCACGTTTGATGATGTGGTGCTTGCCTCGATGTCGAAAGTGGTGGCTTCCAACAACCTGAAAGCCGCCGCCGAAAACGAAGGTCAGGCTCTGCTCATCACCAAAACCAAAGGCGCCGAAGCTGAAGGTAACGCCATCAAAATCGCCGCCGAAGCCGAACGTGAAGCTGCGCGTATGCGTGGTCAGGCCGTGGCTCTTTTCCGCGAAGAGGTGGCCAAAGGTATGAGCCAGGCCGCCCGCGAAATGAGCGAAGCCAACCTCGACACCTCGGTGATCCTGTTTTCCATGTGGACCGAAGCCATCAAAAACTTCAGCGAACACGGCAAAGGAAACGTCATTTTCCTCGACGGATCCACTGAGGGCATGCAAAAAACGCTCAAGGAAATGATGGCCCTGAATCAGTTGGGGTTGATAAAGTAGGGGGATCTTGACGTAACAAAACGAAGGGGATGAAATTGTTTGACCGGCTAGCCGGCCAAACAATTTCATCCCCTTCGTTTTGTTACGTCCCTGGTAAAGGTGGGTCGTCGGGGGTTTAGGTGAGGTGTCATCTGCGAGGCACGAGCAGGTGACATCTCACCCAGACAAGCGGCCAGGCGTTATCGGTATCCTGACCGGGAATGCTTCCAATGACGAATGAAAGCGCATGCAGGCATCTTTGGTATGTGCGCATGTCTGGTCACCATTTCAACAACGCCTAGCCTCTAAGCAAGATGAGATGTCACCTGCTCGTTCCTCGCAGATGACACCTCACCTCCATGCCTGGCCTCTCAGCTGGGTGAGATGTCACCTGCTCGTTCCTCGCAGATGACACCTCACCTCCATGCCTGGCCTCTCAGCTGGGTGAGATGTCACCTGCTCGTTCCTCGCAGATGACACCTCACCTAAACGCCTGGGCATCACGACAAGGTGAGATGTCACTTGCTCGTGCCTCGCAGATGACATCTCACATCACCCCATATTTCCTCAAAATTTC
>JADLBE010000533.1 GCA_020847915.1 Saprospiraceae bacterium | reverse complement strand
TCGGGCAGCATAGCGGCGCTGGCGGTGGTGTGTGCCGAACACCTTTTACTGTTTTTCAACATTGATAAAACACAGTTCCTGGTTCAATCCCTGGCGGTGGGCATCACGGTTTTTCTCACCGTCGTCAACATGTTCGGGGTAAAAACGGGTTCAGGCATGGCCAACCTGTTTACGGGCGCCAAATTGCTGGGTCTGCTGCTCATCATCGGTGCCGGCGTTTTTATGGCCCAGCCTTTTGCTTTGGAAGCCAATGCAACCAGCGTTTTTGCGACCAGTACGCCCAATAACCTTAACACAGCTTTCGCCCTTGCTTTTGTGGGTGTATTGTGGTCTTACGGCGGCTGGCAACATGCTTCTTACCTGGCAGGCGAAACCGTCAATCCTCAGCGAAATGTGCCGCGTGCCATGATGATGGGCGCAGCCATCGTTACGCTGGTGTATGTATTGGCCAATGTGGCCTACATGCGCCTTTTGCCTGTGGAACACATTGCTGCCTCCAAAACCGTGGCAGCCGATGCGCTGGGTACGTTGTTTCCGTGGGGCGGTAAACTGATGGCCTTTTTGATCGCCTTGTCTACTTTTGGTACCACGGCCATTTATTGCATGTCGGCTCCGCGCATTTATTACGCCATGGCCAAAGACGGCATCTTTTTTCCAAAACTCGCCGAAGTTCACCCCAAATGGAAAACACCCGCAAACGCCATGGTTGCCCAGAGCAGCTGGGCCGTGTTCCTGATCTTTTTCTGGGGTTCTTTTGAAAACCTGATCGAATACGTAACGTTTATGGACTGGATCGGGCTCATGCTTGTGGGTACGGCCATTTTTGTTTTCCGCCGTCGCATGCCCGATGCGCCGAGGGGATACCGCACGTTGTTTTACCCGATCACACCCATCATTTTTATCGCCATTTGCGCCTGGTTTGTTGCTTTTACCCTTGTTGGAAACCCTGTAAAAGCCGGCGCTGGGCTGGTAGTTGTGGCCGTTGGGTGGCTGGCATATTGGTTTTATTTCAGGAAAAAATAATTATTGGTTCAGGTAAATCATTTTTACTTCGTAAACACTGTTGGTCACCACCGTTTGTCCTTCGTTCAAACCCTGAACAATGGGTGTAACGATGCCGTTGTTGCTTTGGGTTTGAATGTAGCGCAAGGCGTACATTTCCGGACCTTGTTTGATAAACACGGCTGTTTTGCCGTTGATTTCGGTGATGGCACTGTTGGGTACTGCCAGTTGCCGGGATCCTGTAACGTTTTGGGCCTTAACCGTTACCAGTTCACCGATTTTGAAAACCTGTCCTACGTTTTCCATTTCAAAAAATACCCGTACGCTTTGTGCACCTGCGTTCATGTCCTGTCCGGCAGTTAACAGCTTCAGCCTGGCTTGTTTGCCGGAGCCGTCGCTGCTGAAGGCTGTGAAGTTTCCACCTGCCTGGAAAAAGGGCAGATCCTGCGGGTAGGCCTGGGCTTCCACGTACACTTTGCTCAGGTTGGTTACGCTGAAAAGTTGCTGGCCTCCAAATACCTCCATGCCGGGCACCACATTGAAACTTCCCAACACACCGGTTATGGGTGCTTTCAATACCAGGGAACGGCTGTTTGCCGTTTTGTTGTCCGACAAGGCCATGTTTTCCAGTACCTGCAATTCGGCCTGAGCCTGTGCGTATTCGGCTTCCGCAGCCTGAATTTCCCGGGCCGCAGCGATGTCTGCGATTTTTTTCAAACGATCTACCTCTCTGCGCGCGGCAGTTGTACGTGCCCTCGCTGTTTCCACCTGGACCTGCAAACCGGTATTGCTCGACGTCACGGCAACCTGGTCCGACGTAGAAAGGTTTTGCACGAGGTAGGCGAGCACCTGTCCGGCCTGCACCTTGTCGCCAACACGTACTTTGACACTGGTGATCCTGCCGTTTTGCGGCGCCATAACAACGCCCAGTCCATCGGCGGCGGCCACCACATTGCCAAAAACCGTTGCGGCCGATTGGTAATCAGAGGTGGTAAGGGGTTGTGTAAGCACTTCAAACATAAACTGGGTTTCCTTCGGTACAAATACCGACGCATCGAAGGTATTGCCCGATGTTTTGGGTCCATGGTCCTCATCGCCATGGGCGAAAGCCGGATTGAAAGCCGGAGCAGAAAACCAGGCACTGAGCAACAACATCGCGGCAGTCAGCATGCGGCTTCGACGGCGGCTGAGCCACCACATGCCAAGTATGCCGGGCAACAGGCCTGCCAAAAACCACACCCATGGGGCCGGCATGGTGTTGCCCTGTTCGTTTGTATGGTCGTCATGCAGTTTTTTTCCAACCTCTATGCCCTGGATTCCGATCAGATCGGCGCCGAACAAATTGTGGTTGATTTGTACTTGCAATGCGTTGGTGTTGTTTTTGGGAAACGTACCATGTAGTGCGTAAATACCGGGACCAATGGCATCGGCTTCAAAAACCATGCTGGGATCATCGGCTGATGTAATGGTCATCTCAGCTTTTTCCACGGCGCGGTTGGTGGCTTTTTCCGCCACATACAAGGTGAGGTGCGCTTCCTTGCCATCGGTGATTTCCGGGTAATAAAGGGTGAGTTCATACCTGTCGGAGATGCCGTACACCGTGAAGTGTGTACCGGCTGCGGGCGCAGCGGCTGCAGCGCCGTGGATTTCATCGCCGTGTGCAAAAAGTGCCGATTGGGCAGCAAAAAAGCCCGCCAGCATCAAAAATTGGATGAAAAAGCTTCCTGGTTTCATGTCAGGTATGGTTGAAAGATGACAGGTTGGTGCGTTATTGTCCGAGGAGGTAGGCCAGGCGAAGTTGGGCGGCGTTCAACCGCTGAACCTGCATGACGTAGGTCTCCTCCACGGAAAAGGTTTGGTCGAGGGTGCGCAAAAAATCCGGGTAATTCATTTGTCCCGCTTCCTGCAAACGCCGGGCATCGCGTTCAAGGTTTCGACTGCGTGGCAAAGCTTCGTTTTTCAAAAACATGACAGTTTCGAGAGCGTTGTTTCTTTCGGTTTGCAAAGTTCGCAGTTCCATGTCGGCCGACAAACGCTCTGACTCAGCCCTTGCAAAAGCAGCCTGCTCTTCGGTGCGCGCTGTGCGAACGCCTGCGGTGTATTGTCCAACCCACAGCGGGATGCTCATGGTCGCCCTGAAACGGTAATCGATGGGTGTTTCTTGTTCTCCCTGGTTCAGGTAACCCACAGAAAAGTTGGGCATGGCTTTGCTTTTGGCCAGATCGGCCTGCCTCGCTGCAACGCCGGCGGAAGCCAGTTCGAGCAGGGTGGCGGGGTTGTCGGGCCTGTTTTCCGGAACCATATTTACCGAGGTATCTGCTTCAAGTGATGTGATTTCAAAATTTTCGGTGGTCAGCAACAGGCGCGACAACTCCGTTTTGAAAGCGGCGGCGCGGCTTTGTGCAACCTGCCGTTCCATATGCACCATGCCGGCTTCGTTTTGAGTCAGACTGCGTTGAACAGCGTCGATTTCGCCTGCGGTAAACTGCCTTTCCGCACTTTGTGCAATGGCCTGGTAAAAGCTGTCGCGCCGGCCCCACATCATGGCTTCATAACGGGCGATTTGGGCATTCAGGTACAACGAGCGCACGGCATAACGCAGTTCGTTGGCATTCAGGCTTTGTGCAACCCTTGCCATGTCGGTTTCCGCCATCGCCACCTTTTTTTGCCGGTTGTAAACGGTCGGAAATTCGAATTCCTGCAGGATACCTACGGCGTAAAAAGTACCGGTCGGACTTTCGGCATTCAACTCGGGATTGGGCAGGTTGAAGGCTGATTTTTCAGCGTATTGCCTTGCCTCTACGTTAAGTGCGGCTGCTTTTTGCGAAGGATGTGCTTTCAAAGCCAGTTCAACCGCTTCGTTCAAGGGTAAGACGCGTTGTGCAAAAAGCGGTGTAAACACCAGCATCAAAGCACCGAAGCATAGGAAGTTTTTCATAAATGTTCGGTTTTTCAGGTGGTTTGTGACTTTTTTCCTTCAAAATAAGCATCCACTGCTTTTTTTCCCCAGGCCCAGAAAACGGCGGGTGTAACGATCATGTCGAGCAGGGTGGAGGAGAGCAAACCACCCAGTATCACTGTAGCTACGGGATACAATATTTCCTTACCTGCGGCTTGCGCATCGAGGGTGAGCGGGATTAGGGCCAATGCCGCAACCAACGCGGTCATCAGAACCGGTACCAGCCTTTCGAGGGAACCACGCACAATCATTTCCCTGGTGAATTGCTCGCCTTCGTGCTCCATCAGGTGGAGGTAGTGCGAAATCATCATGATGCCGTTGCGGGAAGCGATGCCGGTAAGGGTAATAAAACCCACCAGGGTAGCTACCGAAAAAGTGCCGCCACTGAGCCATACCGCCGCCACACTGCCTACCAGCGCCAGGGGTATGTTGAGCATGATTTGAACAACGATGCGCCAGGAACGGAAGTGCGCAAAAAGGACCAGAAAAATGGCAGCCAAAACTGCCAGGCTCAGAAATCCAATGCGCCGTGAAGCTTCCTTTTGGGCTTCAAACTGGCCGCCGAATTCCAGGAAATAACCCTGAGGCAAAACCACCTTTTCCGCCACGGCATCTTGCATTTCCTGTACGGTGCTGCCAAGGTCGCGGCCCTGAACGTTGCTCGAAACTACGATGCGACGCTGGCCGTTTTCATGACTTACGGTATTGATGCCTTTTTCGTATTCGATGCGAGCGATGTCTTCAAGCCGTACAAGTTTTCCGTCGGGCGTGTGTATTTGCGTGTTTTTAATGGTTTCCAGATCGTTGCGTTCGGCTTCGGTGGCGCGCAGCACCAGGTCGAAACTTTTTTGTCCGTCGAGCATCTGGCTCACCACACGCCCGCCGTACAGGATTTCCAGGTCATCGGCAACATCGCCGGTTTGCATGCCAAACCGCCGCAGTTTGTCCCGGTCAACACGAATGGTAAGCTGAGGGATCAACACCTGGCGCTCGGTTTGAACATCAACGGCGCCTTCCACGCTTTTTACCGCCTCCTGAACCTGCCCGGCCAATTGGCGCAACTGACCAAGATCGTCGCCGAAAATTTTGATGGCCACCTGTGCCCGAACACCCGACAAAAGGTGGTCGAGGCGGTGCGAAATGGGTTGTCCGATGCTGACCGAAACACCTGCCAGGGGTAACAGCTGTTGGCGGATGTCGGCCAGGACTTCATCGCGCGGACGGGCGTTTTCGTGCAGTTCCACTTCGATTTCCGAGTTGCTCACAGGCTCCACGTGTTCGTCGAGCTCCGCGCGGCCTGTGCGTCGGGCGGTGTATTGTACATCGGGAATCTGCAACATGCGTTGCTCGGCGACGGTGCCGATTTTGTTGCTTTCTTCAAGCGATGTGCCCGGAGGCGTGTACAGGTTTACGGTGAAGCTGCCTTCGTTGAACGGCGGTAAAAACTCGGTGCCAAACCGGGTAAGCATCCAGGCCGAAAACAGTACCAGCGTTGCCGCCGAAACCATGATGGTTTTGGGGTGGGCAAGACCAAAGTTTAACAAACGCAGGTCCTGTTTTTTCAACCAGCGTACCAGGGCCGATTCTTTGCCTTCATTGAGTTTTGAATTGGGCAAAAGGTAGCTGCACAAAGCGGGTGTAAGGGTGAGGGAAACCACCAGCGATGCCAGGATCGAGGTGATGTAGGCTATGCCGAGTGGGGCAAAAATGCGTCCTTCCATACCTTGCAACTGAAACAACGGAAGGAAGACCAGAACCACGATGATGGTCGCGTACACGATGGAATTGCGCACCTCGCTGGAAGCGTCGTACACCACCTGAAGGGCATTTTTAGGATTACCTGCGTCGCGGTTCTCACGCAATCGGCGGAACACATTTTCCACGTCTACAATGGCGTCGTCCACCAGTTCGCCGATGGCGATGGCCAGGCCGCCCAACGTGAGGGTGTTGATGCTGATGTCGAACCAGTTAAACACCAGGGCCGTGATCACCAGCGAGAGTGGAATGGCCGTAAGGGTGATGAGGGTGGTACGCAGGTTGAGCAAAAACAGGAATAAAACGATGACCACCAGAATAAAGCCGTCGCGCAAGGCATGTTCCACGTTTTGCAGGGCGTTTTCTATAAAATACCGCTGCTGGAAAACCTGGGTATTGATCCGAACGTCGGGCGGCAGGGCAGGCTCAAGGTCTGCCAGTGCTTTTTCGATTTTTTCGGTCAGTTCAAGGGTGTTTTCCCCGGGTTGTTTTTCTACCGTAAGGATGACGGCCGGTTTGGCATTTACGGAAGCGTCGCCGCGTTTGATGGCGGCGCCAAACTGCACATCAGCCACCTGGCTGAGCAGAACTGGTGCTCCCTGGGTGTTGACTACCACCGTGTTTTTTAGGTCGTCGAGCGAATTGGCCCTGCCCAAAACAGAAATAAGTACTTCGGAGCCGTAACGGTTGAAAAAACTACCGCTGGTATTGGTGTTTGCTTTGGTAAGGGCGCGGTCGACGTCTTCCAGCGTTAGGTTGTACTGTTTAAGTTTGGCATTGCTGATGAGTACCTGGTATTGCAGGCGATCGCCACCCATCGGGATCACCTGCGCCACGCCGCGGATGGCGAGCAAACGGCGGCGTATGGTAAAATCGGCAAGGGTACGCAGATCTGCGGCACTGCTCAGGGCATGTCCTTTGGCGCTGTCGGGTTCCGACGTAACACCGATGAGCATGATTTGGCCCATAACAGAGGCTATGGGACCCATTACCGGCACGATGCCTTCGGGAAGGGACAGGGTGGAAAGTTTTTCGGCCACCAGTTGGCGGGCGCGGTAAACATCCACGTCCCAATCGAATTCAACGAAGACCAAACCGATGCCGCGTGAGGCGCTGCTGCGCACGACCTCTACGCCGGGCGAACCGTTCAGTGCAGTTTCAACGGGTAAAATGGCCTGGGCTTCCACTTCTTCCGGCGACATGCCGCCCGCTTCCAGGAAAACCGTCACCCGGGGGCGGTTGAGGTCCGGCAGCACATCTACCGGCAGTTTGGCGAGCGTCCAGCTTCCCCACACCAGCAGCAGGGCCGCCGTGGCTACAACCAGAAGTCGGTTGTGGAGTGAGAATCTGATGAGTGCATTGAGCATGATAGGGTAGTTTTCAAACTTAATTTGGACAAAAGGGAAGCAGGTCAACGGCAGGCAACCAGGCCGTTGGCAAAAAAATGATCTGCTGAAAAATGCAAATACGGCGTTGTGGGTGGGCAAAAAGGGCGATGGACAACAAACTTAAGCCTTTTTCACAACGCCATCCCATCAATGTTGATGTCCATCGTGAGCGTCGTGGTTGTGTTCGCCGGTATTTCCGCTGCCCTGGACCACATTGATTACAAAATCGGCGGTGTTGACTACGCCCTGGGTTTGAAACTGAAGCCAGCCGCGGTAGGTGCCAGGTTTTTCGAACATCGTGTGGATATCGAGTTTGCCGTTGGATACCGACGGGTGGGTGTGTACGAAGGTTTTTGAGTCTTTTTCAACCAATACCAGGTGGGATTTTTCGCCGAGGTAGTTTTCAAACGTGGCGGGGTCAACAGGTTTGCCGTTTTTGGTGATCGAAACGGGAAGATGCACCTGTTCTCCGCTGCGCAGGTCACCGCCGGTGTGTCCTGCCTCCATCGTAAGGTTGTAACCACCTGCCGAAGCAGTCATTTTGGCTTTGTCGTACGTTTTTGAAGGGGCAGGTTTTCCGGCTACGTTCAATTCAATTTTATCCACCTGATTTTTGCCACCGCTGGGTTTGTAATCCACAAAAGCCCAGTACCGGCCACCGTTGTCGAAACGCATTTCTGTAGCTCCCCGGCCATTGGTGAATTTGTCGTTACTGCCCAACAGTTTGATGTCGTAACTGCCCGAGGCCTGGTATTCGGGGTGGATGTGATCGAACCAGCTCAGGTCGTCGCTCACCACGATAAGGTGCATTTTTTTCTCGTGTACGAGGTCGAGCGCCACGGGGGTATTTTCAGCACCGTGTTTTTGGGGTGTAAGCGACAACATTCCGGGTTTTCCGGCGTCGGGCATGGCCGGCGTGGTTTTCAGATCGATGAAGAAATGCGGCTCCGCAGAGGCATCAGTTCTTTGCGTAGGCTCCAGGTTCATGTTGCACACGGGGCATTTGCCGGGCTGGTCGTACAATTTACCGTCTTCGCAGTTCATCGGACAGATGTAAGCCGTGTTGGCATCGGCTTGTGCGGTTTGATCTGCCGTAGCATTGGCCTGCTGTTTGGAATGATCGGTTTTACAAGCCGTGAAATTTACGATGATCAGGAGTGCTGCGGCGAAAGCAGCCAAAAGGAAGTTTTTCATGTTTGAAAATTATTTTTACTGCGTAAAAGTTTAATGTTTGTGGGTGATACCCCGGCCGATGAGCCAGTAGTTCACCGGAAAAGCTGCAACGAATCCTGCAACCATGGCCAGGCCCATGCCCATCCAAAATAGACTGTCGGTAAGTCCGGCTTCCATAACGCCGGGTGTGTAAATTTCGGTAAGTACCTGTGCCGTTTCCATCACCGCAATGCTCAGACCTTCGGCAATAAGCACGGTTTTGAAGGCTCGTGCCCATGGGAAACCAGCTTTGCGCAACGGAACAATACCAAGTGCAAAACCGCCCAGGATGCCGAGGATCACGGCCAATACCATGGTAGGCACCATTTCCCAACCCAAAGCCGT
>JADLBE010000532.1 GCA_020847915.1 Saprospiraceae bacterium | reverse complement strand
TGCTCACCGTGTCGCCCGCATTCACTGCCGGCCAGGCGTCGGGCAGGATGTTGATTTTTGTAACACAAATTTCTCCTTGGGGCAAGGTTTGGCCTGCATCAAAAAACAAGGTCATGTCCGTGCCTTCAAATGGTACACTTTGCTGGGTTGCAAAAGCGCGGAAACTCGTGCCCGGACCTACCGGCGCCGTCGAAACGGTGCGCGTGGCACTCCCTACCAAACTCATGTGCCGCGAGCCCACACCGTCGAAAGCCACGCCTCCCGGTTCATTGAACTGATAATACGCCAGCAACTCGGGAAAATCTTCCGGTTTTTTGGTGAGGTGCATGTACTCGCGCACCTGATCCTGCGTGAGGTCGGTGTTCCACACGCACACTTCTTCAATTTGCCCGCGGAAACGACGGTCGCCATTGTCGAAACCAATTTGCAAAGGTTGGTCGAGCGATTCGGGCAACTGTACGGCGGTATGTGTAGCAGGAATACCATTGAGGTAAATCACCGCTTTTTGAGGCGAAATGACGAGGGATACGTGCGCCCATTCGCCGTCGGGCAGGGTAAGGCCCGAATCCCACCACCAACCGGAGTTGTCCCAGTGGTAACGCAATCCGTTGTTTTCCGTAACACTCAATCCGCCGGCTACGTTGTCGCCGCGCATAAACAGGATGCCTGCAAAATCGGTTTGCGGACCGTCTGCTTTCACCCAGGCGCTCATGGTGATGTGGTTGCTGCTTTCGCCTGCTTTTACCGGACCGCCTGAAGCGGCGTACCCGTCGCCGTCGAGCAACAAGGTCCTGCCGGGTATGGAATCGACGCGACAGCCGTTGGTAACAATCAATTTTAACGTTTTTGAATACTGCCCGTTCAGCAACAAGTTGGCAAAATAAATGCCCTCCGCACCGAACACCACTTTGGGATTGCGCACCGTGGTATCCGACACAAAAGCGGGCGTAGGCGAAAAGAGCCATTGCCAGGTGGCGCCATCGTGCTGCACCACCGAATAATCGTCGAAATACACCGTATCGCGGGCGCAATTGATGAACAGCTCACTTGCCATGGGTTGTACTACCACCGCGGAAGGTTCGAACAAATCGGTTTCCCAAACGCCGAAGCCCCAGCATCCGTTGCGGATTTTACCGGTTTTGTAAAAAGGCTTCAAACGGTTGGTTTCAGCCGAAAGGGGCAGGTCGGTACTGAACGGCTGCCAGTCGGCGTGACTGTTGTTTCGGTAATACACACCCCTGTTGGTACCCAGGTAGATACCGCCGTCGGTGCCGTACTGGGCCATGATGTTGGTGATGCGGATGCCGTCGAGCAGGGGTGTGGTGAGGTTTTCCCACGTTTGTCCACCGTCCGTGGTTTTGTAAATCTTTTTGCCGTTGCTGCCGTACGTCACGGCTGCCCACAACACGTTTTCATCGTTGTCGGCGGCGGCCAGTTTTACACGGTCGTTGTTGTTGGGCAGGGGCAAAAGCGCGCAGGGTGTCCAACTCGATCCAAAATCGTCGGAGCGCCAGATGGCGTCGTCGGTGCCGTTCCACTGCGAACAATAGATCACGTTGGGGTCCGCCCGACTCACTTCGATGTCGTACACCGTATTGTCGGCATTGCCCGGGAAGGTGTACAAGGCTTCAAACGACGTACCGCCGTCGGTGCTTTTCCAAAGGATGTTTTCGCTGCCAAGGTACACGTGGTTCCAGCAACGCGGGTCCCACACCATTTCACTGTTGGCATAGTAGGCGTAACTTTCGTTGGGGAAAAGCCCCACCGTAAAATTGCTGATGCCGTCGTTGAATCCGCCGTTCAGGCGTTTTCCACCGATGTCGGAAAAATAGGTTTTACGCGCATCGCCCGGGTTCACGTAACCCGTTGGCGACTCGGCGCCGCCCATGCGGTAAAATTTCCCTTCGGGAAAAATTTCATGCCACGCCATGTTGCCGTTGTGGTAGCGGCCACCCACCAGCACGTCCTCGTTCCAGCCGGAATCGAAACCCCACATGTCTGAACCCGAAATGCCGTTCATACGCGCCACGTGGCTGTTGCCAAAATTGGTGGAATAATTCAAACCGCCGTCGCTGGCGATCCACAAATCGCTGCCGCTGGCCACAAGGCACTGGATGTCGGGATGGCTCCACGCTAAATTGCCCACGTAACCGCCCAATGGCTGCCAGGTAGCGCCCGCATCGAAGCTGCGGAACCAGCTCGTACCGCCGGCGATGAGTTGGTTTTCGTTCAAAGGGTTCACCACGATGGCCATGTCGTAAAAACCCTGGTCGAAACCCGTAAACTGACCATCGTTGGTCATGAGGTTGGTGTGCGATGGCATGGCATAAGGTACCGGGGAATGACCCACGGCATTTTGCGGATGGGTATTCGCCCAGGTCAAACCGCCGTCGTCGCTGCGGTACACACCGATGTAACCTTTGAGGTTGGCGCCGCTGCCGCATAAGTAAAGGTACACACGGTTGGGGCTCGACGGGCTCGTGGCCAAAAGCGCGCCTGTACAGGCTTCACCAGAAGCGGGCGTCCACAATCCGGTATTGTAGGTTTGCCATGTGGCGCCGTGGTCGGTGCTGCGTAGAAAATCCTGCGCGCTGCCTTGTTTGCGTACAGCGAAAAAAACACCCGGATTGCCGGGCTGGTTTTCCACCGTCCACGTGCGCTGGTTGTGCATTTTCGTCCACGACGTACCACTGTTGTCACTCCGTAGCAGACCAATTTCCGTCGCGGCCAAAACGATGTGCGGTGAGTCGGGGTGGATGGCGATGGCATCGGTCCACAGGTTGTTTTCACTGTACACGGTGTTCCAGGTAGCTCCGCCATCGGTGGTTTTGATGATTTTTCCACCGGTACCCGCGTACACAATGTCGGGGTTCGAAGGATGTATTTGCACCGCGCCAATGCCGTCATGCAGCACCGCGGCTGTAAGCAAGGTCCAGTTAAGGCCTTTGTCGGACGTGCGCCAAATACCACCTGTTTCGCCGCCGGCGTACAGGATGTTCGGATTGGAGGGCGCTATGTCGAAACTGTAAATGTTGGTTTGCCAGGTTACCTCCGTCACGCCGTTCACGTCGAAGGTTTGTTTGGGGCCCACGAACGACCAGCCGGTGCTGCTGCCGCGTTGCGCCGAGCTCTGGCGGTGCGCCAGCCGAAGTTGTTCCTCGGCTACCTGCTCCTCTGCCGTTGGCAGCAACAACGAACCATCCGCCTGCACATAAGGTCGGGCCCAGTGCATCCAGCGTTTGTAATACTGGGTGTAGCTGTTTTTTTCAAAAGGATGGTCTGCAAACCAAATACGGTAAGCAGATTCCACATCAAAAACGTTGGGGTGTTCAACCGACATCAATTGCATCCACTCGGGCGCATCAGGTCCAACATGAATGGGTGTAGGTTGTTGCTGGGCAGAACCCATTGTTGCCCAAAAGGCAAAAAGCAGGAGAAGTGCATTTTTCATGCACAAATATAAACAGGGGAATAACAATTCATTGGCAGGGGTGGTTTGTTGGCA
>JADLBE010000531.1 GCA_020847915.1 Saprospiraceae bacterium | reverse complement strand
CTGCAGGCCCGCGCGAAGCCCCTCCTTATAAAAACAAGTGTCATGTCGAGCGTTAGCGAGACACCTGATAGAGTTTCCGGCAATATTTTACCCTGTTACCCCATAGTCATTTGGAGCGGGTAAAATCCTGGGCAAGGTTATGTGTAAACAATTGCCCCAAAGGTGTTGATCATTGTACGTTTTGAAATCCGTTCAAAATTTCTAAGTTCACCCACAAAAACCATCGCCATGAAAAAAGCAATCCTATTTGCAACCCTGCTTAGCTGTTTTTTGCACACTGCGTCTGCCCAAAAACCGATCATTTACAGTATGATTTCTTTTGAAGGGCGAGGAGCAGTTTGTGATTTTGGGGTTACGGCGGATAAGGTTCCCATGGAAATGCAGGACCGATTGAAGACCAGTCTAAAAAAGAAAAGGGCTGTGATTGAAGTTGTTACCACAATGGCATTGGAAGGATGGGAGTATGTTGATTTGTTTCCCAATCCTTCAAGCATTGATAATGATGCTATCATCCTTTTTCGCCTACGCGAGTAAAACAAAAAAGCCAGTCATTGCTGACTGGCTTTCGTCGGGATACCAGGATTCGAACCTGGGACCCCCTGTTCCCAAAACAGGTGCGCTACCGGGCTGCGCTACATCCCGAAAGAAAAAAGCTACGCTCTTTTCTTGTGAGGCGCAAAGGTAAAAACCTTTTTGAAATTGAAAGAAGTTTTTTTAAAATTATTTTTCACCAGACTCGAAAATGGATGAAAAATAAAAAAGTGCGCAGATCCTAAGACCTGCACACCTTTATGTTTTGGAACGAATTCCAGCGGAGAGTGAGGGATTCGAACCCTCGGTACGAGTTTCCCCGTACGTCGGTTTAGCAAACCGGTGGTTTCAGCCACTCACCCAACTCTCCTTTGAGTGGGACGCAAAGATACAACCACCTATTTTGATTCTACAAGTCAAGACCCCAACATTTTTTTTATTTCCTTCAGTTCAGGGTGTTTCGAACCCGTAACACCTGCTTTTTCAAGGTGTTGAAGCGCCAGACTTTTTTCTCCACGCAAGGCATAAATGCGTGCCATGAGGCGGTTTACATCAATGTTGTCCGGCCTTTTGGCATATTCTTCCTTTGCAAACGTGAGTGCCTTGTTTAAATCAGGCGCCAAATCGGTGTACAACAAGGCCTGCTCCATACGCATGTTGTGGCCTTTATCGCTGTCTTCCAACATCATCATTTCAATCTGCGGGATCAATTTTTGGTATTCAGCGTTGCGGCCGGTTGCACGGTACAATTGGGCTAGACTTTCGTAAAAACCAACTTCCGGGATGATTGCTACTGCGCGATTCAATTGTTTTTCCGCCTGATCGTACTTTTTTTCTTCCAGATCGAGCTCTCCCAGTGCAGCAATGGCAAACGGATAATCCGGACGCTCGGTCAAAATACCTTCAAACAAGGAACGGGCCTTGTCCGCTTCGCCATACGTCTGGTACAACTTGCCCAGCGTAAGCAGGGCCCACGAGCGAGCTTCCTGACCCGGGATGCCGGCCTTGGCGGCCAATTCCAGCATCTCCTTGGCGCCGTCCACCTGTCCGTAAATCTCGCGGACATACGATACGCGCGAGTACGATCGCAGGTCCGGACGAATACTTACCATCTTATCGGCCATGTCCACGGCCTGTTTGTACTGCCCGAGCTCCACATGGGCATCCACCAAAACACCGTACAATTGGGCGTTGTAGGGATTGATCTTCACGGCTTCCTGCGCCGTCACGAGGGCTTTACCAAATTCGTGGAGCGACAACTCCACGGCTGCTTTGGCACTCAGGGCGCGGAACAAAATGTCCTTGTCTGTCGGTTTGGCCGCCAGAATTTCATTCAACATTTGCAGGGCAGCAGGGTAGTAGTGCGGGTGCTCACCCGTAACCCGAGCTTCCTGGATAAACAGTGCAGCCAGTTTGTAACGCGGCTCCAGAGCCTTTGGGTCGGCCATGAGCTCGCGACGACAGTTGCCATAATAATTTTGTACATCGTCCCACTCTTTGCCCTGGCGCAGCGCTTCATGGCGGTCGAGCAGGGTAGGGATGTTTGAGTTTTGTGACACGCCTAAGCCAGCAAGGGCCGTGGCATTTTTTTCCTGCCGACAGGAAGCGGCCAGCAGAAGAAGAAGAATGGGAATAAAAAGTTGGGTGCGCATGTTTGAAGTTTGAAGTTCGAAGTTTGAAGATTTGATCAGGATTGGTAGGATTTTAAGAAAACGGGATTTTGGTAAGTAGTAAATCGGTATTTTCAATAACCACAAACCAAAATCCTGTAAATCCTAAAATCCTGTAAATCCTGATCAGATTTTAACCAGTTTCATCGTTTGTTGCAAAACGCCATCAGCCAATGCTACGGCGTGGTAGGTTCCGGGAGGCAGGTTGCCGAGGCGTACCTCGAACTGGTAGTCTCCAGCATCGCGGTGCTCGTTGATGGCGGTGTGCACCAGTTTGCCCTGCTGATCAAACACGACCACCTGGATTTTTGCAGGTGATGCGTTGTGCATTTTAAACGTGGTGGTTTCCGAGAACGGGTTGGGGAAGTTTGACATCGCCACGGTACTGGTTTGTACACCAAGCGAACTGCCACGAACCTCTGCCTGTGCACGGTTCTGGACGATGGTTCCGCCACAATCGCTATCGCCGGCCCAAGGCAGGGCGAGGTAAGGGAATTTGTTTCCAAAATTGGCGTCGTTTTCCTCAACGCCCGTGGTATAACCCAATACACCGAGCAGGTCGGGTGTAAGTGGGGAACCACTGCTGTAATCGTCGTACCACAATCCAATGGCAGCCAACACTACGCCTGCCACGGCCTGAAGTTCGATACGTGTCACGTCGTCTTCAAGGCGGCGTCCGTTCGGAAAACCATCCATGTTTGGAATAAACTGGATGTTGGTGTTGTTGTATTGTGGCAACGTAAGTCCACGCACCGCCGCATCGATGAGACCCATCGAGCTGAAATTGGCGCTGTTGCGGGGTGTAGGTG
>JADLBE010000530.1 GCA_020847915.1 Saprospiraceae bacterium | reverse complement strand
TCTTCTTCCGTTTCGGTACAGAAGCCTGTGATGATGTCCGACGACACGGCTGCTTTGGGCAGGATGCGACGAACGGCCTCGATGCGGTCCATGTACCAGGCACGGTCGTACGTGCGGTTCATGAGCTCAAGCACGCGGCTGTTGCCCGACTGAACAGGCAAATGGATGTAATCGCAAATGTTGTGGTGTTTCGCCATCGTGTGCAAAACCTTGTCGGTCATGTCCTTCGGGTGGCTGGTGCTGAAACGCACACGCAACAGCGGGCTAACAAGCGCCACCATATCAAGCAGGTCGGCAAAATCAACGTGTTCGCCAGTATCCGGGTTGTCCCACTTGTAAGAGTCTACATTCTGACCAAGCAACGTTACTTCGCGGTAACCTTTGCCAAACAAGTCGATGGCTTCGGATACGATGCTGAACGGATCGCGTGAGCGTTCGCGGCCGCGGGTGAACGGCACCACGCAGAACGAGCACATGTTGTCGCATCCGCGCATGATGGAAATGAATGCCGTGATGCCGTTGGTGCCGAGGCGCACGGGACTGATGTCGGCGTACGTTTCTTCGCGGCTGAGCAACACGTTCACCGGGCGTTCGCCTTCTTCAGCTACGCCGATGAGGCCGGGCAGTTCGCGGTAAGCATCGGGGCCCACCACGAGGTCGACGAGTTTTTCTTCCTCCAGCCATTTTTTCTTGAGGCGTTCGGCCATACAGCCAAGGATGCCCACAAGCGTGCCGGGTTTTTGATTTTTATATTGTTCAAAAACACGCAGGCGTTTGCGCACGGTTTCTTCCGCTTTTTCGCGAATGGAACAGGTGTTGATGAGGATCAGGTCGCTTTCCTCCATGTTGCGCGTAGGCAGGTAGCCCACGTCAGTAAGAATGGACGCTACAATCTCCGAGTCGCTGAAGTTCATCTGACAGCCGTAGCTTTCGATGTAAAACTTCTTCACACCAGGAATGGCTGATTCCTCCCACTGTTCCTTGAACAATACGTCGCCCTGACGCGACTCATCTATTTTTTTGATGCCTTCCAGCGTCGGGTTGCTGTCGTACATGTTTTTTAGTGTTTTGCGGCCGCAAAGGTAAGGGAAAACTGGGAAGATGTGACAAAATGGCAGCACAATTTAGTCGGTTGGTCGGGATGGTCGGGAAAATGAGGTGTCTCGCTAACGCTCTTAATGAACCACTCGGCTGATTGGCTATTGCGCCAACCACGAAGTGGTTGAATATGAATAGCTCCGGGTGAAACCCGGGGTAGTTTTCTCCGCGGGCCCGCAACCGCGAAGCGGTTGAATATGAACTCTGTCAGGAAAGAAGTGTGTTCTTTTCTAATTGAATAGACCGATTCAATAACAGAAATGAATTGTGCAACAGCTTTAATGAATTCATATTCAACCGCTTCGCGGTTGGAGACCCGTGTCGACAATTACCCCGGGTTTCACCCGGAGCTATTCATATTCAACCGCTTCGCGGTTAGCTACTCACGGTTCATACTCGGTTTGAAATAGCCAAAAAGGGCCGAAGCGCCCCTCCTCCATGTCATGGCAAACGTGTGTTCATATCAACTGGAAAGATACTACTGATTTCCGTTTTGCTGTTGGCAACATACAACCTTCTAAATACAAAAAGTGCTGTTATTCATTGAATAACAGCACTTTGTCATGTCGACTATAAGAAGACACCTAATTTTTCGACCAACCGACCAGTCAACTAACCGACCAACCGACCAACCGACCATTATTTTATCTTTCCGACCTTTTTGATGGCGCCAAGCGCTTCATTGAAACCGTTGGTTGCCGACTCAATGGTGCCGGCGTCGAGGGTACCTTTTTGTTTCCACATGTCGATGAATGGCTGGATGTTGGTTGATCCAAGTGCCGTGAACATGTCGGAAAGGCCGCCCATTTTACCGCCCAAACCGGCTGTCAGGCTTGCGCCCTGGCCTATCCTTTCCAAAATTTTGTTGGCGAAGGCCGACTGCGATGCTCCAAACAAACCGGTGGCCTGACTGAACAGTTTGGGCACATCGGTACCCAGGCTGCTGACGATGTTTGCCACACTGCTGGGCAGTTTGGGTGCACAGGATTGGTTGGTGATGCTGATGCTGAAAAGCATAAACGCAAGGGTAAGCATGACCGACTTGCCGGCCATGAATTTGGATTGTTTCATAAAAAATTTATTGGTGATGAAAGTTTGAATTGTTTTGTTTTTTCGAAAATAGGCTGAAATAAAAGGGGTCAACTTTTTTTCCAAACGATTTTTCTCGTAGTCATTGTACCGGATCCGTCGATGATGCGCACCATGTAAAAACCATGTGGCAGATTGGGCTGAAGTACGTTCAGGCCGAAGAACAGGGGTTGCTGGTGTGTAAGTTGTCCGTCTGTACTGTACATCTCAAGGCGTCCTGTTTCTCCAAGGAATTCGATAAAAAGTTTGCCATCGGCGGGGTTTGGATACATCCGCACCGGTTTATTTTGTGGCGCCGTGGTGGACGTGCTTTGCAACCATTGGTTGAACAAGGTTTGCAAAGAATCAATGGGTTCCATGCCTGCGGGTACGGAAGATACGTTGAGGTCGAGGTAGAGGTTGTCGTCTTCGTCATCCGTTCTGGCGACGCGTACAAACGCAGACAACGAAGAGGTGCCGTTGCTCAGGCACCTGCTGTCGGCGCCCGGTACGTTGGCGCCCTGAAGCGCTGCCATGAGGCGTTCAGCGAGGGTGCCGGTGGCGTTTAAAAAACGCACTTCCATGCTGTCCAGAATTTCCGGTCCAAGCAGGATGTTGCCCTGGATGCTGTAATACGTACCGAGGCGATGACCTTTCCAATTCAAACAACCGTTGCCGGTGAACGCTGCAGCGCGCGGGTGTCCCTGCGGATCAACATCCACAATGCCGTATTGGCGTGATTGGGCGCCTATAGGACCATTTGGATCGTTGGTCTTAAGCCATTGCAGGATTTCCTCGGGCGACAAACCTTCTTCCATACGTGCACGGGCATTGGCCTGGTTGATCGGGCTCCAATACGATTGGGTATGGATGACGCCACGCCCGGGCAGAATATCGGAAATGATGATGGCGCCTCCGGCGATGTCGTTGTCGTCGAGGCAACTTGCGCCTGCACTGCCAAATTCACCGGTGGTGGTATCCACGGCGACAATGGAAAATGTGTCTTGCGCCTGTGCTACAATCGACAAAATAGCCAGGAAAAAAGTAAAGATTGGTTTCATAAATCAAGTAGAAAAAAGCTGTAAATCAGTTGTTAAGAGCATGTAGAGTTTTCGTTTTGAGTCGAAAATTCAACATGCTCTAAAAACTCACAACAACAAAATCACGGCTTTGATCGCCAATTTGGCCACTTCGATGGCGATTTCTTCAAATTTCGCTTTGGAAACGGCGATTTCTTCCTGTATTTGTATTTTCAGAAGGCCCGTACGCGATTTTACGAGCATTTCAAATTCTTCTTTGGTGATGTTGCCTTCCAGAAGCATCTCACCGTATCGCGCCACATCAACTTTAAGCTCCTGGTGCAATTTGGCGGCAGCTTCTTCGTAGTGTTTACGGCGGCGTTTGATGAATTCGCCCACCATTTCCACAATTTGGGTGTCTAGCCCATTCAGCGCTTTGGTTATGTCTTTTTTAAAATCGGGCATAAGGGAAAGGATTTCAAATGGTTGAAAAGAAGGTGGAAGTTCGATTATTTAGGCGCGCCTTTTTTGCTTTTATCAATTTTTGCCAACGATTCAAGGCTTTTACGGGTATTTTCAACTGCTGCATCAACTGCCGGGCCGCTGAGTTTTCCTTTTTCTTCCCACAAGGTAAAAAACGGCAAAACAACGTCGTCGTTTAATGCTTTCAAAGCACTGATGGTTTGTTTGTTGTTTTTGATGGTTGAAGCCTGCGTGATGGCATTGGTAAGCATCTCCTTGCATTTGGCAACATCACCGCGGTGATCGGAAAAATTGCCGATGCCTTTGCTCATCAGATTGGGCAACGTGTTCGTAAGTTCAGTAAGATTGCTGGCGCCAACAGCGTCGTAGGCGGCGGAACATGAGCTCAAACCGATGGAAAGGCTGCTGAGCGCGATGGCAAGTGCAAAAAACAGGGAAAAACGGGGGATGGCAAAAGACCGGGTTTTCATAAGCAATTGATTAAGTTTGGTTTTTGTATTTGAGCGGTAAAATAAAGTGTTTTCCCGAAATTGTGTTTCATCAGGCTTAAGATTATTCAAAGGATTTGTGGGCCATCCTGCTCAACACAGTTTCAATAAGATTTTTAACTGCTTTTCCCGGATTCTGACTGAAAGCGCCATCGAAACGACGTGCAAGTATGGCGCTGCACGACAAAGCTTTGTGGCCCAACATGGCGGCCAGTCCGTATAGGGCAGCTGTTTCCATTTCCAGATTTTGTATGCTACGCCCCTGGTATTCAAACGTTCGCATCATCTCGAGGTACCCGTCGAACCGTTGCCGGGCACGCAGCTGACGGCCCTGCGGCGCGTAAAAACCCGGGTTGGTCGCGGTGAGTCCCGCGTTCCAGCCAGGCGCAAGTGTATTCCTTAAAAAATCATCGCCTTCGGCAAAATAAGGCGCTACAGGAAAGGACCATGCCGGTGCGGCATGTTTTCGCAAAGATTTGATCAACAGGTGGTTGTGCTGCTCCGGGGCATCGTAAAACTGCAGAAGCCCGTCAAAACCAATGGCGCCGGAGGTAGCAACCAAACTGTCGAGCGGCGTATCGGCTTGCAAAGCGCCTGCCGTGCCCAACCTGACAATGTTCAGGCTCGTTGGTTCGGGATTGGCTTCACGGGTTTGCAGGTTGATGTTCACCAAAGCATCGAGCTCGTTTACAACGATGTCGATGTTGTCCGGTCCGATGCCCGTGGAAACCACACTGAGGCGTACCTTGCCGAGCCAACCGGTGTGTGTTACAAATTCACGGTGCCGTACCTTGTGCTCGATGCGGTCGAAGTAGCGGCTCACCTGCCGCACCCGATCCTGATCGCCTACAGTAATGATGTTGTTGGCGAGTTGTTCGGGCCTCAGGTTGAGGTGGTAAACACTGCCGTCGGGGTTTAAAATCAATTCAGAATCCAGCCATTGCATGGTATAACAAGTTGTTTATGCTTACAAAAGAACACATTGCCGATCAGTTTCGCCAACTTCAGGACAACATTTGCAAACAACTTGAAATTGCCGACGGAGGAGGCGTATTTGTGGAAGACCTGTGGGAGCGGCCCGAAGGTGGCGGCGGTCGCAGCAGAGTGTTGCAAGGTGCTGTCATCGAGAAGGGCGGTGTCAATTTTTCGGCCGTACATGGAGAGCTCCCCGAAGCGGTAGCCAAAGGTATGGGACTGGGCCCGACCGATTTTTTTGCCACAGGCGTTTCCATCGTTTTGCACCCGCACAGTCCCATGGCGCCCATCATTCACATGAACGTACGCTACTTTGAAGCCGGCGGTGGAAAGTGGTGGTTCGGCGGAGGCATCGACCTGACGCCACATTACGTCGTACCCGACGATGCGCGTTATTTCCACCAGGCACTGAAAAAGACCTGCGATGTTTTTCACCCCGATTTTTACCCAACGTTTAAACAACAAGCCGACGACTACTTTTTCATCCGCCACCGCAACGAAACCCGCGGCATCGGCGGTATTTTTTACGATTACCTGGATGAAAGCAAACACGGCCTCTCGCGCGAACAACTTTTCGAATATTCCCTGGCCGTAGGCAATACATTCGCGCCTGTGTACTCCGAACTGTTGCGCCGCGCGGCAAACCGCACCTGGACTGAAAAGGAAAAACACTGGCAAATGCTGCGTCGGGGACGTTACGTGGAATTCAACCTCGTTTGGGACCGAGGCACAAAGTTTGGACTGGAAACCAACGGACGTACCGAATCCATCCTGATGAGCATGCCTCCCCATGCCGAATGGGCGTACAACCACCAATCTTTACCCGACAGTCCCGAAGCGCAGACGCTGGCTTTACTGGTGAAGGGTGTGGAGTGGGTATAGGATGCTCCATAACCCGAAATCCCAATTCAAATATCAAAAATCATGTAATCATCATTCGTCAATCCTCTACGGTGTGCTGCTAGATCATCATTCGTCATTTCGCGTAAACGATGTAGTGGATTGACGATTACATGATTGTTGAAAGTTGATAGGGCTCTTTGATTTGACGAAGTAAAGCATCAGAAGACAACCTAGTCTGGCAAAATTCTGCAATTCCTGACATAGCATTAGAAATATTCGTTTGAATCGCGCTTCATCGCATGTAAATTTCGAAATATTATTTTTTTGTAAATTTTTATTAAACTTGTATTGTTAAAGCACGACAGAACAGCATACATTGTTGCGTTCTTTCAATCTTTTTATTCATCCAAACCACTTACTATGAAACGCGTTTTACTCTTTGCCTCTGTAGGCTTGTTTTGTTTAACCTTAAATTCATGTGCTAAGAAGGAGACGACTGATGAAGCAGCGGGTCTTTCCCAGGAGGTACTCGATAAAATGGAACACCTCGGATTCAACTCCAACGATGCTTTTGCCGCCGACGGAGGTTATATCGTAGAAGGTTGCATTTTCCTGACGGACGAGGATCTTAACAACCACACCTGTGAAGTTTTTAACAACCTTATTGTTGGCAATGAGGAGCAATACCGAACGACCAACCTGGTAACGGGTCTTCCACGTACCATTACGGTTACCACAAGCGGCAACAACATAACTACAGCACTGTCTCAAGCCATAAATGACGCTATTGGGCGTTACAATGCCGAAAATCTCGGATTGACCTTTGTGCGCGGAGGTTCTTCAGGAGGGGGCAACATCAACATCCGTGTCGTAAATACCGGTCAGTACATTGCTTCAGCAGGCTTCCCAAGTGGTGGCAATCCTTACCCTGAAATCAAATATGCCAGGACCTACAACAACTACAGCAACGGTTTCATGACTACGGTGATCGCCCATGAAATGGGCCACTGCATCGGTTTCCGCCACACCGACTACATGCAGCGTCAATACAGCTGCGGCGGAAGCGCCTACAACGAAGGAAGCGCAGGAGTGGGCGCAGTGCACATTCCCGGCACACCCACAGGCCCCGATGCAGCATCCTGGATGCTCGCCTGCCTGGGTGCTACCACCAACCGTCCGTTCAACGCAAACGACAAAACAGCGCTGAATTACCTTTACTAGCCGTTAGCCGTTAGCCGTTAGCCGAAAAAACATGAGTCATCCCGAATTTTTTTCGGGATGACTTTTTTCATTAATAAAAAGAACCTCTTGTAATTTAGTGGTGCTGAATCACTTAAAACAAGAGGTCTTTTATGTATACACTTGTAC
>JADLBE010000529.1 GCA_020847915.1 Saprospiraceae bacterium | reverse complement strand
TTAGTATATCATCAGCTCATACGGCAACCTGGCCTGGATGCCTTTGGCATTGCGCAGATCCTGCATGCTTTTGTACAGTGGGTACATCTCGCCAAGTTCGGAGCGGATGATCCAGGAGCGAACATAGTCGTCGTCTTTATCCTTGTTGCGGGTAATCTGATCGATGAGTTGTTCAATGCCGGATTTTGTGCGTGGGAACTCCGTGGTGCGGTATTTTTCGACACCTGCGAGTTTGGCGGCGGAAGCGATGGCACGGTCGAGATCGCCGATACCATCTACGAGTCCAATTTCGAAGGCCTTTTCACCGGTCCACACCCGGCCCTGCGCCATTTCGTGGATTTGGTCGCGGGTTTTACCACGGCCTTTGGCAACTTTTTGAAGGAAATCCTCATAAATCCAGTCGATACGTTCCTGGATGATGGCGCTTTCTTCGGGTGAAAAATCGTAAAACGGCGTTCCAAAAGCGGAGTATTGACCTGTGCGTACGGTATCAAAGGTGATGCCGAGCTTGTCCTTCATTGTTTTTTGCAAAATGGGAATCATGCCGAATACACCGATGGAACCGGTGATGGTGTTGGGTTCGGCGAAAATACTGTCGGCCTGACAAGCGATGTAATAACCGCCCGAAGCGGCTACGTCGCCCATGCTGACAACCACGGGTTTGCCTGCTTCCTTGCAAAGTTGTACTTCCCGCAGGATGTTTTCGCTGGCGAGCACACTGCCTCCGGGCGAGTTGATGCGTAAAACGATGGCTTTTACTTTATCGTCTTTGCGGATCTGGCGCAGGATTTTCACGTATTTGGCATCAAAAACATTGCCGGGTTCGCCGCCGTCGCCGTCGCTGATGGTACCTTCTGCATACACCACGGCAATTTTATCCTTGGCGCTCAGGTTAAGGTCGCGTCCTTTGGTAGCGTAATAATCCTCGAGGCTGATGCGGTTGAGTTTGTCTTTTTTGTCGAGGCCGATTTTTTCCTTCATCAAATCGAACACTTCGTCTTCGTAGGCGATGCGGTCGATGAGGTGGGCTTTCAGCGAGCTTTGGGCGCTGCGACCATCGTAATTGTCGGCGATGGCACGCAATTCTGTTTCCGGAATGTTGCGACTTTTGGCGATGTCGGCGATGAAATTGTCGTACAAACCTTTGATGTATTCACGCACCTGGGTGCGGTTTTCATCGCTCATTTTATCGAGACGGAATGGCTCGGTGGCGCTTTTGAATTTTCCGGCATAGAAAATTTTCATCTGCACGTCGAGTTTGTCGAGCATGCCTTTGTAAAATCCGATCATGCTTGAAAATCCGCGGAAGTCGACAGCGCCGACAGGATTAAGCAGTATTTGATCTGAAACCGAAGCGAGGTAATATGCGTTTTGGGTATAAAAATTGGCGTAGGAAACAACAAATTTGCCAGATGACCGGAAATCTTCAAGCGCTTCGCGCAATTGGGCTGAGCTGGCTTTTCCGGCTTCAACGTACGTGGCATTGAAATAGATGCCTTTGATGTCCGGGTCTTCTTTGGCCTGGCGAATGGTTCCGATGATGTCGTGTAGTCCTACAACATCTTTCTGGTCGAACTGGAAAGGATCGAGTGGAAGGTTGTTGGTTTTTTCCGGTATCGGCATGTCGAGTTTGATCTCGAGTACCGTGTTGGCCTTTACGGCAACTTTTTCTTGTTGTGAAGCTTTACCTGCCATTCCGGCGATGGCGCTGAAACCGATAAAAAACAAAAGCATCAAAGCCAGTGCTGTGCCGAGACAGGATGCAAACAGGAACTTAAAAAACTGATTCATGGTGTAGGTTTATGGTACTTTGGTACGCGTCACAAAGGAAACACACCAAACGGTAGAAGTGTTAAAAAATTAGATCAATGCCTTAAAAGGGGGGATGGAAACTACCTGAAGGCAGGCTGGCGGTGGTGGAGCAATCCTGAATAATTTGCACAAAGCAGACAAAGCAGGCATCGTAAGTTGTGAAGTTTGCATCTTGCTGTGGATTTTTGCTTTCTTAAAATGCCTTTTTGGCCACTTGTTTAAAAAGCCATACATTTGACAACGTTTGCTTACTGCTTCCGAAGCGCTAACAACATACTCACACCTACCCTGTAAGCAGGAAAACAAAATCCACCATCATTGCGGATGAACCCTTTCTACTCCTTTTGCCGATTTGGTTGCCTTGTTATTTTGTTGTGTTTGAATTTCCAGGCACAAGCCCAACTTTTAGAGGTAACACCGGCCAACACCGGACTTTTTACGCCGGAAACACTTATTTCAAACATCTTTTTGGGAGATGGCGTTGAAGTTGTCAGCATCAATTATGCCGGCTCCAACGGCGCCATAGGTTATTTCACCGGAGGAACCAATGCCATCGGTATCAACCGGGGTATTGTAATGACCACGGGCATTGCAAAAACCGGAGGCGGCGGATTTGGCGCCGATGACGTTGGCGGCAGCCAGGCATCGGTAGACAATCCCAGTACCGCTTACGATGCTGACCTGGCGTCGCTGACAACTTCCGGCACCAACGATGCGGCGGTGTACACCATTACCTTTATTCCAACATCCGACACGCTGCGTTTCAGCTATTGTTTTGGTTCGGAAGAATACCCGGAATACGCCTGCAGCCCCTTCAACGATGTTTTTGGCTTTTTTATCCAGGGACCTGGATTTCCAACTTTTACCAACATCGCCATCATTCCCAATACGACGCTTCCCGTAACCATCAACAACCTGCACCCTGCCAATCCGGTTTTTGGCTGCGGTCCGTTGAATGACATCTATTACAACTCCAACAACGGTTCCAACATGCAACCGACCTACGATGGTTTTACAGATGTATTCACCGCCCAGGCTGTTGTGGTTCCTTGTCAGCAATACACCATTAAACTCGCCATTGCAGACGTTTCCGACAATGCTTTCGACTCGGGCGTGTTCCTGGAAGCCAAAAGTTTCGGTACAGGTTCCATCAATGCAGAAGCAACTACGGTGAGCCTCGACGGTACCGTAACCGAGGGCTGTGCACAAGGCACCATCAGCTTTCAGTTGCCCAACCCGGCTGTTCTGAAAACGCCCATAGATTACAACATCTGGGGCACTGCCGTCAACGGTGTGGATTACGAAACCATCTCCGACACCCTGAGCTTCGCCCCCGGCCAGCAAAACATCACCATTCCCATCGTCGGCTTTGAAGACAACATCCCTGATCCGGGAGAATTTTTAGCCATTGATATCCAGGTAGACCCCTGTAACCGCGATACATTGTACATCTACTTCCGCGAAAACACACTGGTGGCGCCCAACCTCATCCCGGATACCTCCATTTGTATCGGTCAAACCATCCAACTCGACGGTACGGCGCCGGTGCCCCTGCCCGATCCGCCGACGTTTACGAATACCCAGGATTTTCTCATCCAACCCACCAATACCGCCGTTACTTCGCCCATCAATGTTTTTGGGGTACAACCGGTTACCCTTGGACCTGGCTCCATCCGTTCGGTGTGTTTAAACGCTACACACACGTGGGTGGACGACCTGGATGTTTACCTGTTTTCACCTTCAGGACAGTTTCTTGAACTTTCCACCGACAACGGCGCCAACGGCGACAACTACACCAATACCTGTTTTACCCTCGACGCCTCTACGGTGATCAGCAGTCCCGGTCCTTTTGCACCCGCTGCCGCAGCACCTTTTACCAACAACTGGCAACCGGAAGGTCCGTGGAACGATCTTTGGGACGGCACCTACCCCGCCAACGGAACCTGGCAACTTCGTTTGATCGACGATGCCAATGGTTTTACGGGCACCTTGCTCGATTGGACCATCACTTTCGAGCCACTTTACCAAATCAACTACCAATGGTTTCCCATCGCCGGCGTCGCTTGTCCGACATGCCCTGTAACGGATGTTACACCTACCCAAAGCGGTGTTTACACCATACAGGCTACCGATACTTACGGATGTGTGGTGCAGGATTCGGTGGTTGTTAATTCGATTCCAAATTTGCTGGCGCCCCTGGTAAGTTGCTCGGGACAAACAAGTACCAACATCACATTCAACTGGACCGCCGTATCCGGCGCAACAGGTTATGAAGTGAATGTAAACGGCACCGGATGGGTTCCGGCCAATGGTATCAACCAGCACGACGTGAGTGGTTTGACAGCCAATTCGGTGGTTACCATCGAAGTGCGCGCCACGGGTGCTCAGGCTGGTTGCAATGCTGAAATTGGTACCACCACATGCAGCAATTGCCTTGTGCCGGTTGTGAACGCTCAGGTGACTTCGGCAAGCTGTGCCGGCTTAAGCGACGGTCAGGCAACTTTTGTGCCCGACGGACTTAATCCGCCTTATGCATTCGCGGTTGGCAGCCAGGCAAATACGACGGGAGTATTCTCCGGACTGGCTCCAGGAAACTACGTTGCATCCATTACCGACAACTCAGGCTGCGAGGCACAGGTTCCGATCAACATTCCTGAACCTTCCGACATTGTACTAAGCACATCCATAACACAACCCATCCTTTGTTTCGGCGGAGTTAATGGCCAATTGCAGGCTGTTGCCAGTGGAGGAACAGGTACGTTGTCTTATGTTTGGAACGATCCGACTTCGCAAACAACTCCTGATTTGCAAAATTTGCCAACAGGACAATACACGGTAACCGTTAGCGACCTAAACGGTTGTACAGAAACAGCGACCATTGATCTGCCTCAACCGACGGAATTGCTCGCCAATTCCTCGGCTCAGGATGTTTTGTGCAACGGTGGCACAAGTGGAGAACTCACCGCAACCGCAACCGGAGGCACCATGCCTTATCAGTTTGCCTGGACAGGTGGACTTGCCGGATCAAACCCAACCAACATAGCCCAGGGAATGTACACTGTTACCGTTACCGACGGCAATGGTTGTACCCAAACATCCACCGCTGTGGTTGCCGAACCCACGTTGCTGACCGGTAGTACAGCAGCCACAGACGCCACATGTTTCGGCAGTGCAACCGCAAGCGCAACGGTATCCGCAACCGGAGGAACCTTCCCCTATACTTATCTATGGAATGATCCTTCGGCCCAAACTACCGCCACAGCAACCGGATTAACGGCCCAAACGTTTTCCGTTACTGTTACTGATGTCAATGGATGTACACTTGCCGCGACGGCAACACCTGCACAGCCCACCGCATTAACCCTGAATATTTCTCCGGTAAATGCACTTTGCAACGGTGAAGCCAGCGGTAACGCGACGGCAATTCCTGGCGGCGGCATATCCGGATATACCTACCTGTGGAGCGACAACCAAACCACGCCGACAGCCACCGGACTTTTAGCCGGCAACTTTTCCCTGATTGTTACCGATGTGAACGGGTGCACCATTTCCGGAAATACAACGGTCGGGCAACCGGAAGCACTATCGCTGAGTACAACCGTGCAAAACACAGCCTGCTCCGGCAGTGCCGACGGCGGCATTGACCTTACGGTTGTTGGGGGCACTTTACCCTACAATTACCTTTGGGACAACAATGCGACAACTCAGGATCTTATCAACGTCCCTTCGGGCGCTTACTTCGTTTTGGTATCCGATGCCAACAACTGTTTGGCGGAAAAAATCGACACCATCAATGCCGCTGTAGAAATCATGCTGAGTGCCGTTCCTCAAAATGCAACATGCTTCGGACTGAACAACGGTTCCATCGTGTTATCTGCTTCGGGCGGCACTGGAACGTATACAACCACATGGACCGGTCCGGGCAACTACACTGGTTCCGGCATCTCCATAACCGGACTTCTGGCAGGCGATTACACAGCAACGGTAACCGACGGCAACGGATGCAGCAAAACGTTAACTTCTACCATAGACCAGCCCTTAACTGCTTTGGACATTGTTCTTCCTGCAGTTTCTGATACGGTTTGTTTCAACGTGAGCAATGGTACAGCAAGTGTAACAGCATCCGGAGGAACCTCGCCCTATACCTATCAATGGGAAACAACCACCATTTCTGCACCAAACATCTCTCAACTTGGTGCAGGTTTTTATGGTTTAACGGTGACCGACAACAATGGCTGTTCACAAACTTCGACAACACAAATTTTCGGGCTTGAACAAGTGATCGTCCAGGCTTTAGCGCAGGATCCAAGTTGTTTTGGAGGAAATGATGGCAGCGCTGCCGTTACGGAGGTTGCTTATGGCAATACGCCTGCAAACCTCAGTGACTTCACCTACCTCTGGAACACTGTTCCTTCCCAAACCACATCCAATGCCTACAACCTTCAGGCTGGTGGCAATTATGCAGTAACCGTTACGGATGCCACTGGCTGTACAGGCACCACGTCCGTTGCGCTGGGAATCCCCAATGCTTTGGCGGCTACCATAATTTCCTTTGAAGGTCCGGATTGTTTCGGAGCCTTTGACGGTTGGGCAGAAGTTACCGCCACCGGAGGCACAGCGCCTTATACTTACTTCTGGTCGCCAACAGCCCAAACAACCGCCCGTGCTGAAAACCTCGGCGGAAACATTACGTACAATGTGACAGTCACGGATAGCCGGGGTTGTGCCATTTCAACAAATGTTGTTTTGCCCCAACCGGCCAAACTTGAAGCACAGGTTCAAACCCAGGGCGTATTGTGCTACGGTGAAAGCACCGGTTCAGCAACAGCGCTTGTCAGTGGCGGCGTATTGCCTTATGCCTACTTGTGGTCGAATGGCCTGAGCAACCCCGAACTTACCCAACTCGCTACAGGACCATTATCGCTGGTGGTTACCGATGCCAATGGGTGCTCCGTTTCCGTAAACAGCAACATCGGCCAACCTGCTGAACCGCTTGCCGGCACCACCAGTCAGATTGACGCGGTATGTTTTGGTGAAAACAACGGACGCATCCAAATCGACGCCCAGGGCGGCACACCTCCCTACCGTTATGCACTCGACAACCGGCCATCCAACGGTTCTCCTGTTCAAATCGGCCTGCAGGCTGGAACCTACACACCCATCATCACCGATGGAAACGGTTGTACACTTGTGCTCAATGCCGTTACTGTAGCACAAAATCCTCCGGTGATGGTTGATTTGGGCCCCGACATAAGCATTGAACTTGGCCAAACAACCCAACTGAATGCCGTAGTTACCGGCGCAACCGGTACGTTGGAGTACATCTGGGATCCGGCCGGCGCGCGTTGGCTGAGCTGTCTGGATTGCCCGGACCCCAATGTGGACACCCTCTTTTATCCGCAATATTTCAGTGTTGAAGTGGTGGACGAACTCGGCTGTAGCGGAGAGGATCAGATTCTTGTCAAGGTGTACAAACCCCGCCGCATTTTTGTGCCAACGGGCTTCACACCCAACGGCGACTTCAACAACGATCTTCTGCTCGTACATGGACAAGCTTCCGCGCAAGTGCTCGATTTCCGGGTTTACGACCGCTGGGGCGAACTTGTGTACCAGGCCGGAAACTTTGTCGTGAACGACGAAACGGTTGGTTGGGACGGAAAATTCCGCGACAAAGACATGGACCCCGCCGTATTTGTATGGGTTTTGGAGGTTAAATACCTCGACGGTGAAACGGAAGTTCTTAAAGGAGAAACGACGCTGATTCGTTGAGTTTTTAAATAAAAATAATAAAAATGAGCCATTCCGAAAATTCGGGGAGGCTCATTTTTTTATTTGCTTACAAAAGCCAGCACCAACATTTAATGCTGTTTTAGGCCGTAGTAAAAAGAAAAAATCGCTTTTCTTGTGGGCAAATCGTTTACTACATGAAGCATTCATTTTTCCTCCTGTTTTTTCTACTGCTCACGCCTGCTCTTTTTGCCCAAAAAAACAAATCCCGAAAAACGGAACCCACACCTGCTCAAACTTTCCAACCTGTTGATACCAGTCTTTTCCGTGCCGTATCCTGGCGCAACATTGGTCCTTTTCGGGGCGGTCGTTCGGCTGCTGTCACTGGAGTGGCTGGCAGGCCCAACCTGTTTTATTTCGGCAGCACGGGTGGCGGCGTTTGGCGCACACAGGACGGTGGAAGAAGTTGGGATAACATCTCCGACGGCTTTTTTGGAGGTTCCATTGGCGCCATTGAAGTGGCGGCGAGCGACCACAATGTAATTTATGTGGGCGGCGGCGAAAAGACCGTTCGAGGCAACGTCAGCTCTGGTTCCGGCATGTGGAAAAGCGAAGATGCCGGCAAAACCTGGAAAGCAGCGGGTCTAAAAAACAGTCGCCACATTCCCCGAATAAGGGTTCATCCCACCAATCCCGACATGGTTTATGCTGCAGTACTGGGCGATCTGTACCAAGACAGCGATGAACGCGGCGTCTACCGCAGCACCAACGGAGGTAAAACCTGGGAGCGCATCCTGTTTGTCAATGCAAGCTCCGGCGCCATCGATCTGAGCATGGATCCCACCAATCCTCGCATCCTGTATGCCAGTTTGTGGCGCGTTCGGCGCACACCCTGGTCATTGTCCTCCGGCGGTGAAGGCAGCGGTTTGTGGAAAAGTACCGATGGAGGAAACACCTGGACCGACCTGAGCCGCAACGAAGGCATGCCCAAAGACACCATGGGCATCATAGGCGTAACTGTGTCTGCTGCTCGGCCGGAACGTGTTTGGGCACTTGTGGAAAGCCAAACCGGCGGGTTGTTTCGCTCCGACAACGGGGGCAAATCCTGGGCGAAAATCAACGAGGACCGAAATTTGCGCCAGCGTGCCTGGTACTACACACGCCTTTACGCCGATCCTAATGACGCCGACCTGCTTTATGTGATGAATGTGGCTTACCACCGTTCAAAAGACGGCGGCAAGTCTTTTACCAGCCAGTATGCTCCCCATGGCGACCACCACGACCTGTGGATTGCCCCTGACGACCCCAACCGCATGATCATCGGTGATGATGGTGGCGCACAAGTAACCTACGACGGCGGCGAAACCTGGAGCACCTACCACAACCAGCCAACCGCCCAGTTTTACCGCGTAACAACCGATAACGCTTTTCCTTACCGCATTTATGCCGCCCAACAGGATAACTCTACGGTCCGCATAGCGCACCGCACCGATGGATACAACATCGGTGAACGCGACTGGGAAAGTACGGCAGGTGGCGAATCGGGCCACATCGCCGTTGATCCGTTGAACGACGATGTTGTTTATGGTGGCTCGTACCATGGTTACCTGACACGTGTGGACCACAAAAACAAATCGGAAAGGCTGGTAAACGTTTGGCCGGAAGACAACATGGGTCATGGTGCTGAAGATGCGAAATACAGGTTCCAATGGAACTTTCCCATCTTTTTTAGCCCCAACAATTCCAAAAAACTTTATGCAGCAAGCAATCACCTGCATCTGAGTACGGATGAGGGCCAGACCTGGACGACCATCAGTCCCGACCTGACTACCAACGACCGCAGCAAACAAAAATCGAGCGGTGGCCCGATTACCCAGGACAACACCTCCGTGGAATACTACTGTACCCTTTTCGCTGCCGCCGAAAGCCGGTTGCAGGAAGGATTGATCTGGACGGGATCCGACGACGGCCTTGTACACCTCACACGAGACGGTGGCACGAACTGGTCCAACGTAACGCCTGCCGACCTTCCGAAATGGACCATGATCAACTGCATCGAACCCGATGTTTTCAACGCAGGTGGTTGTTACATTGCCGGAACAGCTTACAAAAACGGCGATTACAGACCTTATCTGTACCGCACTTCAGACTATGGCGCCACCTGGCAAAAAATTACACGTGGCATCAACGAGGAGCATTTTACGCGGGTGATTAGGGCTGATCCGGAAAGGCGTGGCTTGTTGTACGCCGGCACGGAGGCGGGCATGTACGTCAGTTTCGACGATGGCGCCAACTGGCAGCCCTTTCAACTCAATTTGCCCGTGGTTCCCATCACCGACCTAACCCTGAAAGCCGGAAACCTCATCGCAGCCACCCAGGGTCGTTCGTTGTGGATCATCGATGATTTGAGTGTTTTACACCAGCTCGATCGCAAAGACTCGGAAAAAGAGATGCATCTCTACAAGCCGGATGCAGCCTACCGCATGGGTGGTGGCGGCAATGGAAAAGCTTCAAAAACAGCGGGAGGCAACAGGCAAAATGGTGTGTTTGTCCACTATTATTTGAAAAACAAACCCGGAGAAAAAGACACCATCAGCATCGACATTCTGGAACCATCGGGAAAGGTGATCAAAACTTTTTCCACCCACGACAAGGACAACAAAATCAAACCCGAGCAGGGCAACAACCTGTTCGTTTGGAACATGCGTTACCCCGATGCCATAAAATTTGATGGAATGATCTTGTGGAGCTACAACCTGGCCGGTCCCAAGGCAGTACCCGGTACATATAAAGTCCGCTTGCGTGCAAAAGGGCAAACTTTGGAGCAGGACATGCAGATCCTTGCCGATCCGCGTTCAAAAACAACTTCCGGCGAATACCGGGCTCAATTTGATTTTGTTCAACAAGTTTCAGACACCATCAGTGCCATGCACCGGTGCATCAGGGAAATAAGGGATGTGCGTGCGCAAATAAATGATTTGAAAAACAAACTTCCCAAAGAGGACAAATACAAACCGCTCACCACCCGGATCGCACAAATGGACTCCGTGATGACCTCCGTGGAGAACAACCTGTACCAAACCAAAAACCGCTCGTCGCAGGACCCGCTCAACTACCCGGTAAAACTCAACGATAAACTGGCCAACCTCATGGGCCTGAACGTCGACGGCGATTATCCACCCACCGAAGCCTCACGAAAGGTATTCGACATTCTGAGCAAACAAGCCGGTGATGAGCTGGCTCGGTGGCAAACGGTAAAAATTACGGATTTACCCGAATTGAACAAAATGGTAAGGGAAATGGGGGTGGATGTTGTCCGTCTTAACCCGGATTTTTAGGATTTTGGGGATTGGATTTAGGTCCCCAAAATCCTAAAAATCCGGGTTAAGACATTACTTTCCCCTACCCTGCATCAACACCAGCACGGTGTAAAACATAATTTTAAAATCCAGCGCCAGGGACATGTTTTCGATGTAAAGCAGGTCGAAACGAAGGCGTTGCAACATTTCCTGGAGGTTGGAAGCGTAACCGTATTTCACCTGTCCCCAGGAAGTAATGCCGGGACGAACTTTCATCAGGTGTTTGTAATGCGGGTTGTGCTTTAGAATTTGTTCGATGAAATGCCTGCGCTCCGGACGTGGACCTACGAGCGACATGTCGCCCATCAATACGTTCCAGAAGTTGGGCAATTCGTCGAGGCGCCATTTGCGCATCACGGCGCCCCAGGGCGTGCAACGCGGGTCGTTGTCTTTCGAGAGTTGGGGGCCCATTTTTTCGGCATCCACATACATGGAGCGGAACTTGTAAATCGTAAAGGGTTTGCCGTGTATGCCAAGACGTTCCTGGCTGTAAATGATTGGACCTTTGGAGGTTAGGCGCACACGCAGCGCAATGTACAGGTACAATGGGGATAAGATCATCAGAACCAGGGCGCTGACGGTAAAATCGAGTAAACGTTTTACCACCCGTTGCCACTTGGGCATCAGTTCCTGTCGGATTTCAATCAGTACAGCCCCAAAGACGTGGTTCATTTTTACTGTTCCCAGCAGGATGTCGTACATGTCGGGGATGATTTTCACAAGCACCTTTTCGCTGAAATCGAACAGGATGTTCAGGATCTCGCGAAGTCTGTTGTGTTCCGACGTTTCGATGGCAATGATAACTTCTTCAATTTCCTTTTCACGGATGATGGTGGGCAGGTCGTTGATGTTGCCCAATTTCGGCAGGTGGGCGAGCAGGTCTGTCCCATTGCCAGCATTGGTATCAATAAATCCAATGAAGTTGTAACCAAGCCCTTTTTTCTGTCCGCGGATTTCGTGGTACAGATCAAGTGCATTCTGGTTGCCACCGATGATGATGGTGTTGAAGGCAACTTTTCCGGCTTTCAGGCGTCGACTAGCGCGGGTAAGCAGGATCATACGCATGGTGGCCGTTAGCCCAAAATGCAATCCAAAAAGGACCAGAAAAGATCGGTAATAGGTCGTGTAATCGCGCACGACATCATCCAGGATGAGTGCGAAAAACAGAAAAAACACCCCAATAAACGTCAGGAAAAAGGTACGGGTAAATGTAGCGAGCCTGGAAAGGCGGTAAATATCGTTGTACCGGTCAAAAATGCTGTAAAAAAGCAGCCATCCGGTTGGAATGATGAGGATGCCGAGGAACAACTTGGGATCCTGAAAAATTTCAACACCCAATGGTACGCCCTCAAGTCTTTTTCGGAAAAGAAAAAAAAGAGCCCAGGCCAGCATGGCCATGCAAAAATCGGCTACTTCGTACCAAAAGGTGTCGCGTTGACGTTGGTGGCGTGGCAAAACAGCAATAGGGTTTAAAAGTGTACCAAACGGATGTTGTCTATCCGAACGGTTCCACTGTCTTGAGTGTAATTTCCGTTGCTGTCCCTTGGCAAACTGGCGCGGAAAAGCAGGCTGTAATCGGCCTCGTTCAATTGGATGATGAACTCGGTGAGGTTAAAATAAATCTTGTTCCAGTTCTCATTTTCAGAAAACTGGAAGATGGGTTGTAATTTTTCACTACCGCCGTTGGAAGAACCGAGGATCCAAAGGGTAAAAGGCATGTCGTTTTGGTAGTGAAGTTCCAGCCATACCTCACGTTCGAATGTTCCGGGCAAAGGAACCGTTTCGGTTGCAACTTCCATCAGGGTATGGGCGGTATCCACGCTTAACAGCAAACTTTTTCCTGCAAATCCACCATCGGGGGTCAGTAAAAAGCTGGTTGCGTCATCGCCATCGCGGTTGGTAAGTCCTATGGATGAAAATCCGTCGAAGGAACCTCGTTCAAAGGTGCCGAACGGCACAACGATGTCGTCGTCGTAGGCTGTTACAGGAGAAACGGTAACCGATTCACCGGGTGTAAAGGTGACATCCTGATCGAAACGGGTCAAAAACTGGTAGATGTTGGGTGTTGTACTGATGCCGTTCTCTTTGACACCTGGAAAGACAATAATGTCGCCTTCCCCGACAGCCAAAACGGGAACATCGGCAGGCAGGGTGTATGCACCCAAAAATTCACCGTTGGCATAAAACCAGCCTTCTGTGATTTTTTGCCATGCGGCTCCACCTTCGGCGTTTACAACAAAGGGATCAACGTGTACGTAAGCGGGAACATCTTCCTTTTCATCGCAGGCTGGCATGGAAAGCAAAATCGCTCCGATTACAATCAATCGATGGATCATCTGGATCTTGTGTTTATTTTGACCGCATGTATACCTCGATCGGAACGCCTGTAAAGTTGAAATGTTTGCGCAACTGGTTTTCCAAAAACTGTACGTACGAATCGCGCACGTAGTTTGGGTTGTTTACAAAAAAGGCGAACGACGGGTAATGTGTCGGCAATTGGGTGATGTACTTGAATTTAGGATAACGTCCATGTACCGAAGGAGGCGGCGTAGCTTCGATGATCGGGATCAAAATATCGTTCAGATCCGAAGTTTTCACCCTGCGCGTACGGTTGGCATACACATCCATAGCTACTTCTACCGCTTGAAAAATGCGTTGTTTTTCCAATGCGGATATAAACATTACAGGCACATCGTCGAAGGGCGCCAGGCGGCTTTTGATGGCCCTTTCGTAATCGCGGGCGGTGTTGGTGGATTTTTCCATCAGGTCCCACTTGTTTACCAAAATCACGATGCCTTTGTGGCGTTTTTGAGCCAACCGCAGAATGTTTAAGTCTTGAGACTCAATACCCAACGTGGCATCCAAAACAAGCAAACACACATCGGCTTCTTCCACGGCCCGGATGGCGCGCATGACGGAATAAAACTCCAGGTCTTCTTCAACCTTGGTTTTTTTCCGGATACCAGCCGTATCGATGAGAATAAACTCCTTGCCAAACTTGTTGTAATGGGCATGGATGGGATCGCGTGTGGTACCTGCGGTGGCGGTTACGATGTTGCGTTCTTCGCCCAGCAAAGCGTTGGTGAGCGAGGATTTGCCTACGTTTGGCCTGCCGATGATGGCTAGTTTGGGCAATTGGGTTTCGAAATATTCTTCCTTTTCAATGTGCTCAACAACAGCGTCGAGCAAATCGCCCGTGCCGCTTCCGCTGATGGAAGCAATGAAAAAGGTGTTTTCAAAACCAAGGCTCCAAAACTCGTTGCCTTCCATAAGGTGTTTGTGGGTATCAACCTTGTTCACCACCAGGTAAACCGGTTTGTTGCCACGGCGCAACACACGGGCCATTTCTTCATCGAGGTCGGTTACCCCCGTTTGAGCATCAACCATAAAAAGGATGACGGCAGCTTCTTCAATGGCTATGCGTACTTGTGCTCTGATGGCAGCTTCGTATACATCTTCGGAGCCCTGAACAAAGCCTCCGGTATCTACAACAGTGAATCGTTTGCCGTTCCACTCGCAAAAACCGTACTTACGGTCGCGGGTTACCCCGGAAAAATCATCGGTGATGGCATCTCGTGATCCGACAAGGCGGTTGTAAAGGGTTGACTTTCCTACATTCGGACGGCCAACGATGGCAACTATATTTCCCATTTCTTAAAAGGCTATTGGCTTTGGGGTGTTGTATGTGTACATTTGTCGAGTTGACGCCGCAAAAGTAGCGTTAATTCCCTTGATAAGCTTTACTGCATCTTCAATTTACGGTAAATACGCAGAAAAGCTTGTAAAAACCACGCTATGAATACGATCATTTACCGGGATCCCAACGTTACGGTTTTCCAGAGTGCATTGTTCCAAACCAATACTACGGTCGTTCAAACCAATGACCTGGTGCTGGTGGTCGATCCTGGCTGGCTCCCGCAGGAGGTGAATGCCATCCGACAATATGTTGATGAAATTCGCGGTTTCAAACCAGTTTTTCTGCTTTTTACCCATTCCGATTACGATCACATCATGGGTTACAAAGCCATCGATGCCGACCGGGTTTTTATGTCGGAGGCCATGTCGTTGCATCCTGAAAAAACGAAAATCCTGGAGCAGGCTCAATCCTTCGACCACCAATTTTACATCGAACGACCTTACCCCCTGGAATACCCACAAGCTGATTTTGCCGTGTATCGGGATGGCGTTCAGTTCCGGACCGGACAAACAAAGATGACTTTTTACCTAACCCCCGGCCATACCGTTGATAGCATGATGGTGGTGATCTGGCACCTCGGCTTGTGCATTGCAGGCGATTATTTGTCCAACGTCGAATTCCCGTTCATCAACCACAGCAGCATTGAATACGAAAAGACACTGGAAAAATTGCCGCGGATACACGATAAAAACTGGTTCACAAGGCTAATTCCCGGGCACGGTACACCGGCCTTGAGCATCAACGACTGGCTGCGCCGCCGCACCGACAGCCTTACATACCTGTATGCACTTCGCGAAAGCATCAGCACCGGTGTTCCGTTCGATGAATCATCGTTGTGGCATCGCTACCGTTTTCCACTGTACCAGCGCCAATGCCACAATAACAACCTGGCGCGGATGCAAAATGAATACGAACAAGGTCTGTGGTCCTGGGATCCCGCCATGCAAATCGACCTTGATCCACCGGCAACGTTGCGCCAAGGCGGCGGGGAAGATGAACAATAAAAAGTCGTAAGTCGTAAGTCGTAAAAATGCCCAATCATTTGAAAAACAAATAATTGGGCATTTATTATTCCAGTCCCAAGCTTAAGTCCGACTTACGACTTACGACTTACGACTTTTTTACTCACTCATGTCCATGGTATGGAAAACGTTGAGCACGTCATCGTCTTCCTCGAGTTTATCGATAAGTTTGATGACCTGTTCCACTTCGTTATCGTTCAGCTTTTTGGACATCGTTGGCAACCATTCGAGCTGAGCGCTGGTGGTTTCAATGTTGCGGTCTTCGAGTGCTTTTTGCATGGTCCCGAAATCGGAAAAGTCGGTAAAGAGCACCACTTCATCTTCTTCACGTTTCATGTCTTCCAATCCGGCATCAATGAGTTCGAGTTCGAGTTCATCGGCATCAATGCCTTCAGCGTTCAATTTAAAAACGCCTTTACGGTTGAACATGTAGCTTACACTTCCTGAGGTACCAAGTGCGCCATGGCTGCGGTCAAAGTACATACGAACGTTGGCTACCGTTCGGGTAGGGTTATCTGTAGCTGTTTCAACCAAAATTGCGACACCGTGTGGACCGTATCCTTCGTAAATGACCTCTGTGAAGTTTTCGGCATCCTTGCTGGAAGCTTTTTTGATGGCACTTTCCACGTTGGTCTTGGGCATGTTTGCCGACTTGGCATTTTGAATGGCCATTCGGAGACGAGAATTGTACTCCGGGTTTGGTCCGCCGGCTTTTACGGCGAGGTTGATTTCGCGGCCGATACGGGTGAAAGTTTTGGCCATGCCGGCCCAACGTTTAAACTTGCGTTCCTTGCGGAACTCAAACGCGCGTCCCATAAATTTGTATGTTCTAGAGCTTGAGTTGATAAATCAAGGCGCAAAAGTAGGCAATTTGGCTAAAAAAACGAGCTCGGATAAAGGATCTTTAAAACTCCCTGATCTTCAGATTAACATCCTGTTGGGGAAATAGCTGCATCAGTTGTATAAAATTGAGCAACTTTGCAATGTTTTTTAACCAAAGTGCAGTTGATTCCATGAAAAAAGTACTGTTGTTTAGCATTTTGGCGCTCATTGTCCTGCCTTTCGTGCCGGTGAGCAGCCAAACCCCGGTGGAAAATTCAGGACCCGTTGAAGTTTCACCAAGTGTACTCAAAACTGCCGAATGGGCCGGATTTGATTACAAAGGCACACTTGACAAAGCATTGGCCGGCGAGCCCATAGCCATTCAGAATTTCATAAAATTTCATGCTGTTGTTGATGGCTCTGAAGGAATCAAACACGGCGTTACCTGCCTCGAATTGATTCCCATTGTTGGTGATCAGGCTTTTGCAATCGCCAGTTTAAACGTGAACCCCAAGTTGCACAAATTGTTGCTCGACCGTTTGATGTTGGCCCAGGGCCGTACCAAAAAAGAAGCGCTCCGTCAAAGTATGACCAATTGGGCTCCGCTCACATGGTCGGTCATCAACGGCAAAGGTTTTCCCGTTTATGAAGTGGAAGGCCAGGTACCGCCTGACGTACAGCAAAAAATGCTGGAAGCCGAAAAGCTCCGCGAAACAAACGAGATAAAAAAGGACTAGTCTTCTAAAGAATATGGCGTTTAAGATTTACACCAAAACGGGTGACAAAGGTGAAACTGCCCTTTTCGGCGGGAAACGTGTTTTGAAAAGCGATCTGCGTGTTGATGCCTATGGCACCGTTGATGAACTTAACGCCTTTACGGGCGCACTTCGCGACAGCCTGACAGATTCCGGCAGTCGTACTGTGCTTGCTCAAATACAACACCGCCTGTTTACCATCGGCGCCAACCTGGCCTCCGATCCGGGGAAACAGGCACCCGTGCCCGACATCAGATCGGCAGACATATCCCTGCTCGAATCTGAAATGGACCGCATGGACGACAACCTCGCCCCGCTGCGACACTTCATCCTGCCCGGTGGTCACCCAGCCGTTTCTGCATGCCACATTTGCCGAACCGTTTGCCGGAGGGCGGAACGTTTGGTGGTTGCACTGCACAACATCGAACCAGTTGATGAAGCAGTGCTGAAGTACCTCAACCGATTGTCGGATTACTTTTTTATCCTTGCACGTTTTACTGCAGTGGATCACAACGCTGAAGAAGTCATTTGGAACCCTCGTCAAGGTGAATAACCAAACGGATACATCCTCCTTTTTGCCCCAGTTGGCGTCTTTGCTCCCGGCACGCGTGTCGAAGCGCAACCTTATAGCCATTGTAGCACTCACGTTGGGTTGTACCCTCATTGCTACCCTGCTTCTCCCCAGGCCCAATCCATTTCCTTACAGGTTCGCCCTCGGACAACCCTGGAATTACCGAAGCCTGAAGGCGCCTTACGATTTTGACGTTTTGTTTCCGGAGGAAAAGGTTCGCATCGATCTCGCAAAGGTAAAAGCGGAACATGGCCCTTATTTCAAGATCAACGATGACGTTGCCAAAAAGCAAAAACGACTTTTATCCGACCTACTGTCAGAACAAGCCCGCATCGGACGCAACGACGTGCAATATGAAGACCTGGTGCGCAACCTCGGCATGTACAAAAGTTATGGGTACCACATGCTTGATGACGTGTTTGATCGCGGAGTTTTGGGTCAGGATGAGTTGGATAAAATACGCAACCTGCCCGGTAGAAACTGGTACCTGGTTTCCGGAAACAACATCAGGCGCATTGTACCCGACAGTCTGCTCACGATAAAACAAGCGCAAAACATCTTCAGCGATTCCCTACCCTTTTCTCCCTTGCGCCAACCGGAATTGTTGCTGCCCATTTTGGAAAAAACCATCGCACCCAATACATTTTACAGCGATTCACTCACCCAGGCTACCCTGCGGCAAAAAACCACCGAAATCACAAGCACCGGAGAACTGGTTAAAAAAGGTGATATCCTTGTACATCGCAACGAACTTGTAAACGAAGGCATTTACAGAAAACTCGACTCTCTTTCCCGCAGGTATTCCACCGACAGTTCATTGGAACTCTGGGGCGGGCGTTTTTTGCTGGTCTTGTTGTGTTTTGCTTTGTTTTTTATTTACCTCCTGCACCGTGGTGCCCTTCCGAGAGCTCTGCCGGGCGCCGCTTTGTGGGCCATCGGAAGTATGGCAATCATTTATGCAGGCATGTACATAGGGCCCGCCGTTGCCTTGCTGCTTCCCCTTTGGATATTACCAAGGCTGTCCCTCAATGAAACCAGGGCCCACGGCGGTTATGCCTTATGGACCCTGGTTACGCTTCTTACCACCATCTCACTCGACTGGGCCGGTGGTTGGTTGGCCATTCAGGCTGCCGGCGTGGTGGGCATGTGGCTGTTTTTCCCCAACACCAACCATGGCTGGAAAGCACAAACCGTAGCCATGTTGTCCATTGCCGGACTTCAATCCCTCTTTTGGCTCAGTGTGCTTTGGAGTGAAAAAATTCCACCTTCGTTGTGCACGCCCGATATCCTGTTGTTCCTTTTGGCAGGCAACCTCATCGCCTGGCTATGTGTTCGGTTTTTACCCTATTTCAGGTAAAAACCGAACATTTTTAATGCTTACAGAATCTTAGTAGTTCGGATTCTGATCAATGCCGCTAAGATCTATTTCAGACTGCGGTATGGGCAACAATTCATGTTTTCCATTGATGAAAGGTTTTCCAACGGCGGTCATTACAGATTCTGCCCTGCCCCAACGCAGCAAATCGAACCAACGGTGTTGTTCCATGGCAAGCTCTACGCGGCGCTCCTTGTAAATGCGCTCGCGAAGTTGCGACTGGTCGGTTATGGTAATATCGGGAAGTGCAATGGGGTTGGCGCCGCGGGCGCGTTTGCGTACCTGATTGAGGTAGGTCAAAGCCTCTCCCGGTTTGTTGTTTTCATTGAGTGCTTCAGCAAACAACAACAAAATGTCGGCATACCGAAGGATACGGATGTTACCCGGACCATTGTCCTGCAAACCCGTGTGCGCGGGCACCCATGCCTTGCGGTTGAAACGTTCGTTAAACATTTCCGGATTGTCCTGCACTTCGGCACTTCCGTCCGGCAATAAGTCGCCAGGCTGTAAAATGGTGGCACTTTTACGTGTGTCAAAGTTTTCGTAGGCAGCAAAAAGGTCATCCGATGGACGATTGAAACCCCAACCGAGGTTTGGCACGCCCCGCACGCCTTGTACCATGTTGTAAGGCGTTGCTCCTGGCCCGATAACGCCGTCGGTTGGATTGAGCGCAGCTGCAGTAATTTCAAAAATCGATTCGATGCCGTTTTCACCGACGGGCAAAAAGTTGTCCTCATAACGTGACAACAGGCTGTAATCGTTCGATTCCACAATTTCCCGGCAATACCTTTCTGCGTTGGGGAAATCTCCTTTAACCATGTACAATTTGGCTAAAATACCTTTGGCAGCTCCCTGGGTAACCCTTCCGAGGTCCTGAGCAGCGTATGCTGATTTTGTGGGTAAAACTTCAATGGCGGCGAGCAAATCGCTTTCAATGAGCGCATAAACCTCCGATTTGGGTTTGCGAGGCTGGTTGTAATATTCGTCGGCATTTAGAGGTTGTGTAATGATGGGCAGGTCTCCGAACCATTGAACCAGAAGCAGGTAACTGTAGGCACGTAAAAACCTGGCTTCACCAACCAAACGGTCGCGCAATTCCGCGTCCATATCGATATCCGGAATACGCAGGATGGCAAGGTTGGCGCGCGCAATGGCACGGTAATAACCGGTCCAAACAGACAAAAAATTGCCGTTGTTGGCATCAAAAGTGAAATTATCTACATCCAGCAACGGCGGTGAGTCGTTGGGTGTTGAACCTTTATCGGCATCGTCGCTGATGATGTCGGTGACACCGACATAATTCAGACCAACACAATCAAACGAACGAAACTGGTTGTAAACGGCATTTACAGCCTCAAGGGCTTGTTCTTCCGTTTCAAAAAAAGTGTCGTAAGTAAGCTGGCCCAGTGGCTGGCGTTCGAGAAAGTCTTTACGGCAACCCGGCGCGGCCAACAACAAAACAACTGCCGGCAATAGGAAACGTTGGGTAAAAAACAGGGACTTCGTTTGCATGGCGAAGATGTTGTATCGTGAGAAAAAAGCGTTCATCATTAAAAAGTTACGTCCAAACCAACCAATATGGTTTTGTAAACGGGATAAATACCGGTGTCGAGGCCGGAATTGAACACACTGTCACTGCTGAATTCAGGCGAATAACCCTGGTAATTTTGTTTGGTCCATAGATTCGTTCCGCTGGTGTAAACCCTGAAACGGCTCATACCGGCTTTTTCTGTCAAGCTTTGAGGAAGGGTGTAACCCAACACAACACTGCGAAGGCGAATGAAAGAACCGTCTTCCACATAAAAATCAGACATGCGGTAGTTTGCTCCACCGTTGGTCACTTTGGGTACACTGTTGCTGGTGCCTTCTCCGGTCCAGCGTCCATCGTAATAAATTTTTTCCCAATTGTACACAGCAAAGCGACTCATGGCCTTTACGTTAACCACTTCATTGCCAGTAACACCAAAAAAATCGGCCGAAAAGTCAATGCCCATAAATTCCACGCCGCCATTGAATCCATACGTCAGGTTTGGAATGGGACTTCCTAATGTTTGTCTGTCGCTACCATTAATGATGCCATCACCATTCAAGTCTTTGTACCGGAAATCACCCACACCTTCGTTTCCAAGTCTTGGAAGCGAAGCCAGTTCCTCTGCATTTTGGAAGATGCCATCTACAACAAAACCATAAAAGGATGCAATGGGTTCACCTACAACAGTCCTGGAAGCCTGATCGCCTTGTCCTGTACCTCCGGAAAAAATCTCTGAACGTCCCAGACTCAACCTTTTTACTTCGTTGTGTACCGTGGAAAGGATGAATCCGACGTTGTAGGAAAACCTTGATTTGGATTCACGCCAGTTCATCGACAAGTCGATGCCGCGGTTCAAAACCTCAGCCTGGTTGATGACCGGGTTCGTTTGCGAACCAACGTAGGCTGGTATGGGCAAATCGGCCAGGATACCTTCCGTATAACGGTTGTAAAAATCAATTTCGGTGGTCAGACGGCTGTTGAAAAAAGCCATTTCCACACCGATGTCGGCTTGTGTAACTTCTTCCCAACGTACGTCGGAATTGGCGTAATTGATCAGTGTGGCGCCGTTGTTCAAACTTTCTCCGGGGCCAAGAATGACCGAAAGTCCGTTCGTGATGGCGCCAAGTGATGGATACAATTGTGTTTTGTCGTTTCCGGAAATACCCCACGATGCGCGCAGTTTAAGCCGGTCGAAGATGCGCTGGTTTTCCATAAACGACTCCTGCGCAACGTTCCAGCCCACGGCAAAAGAAGGAAAATAACCCCAACGGTTGTCCCGGTTGAACCTCGACGATCCGTCGGCACGCATGGACGCGGTGAAAAGGTAGCGGTCAAAAAGTGTGGTATTTACCCGGAAAAGATAGCTGACCATGGCCCAGTCTGAAGCACTCCCACTGTTGGTCATGGTGGTATCGTTGCCTGCGCTGAGGTAAAGCAATTCATCTGCCCCGGACGGAAAACTGCGTCTACCGGCGCCGTAGAATTCACTGTAGGATTCCTGTGAAGTATAACCACCCAAAACGTTCAAACGAAGGTTTTCCCATTCCTGAGCATAGGTGAGGGTGTTCTCCCACAGCCACGTCCGTTGCTGGTCGTAACCAAGGGTCAACTGGTCTTCCGGGTTGCGCTGGGAAATGGACACTTCATATTCGGGCAGGTAAAACTTGTTGTTCAGGTACGACAGGTCGAGACCAAAATTGCTTCTGAACGTAAAGTATTTGAAAAGTTTTATGTCGCCATAAACCGTTCCCACCATGCGGTTAACGAAGGTGTGGTTGTTTTTTCGGTAAAAAAGGTCGGCAGCGGCATTGCCCATGGCCGTTCCGTACGGATCGGTTGGGTCGGTAAAGTTCCCGGTGGAATCAAAAGGCTCCAGAACAGGCTGCATCCTGTAGGCGCCTTCCACGGAGTTGGAAGGATTTTGCGATTCCGATCGGGCAAAAGCGATGTTGTTGCCCAGGCGAATGAAGTTGTTGACCTCATACTCGTTGTTCAAACGCAAGGTGATGCGTTCGTACGACGATTCTTTAACAATGCCTTCCTGGTTGAAATAGTTGGCGGAAACGTTGTAAAGGTATTTGTTGCTGCCGCCACTGGCACTCAGTTGTACACTGCCTATGGGCGCTTGTTGAAAGAAATAATCCTGCCAATCGAAACCCGCACCCAACGAGGCAGGATCTGCAAAATAATTGCTGTTGGAGAATTCATTGTACATCTGTGCAAATTCGGAGGCATTGGCCATCGGAATTTTTCTGGTTACCTCCTGAGTGCCGTAATACGTGCTCAATGAAATCACCCCTTTGCCATCGGTACTTCCTTTTTTGGTCGTAATGATGATGACACCATTGGCGCCACGGTTTCCGTAAATGGCCGTTGCGGAAGCGTCTTTCAACACTTCGATCGAGGCCACGTCCTGTGGATTTATGAAGGAAATGTTGTCGAGCAACATACCATCCACAACGTACAACGGGTTGGCATTGTTCAGGGTTCCTGTACCGCGAATCCTGATGATGGCGCCTGCGCCCGGCTGTCCGCTGGACGGTGTTACGTACACACCGGCTATTTTTCCCTGCATGGCCTGCTCCAGCGAAGACGTCGGTATTTTTTCGATGTCCTTGCTTTTTAAGGTACCCACGGATCCTGTCAGGTCGCTTTTTTGCTGTACACCATAACCGATCACCACCACTTCGTCGATGAGGTTCACATTGGTGCCCATGGCCACCAGGATGTTGTTTCGGCCCGACAAAGCCTCTTCCACAGTTGTAAAACCGGTGTAATCAAACTGCAATACGGCATTCAAATCGGCCACTGAAAATCGAAAATTGCCATCGATGTCGGTGCTGGTACCGTTGTTGGTGCCCTTTTCACGCACCGTAACACCAATGAGCCCGCTGCTGTCCGTTGAGTCGTAAACTCGCCCGGTTACGGTTACCTGGGCGACCATGGCTGTGGTCATCACACTGAAAATCAGCAGCCAAAACATTTTAGAAACTTGTATTCCTGGCTTCATACGGAAGGAAATTAGTTTGGAGTTCGAAGTTCGGAGTTCGGAATTCGAAACAAATGATTTTATAAAATTAGGGTTTAAGCTGTACCCGAATGGTTTTTACCTGATCGGAGGAACCACCTACCATGAGGTCGAAATCGCCTGGCTCGGTGCCATAGGTCATGTCTCGGCGGTAAAATTTAAGGTCATTTTCACCAATTTCAAAACTTACATCCCTGCTTTCGCCTGGCTTCAGGCGAATTTTCTGAAACCCTTTCAATTCTTTCACCGGCCTTGTGGACGAAGCTACCAGGTCGCGGATGTACAGTTGCACGGTTTCTTCGCCCTCGTATTTGCCGGTATTGGTCAGGCGAACACGCAAGGTGATTTTTTCACCGTTGCTGAAAGCTTTTTTATCCACCACCGGGTCGCCGTAGCTGAAGGTGGTGTAGCTAAGCCCATATCCAAAGGCATAAAGTGGTGCATTGGGCGAATCGATGTATTTGCTGGTCCATTTGGAATTGGGATCATAGGGCCTGCCGGTACTTTTTTCGTTGTAAAAAACAGGCACCTGACCTACGCTGCGTGGAAAAGTCATGGGAAGTTTGCCCGAAGGATTGTAAGCGCCGTACAGGATGTCGGCCAAAGCGTTGCCCGTCTCCGTGCCCAGCCACCAGGCTTCGAGGATGGAGGAAGCGTTTTCAGCCAACCATGGAATGGTGAGTGGCCGACCGTTCATCAAAACCACCACCATCGGTTTGCCGGTTGCCTTGAGTGCACGGGCGAGTTCTTCCTGGACACCCGGTAGGTTGATGTCGGCACGTGAAGCTGCTTCTCCGCTCATCCAGGCCATTTCACCTATGGCAAGGACGATTACATCGCTCTGTCGGGCAAGTGCTACTGCGGCATCGAAACCACTGCGGTCATCGCCTTCAACATTGCAACCTTTGCTGAAAGTAACATTGCCTCCTGCATTGGTCAAACCCTGCAAAAGGCTGATGCAGTCGTTGCCGCTGCCGGAACCCGACCAGGCACCGATAAGTTCACTCTGGTTATCACCAAGCGGACCGATCAGGGCGATTTTGGCTTTGGTATTCAGCGGAAGCGTTTGTCCTTCATTTTTTAAAAGCACCACCGATTTGCGGGCAACATCGCGTGCTTTGGCACGGTGGTCGGCGCTGAGGATCACGCGTTTTTCGCGTTCCGGATCGCAAAATTTGTAGGGATCTTCAAACAATCCCATGTCCATTTTGAGGGTGAGTATGCGGCGCACGGCATCGTCGATTTGCGATACGGGTACTTTCCCATCGCGCACCGATTGGGCCAAAAAACGCTGGTAAACAGCGCCTTGCATGTCCATGTCCACACCGGCATTCGCGGCGAGTTCGCCTGCCGCTTTATCGTCGGCGGCCACGCCGTGGTTCACCATTTCGTTGATGGACGTATAATCCGTGACAACAAACCCTGTAAAACCCCATTCCTTGCGCAGGATGTCGGTCAGCAAATGTTTGTTTCCGGAGGCAGGCATGCCGTCGTAGTCGTTGAATGACGTCATGACCGTTGCCGCGCCTGCACGCACCGCCGCTTCGTAGGGCGGCAGGTAAAAATCGCGGAAATAACGCTCGCTCATGTCCACGGTGTTGTAATCCCGTCCGCCCATGGGTGCTCCATAACCTGCAAAGTGTTTCACACAGGCAATCATGGCGTCGGTATTGCCCAGTCCACGCCCCTGAAAGCCACGAACACGTGCTTCAGCAAAGCGGCTTCCCAGGTAAGTATCCTCCCCTGCGCCTTCCATTACGCGGCCCCAGCGGGGGTCGCGGCTGACGTCGCACATGGGTGCAAAGGTCCAGTGCAATCCGGAAGCCGATGCTTCAACAGCAGCTACACGAGCCGATGTTTCGGCGGCGGCAGGATCCCAGCTGGCCGCCTCGCCCAGGGGTATGGGAAAAATGGTTTTGTAACCATGAATGACATCGTAGCCAAACAAAAGCGGAATTTTCAAACGCGATTCTTCCACGGCGATGCGCTGGAGTTCGCGGGTAAATGCAGTGGTATGGCTGTTGAACAATGCACCGCAGGCGCCCGAACGGATGTCGGTGCGGTACCCTTCCCGAATGGTTGGTCCGGTAGAACCCCAGTCTGTGGTATACAGGGTCATTTGCCCAATTTTCTCCTCAAGGGTCATTTTGGCGAGCAACGCCTCAACTTTTTGCGTGTGTTTCGACGGTTGAGCGCTCAGGTGTATTTGCGCCAGCAAAAGGCACATAATCAGCAACGATGGTTGTAAAACTTTCATACAGCGAATGGATGACATTGATCAACGGTGTTGGGAAAACAGCCAGTCCAAAACAGCAGGATTGTAATAAGTTTCCTGCCACATGGAATGCCCGAGGGTACTGAATTCGGTGTATTTGACGCTGGAGCCCTTGTCTTTCAAAGCTTTATACATATTTCTTGAAAAAGCAGGCAGCACAACCTCATCAATTCCACCATGAAACAGCCAAATGGGTATGTTTTTGATTTTGTCAGTGTATTGAATGTCGCCGCCACCGCACAGGGGCATGGCCGCTGCAAACAATTCGGGACGGCGCATGAGCAAATCGATGGTGCCAAAACCACCCATCGACAAGCCGGTGATGTAAATTCTGTTGCGGTCGATGTCCGGATTTTCCTGAAGAACTTTGTCGAGCAATTCAAGGGCCAAACGGCCTGGCTCCGAAGGCGTTGAGGGATCAAATGTCACACTTTCAAGTCCACGTTGCAGGCCTCCCCATTGCTGGCCGATTGGACATTGTGGAGCTATTAGGTAACAGGGGTATTTTTCAAGGTTTACGGTTTCACAAAAAGCATAAACGCCGTTTTTTGTTTGTGCATGGTTGTTATCACCACGTTCACCAGCGCCGTGTAAAAACAAAACCAACGGATATTTTACACCCTTTTTGGGACTTTCCGGTTTAAGCATTTGATAAGGCAGCTTTTTGCCGGAAGCGTCTTTGTATTCCAGTCGCTGGAAGTAACCAGCCGGATCCAGCGGGATGTCTGGGTTGGTAACAGCACTTTTGCCGTAAGCAGGTGATTCTGCCGTGATGGCCTTGCTTTTATCCAACCAACCGCCTGTAAATCCCGCCTTTTTTAACCCCTGCACGATGTATGGATTTTTTTTCATGATGTTCCACAACAGCTCGCTGCGGTGGTTTTCAAGCATGAGCAAAATGGGGCCCTGGTCGATGCCCAGGTAATCAACATCTACCCAGTAAGGGAAGCCGTCCTGTCCTTTGGCGCCTTCGTCTTTCCAGGTGTAACTTTCATTGTACCCGTCGTAAAAACCATACAAACCAACCGGAAAACGGTTCCACATGGCTTCCAGTGCGGGCAGGCAAACTTCAGGCGCAAACGGCACCGATCCTCCTACAGCTGTAGGTGCAATGGTGCCGTCGTCGTCGTGGTAATCGGCAGCAACGCCACGGGCTGCATAACCATTGAACCGGACTGTTCGTCCATTAAACTTTTTTTCGGCGTAGCCGGGACCGTCACCTGCGGTGAGACCCCAAATATTGGGACCGTAACCAGTAAAACCACCTGGGTTATCGATGCAATGTTGACGGTTGGCAAGCGTAGCACGGCGGCTGTTTTCAAAATAATCAATGCCCATACCGCGCATGTAATCGTCCTGGATGCCCCGAAAATCGATCCAAACATGGCTGTACTGGTGACCAAAAAGTGGACCGAAATTCACCATGTCCTGTCCTTTGTATTCCGTGCGGTAATATGTGTTACACCATTGGTCCCACATTTTTTTAGGCACCGGATGTGTGGGCGAACCCATGGCCATGACGAGTAAAACCATGGCTTCGTTGTAGCCGCGCCACTCGGCAGAAAGGAACCCTTTTTCAGGGTGCCAGCCCATGCTGAGCAGGTAACGGTCGTTCATAAACCAATCCCATTCTACCCGACGGTAAAGGAAATCAGATGTTTCGCGAATGGCTTTTTCGGTAGCATCGTTGCCGTCGAAATAACTCATACACGACAAAATGCCGGCCATAAGTAATCCGGTATCGATGGAGGAAAGCTCGACTTTTTGATAACGATGTGCTTTCTGATTGTCGAGAAAATGGTAATAAAATCCCTTGTAACCCGAAACTCCCTGCGCTTGCGGTCCCTGGGGCAGGTCTTTCAAAACCTGCAGGGTTTTTAAAACGCGGTCAGCGGCTTGTTTGCGGGTAATCCAACCCCGTTCGACACCCACGAGGTAACTGCTTAAACCAAATCCTGTAGCTGCTATGCTGGAAAATGAAAGTGTCGGGTATCGGTCGGGGATTTGAAAGTTGGTTGTGTCCGCAAGTTCCCAAAACCAATTAAACGTCCGGCGTTGAAGTTCGTCAATGCTGTAAGGTACAGGGTTGACCATGGGCGACTGTTGCGCCTGTGAAAAGGCCATTGGGAATAGTAAAAAACAAAAACAAAGGATGCAAATACGACCCATGGCAGAAACGGTTTAAAAGAAAAAAGTGTCAACAGCCAGCAGCCAGTCAAATCAATAAACCAATCGAATGTTTTTTTTCAAGTGACATTCCATTGAAAAACTGACTGCTGACTGCTGACTGCTGACTGCTGACTGCTGTTTATTGTTTCACAAACTTGGCGTTGCCTATGAGCATGCCTTGTTCGTTGAAAGCGCTGAGGGTGTAAACACCTGCTGGCAGACGGGTTACGTCAACTTCGCTGCGGTTGTTACCACCTGTAAGGATGCTGCTTACTTTCTGACCGTAAAGGTTGAACACATCGAGACGTGCCGATTCGGGCAGGTTGGTTACACGCAGTCGATCCGTTACCGGGTTGGGTGAAACCTTGATGGCTTCAACGGTAGGCGGTGTGAAGGTGCTGATGCTGTTGCACATGCCGTTGCCGATCACGATGTCGTCGAAGTAGCTGATTACGTCGGTACCAGTTCCGGTCGTTGCGATGTCGAAGAAAATGGTGAAACGGTCGTATTTGGCAGCGTCGTCTACGGCGCTGAAATCAAAGGACAGTTCTTCCCACTGGTTTACAAGCGTGTTGGGTACGGTAATTTCCACTGGAGGAAATGGATTTCCGAAAATTTCCGCTTTTACCGTTACGGTACCAATGTGGTCCATGTGTACTTTCATACGCACCGTTTTGTTGCCCTGGAAATCGATGGCGGCATCCAGCTGGCTGAACATACCAAAGTAGATTCCTGCATCGGCAGCTGCAACAAATTTACCCACCGTATTGCTGGTGTTGATGCCCGAAGGATTCGGGTTGCTGATGGCTTCGAAAGGTTGGTTGAAAGAACCGTTGTTGAAGTACGTGAAGTTGTTGAACGACGTTGCAGGTGTTTCGTAGTCGCTTACACAACCGTTGTAACCTGCGCGTTTGAAACGCACATCGTCGATCCAGTACGTTCCGGCATCGTTGCTGCCTGCATTGGGGAAAATCACCAACTGTTTGTTGTCGTTGTTGGCTACGCCGCTGAAATCGATTTCAAAGGTGTGCCATTCGTTGGCCACCGGAATGTTTTCTGTGATTTCAACTTGTGCACCGCCTTGTAATTTAAACAGGAAAGGCAGGTTGGCTACCGTGGAGTACACGCGTACCTGAAGAATGTTGTAAACGCTCAAATCGGGGGCCGTTGCAAATTCGTAACCGAGGCCTGCGAAAGGTTCGTTGATCGGGTCGTCGTATTTGCCCACCTTGGTAGACGGGTTACCGGCGTTCAGGTAAGGGTTGTTGATGACCGTCAGGTTGGTTCCTCCGTAGAAAATGGATTCGTAATTGCGCTGGCATTCGAAGTCATCAACGATTTTGTCATTGATGGTCACATCCACACATGGATCAACGGTTGCATCGCTTTGACGCAGGTTGTCGATGCACCATGTGGTGCCAGGAGCAGCCGTACCCGAGTTGAAACGCAGGCTGATTTGTTGAATATCGTCGACATCACTGGCCGTCGAAAAATCGAAACTCAGGGTTTCCCATTCTCCGGGTGTGGTTACTGTTGCTTCAAATTCCTTGTTGCCGGTGGCTGAATTGAGGATCATCAATACCGTACCGCCACCTGCCGGGCTGCGTACATCAAGGTTGAATTGTGGGTAAAGCGTCAGATCAAATGGCGTTGCAGAAAATGCTTCCAAAGTGGAAAAAGCCGAGGTACCAAGTGTATAGCAGCCGGAATTGTCTGAGTCGTTTACACTGTTGGGGCCAGGGTTAGGCGCCGGGGCATTGAAGATTCCATGAAGGGCAACATTGCCACCCAGAGGCTGCCAGAAAAGCGACAAACCATCTTCAAAATCTTCCACAGGAGGCAATGCGGTAGGCTCTACCAATTTTACATTGTCGATGTAGTACACATCGCCAACTTCGCCATTTTGACCGGCATTGAAAAATATGACAAACCGTTTGTGTCCTTTGCCAACCTGGTCGGCAACATCAAAGGTGTAGGTTGTCCACTGGTTGGGCACCATGTCGAAAGGCACCTCTTTTTGGCCCATTCCACCTTCAATTTTTACCAAAACAGTACCTGCTTTGGCGGAATACAGTTGGAAAGTGAACTGGTTTCGAACAGACAAATCTATGGGATCTTCATAATCAAAAACCAATGGGTAATATTCGGATCCGGCACCGGTTTTATCGGCAACGCGGCCTACCTGCAGCGAGTTGTTGTCGCCCGATGGGAACGGGTTGTCCACCACGGTAAGACTGTCCCAACCCAGGCCATAGGTAGCATTGCGGTTGCAATCGTAATCGTCGATCACCAGCGGATCGAGTGTAGCTCCGGTACAAATTCCTTTGGCTTCGGCACGAATGTCGTCTACGTAAAACGTATCGTCTTCGCTGACGGCAAACGGCGTGTAGGAAATCAGGATTTTGTTGATGTCAATAAGCGTGGAAGAGCCAGAGAAATCGACGGTATACTCCTGCCAAACATTGGCTACAGCAATATTGACGAATTTTTCCACACCACCGCCTGCGCCTTCAACTTTGAAAAGCAAACGTGTAGGATTGGGCGCCCAAAGTTTGAATTTGAACTGGTTAAAAACAGCCAGATCAAAATTTTCCGGCGCTGTGCCGAGGAAAAAACTGAAATCCGAAGCTGGATTGTTTGTGAAACATCCTACGGTAGCTGAATTGTTTACCCAGTCCGGTGCGGGGTTAGCTACAGGACCGCTGTACAAACCGCCGTTAAACGTTACCCAATCGATGCCCGAAGGCACTTCAAAGGTTTCGTAAACTTCGTCCTTGTAAGCAACGATGTCGTCCCAATAATAGGTAGCGTTGTCGCCCAAAACAAACGAGTTGAACGAAATCAACACCTTGTTCATCAGGGTTTTGTTTTCACCGGCCGACAAGTCGAAGGTATATTCTACCCATTCATTGGCGGTAGTAATGTTGACGACTTTTTCCTGACCCTGACCGCCGCCTTCAAATTTGAAAAGTGCGACTGCAGGAGCGGTCGGCGACCAGATTTTGATTTTAAAAACGTTGAACTCCGAAAGGTCAACCGTGCCGCCGGGAACATCGGCAATGGCGAAGTTGAAATCAAATGCAGGGCTGTTGGTGTAAGAACCTACAAAACCGCTGGTGTTGATACCCGATTGATCGGGGTTGGCAATGGCGCCATTGTACGTGCCATTCACACCAGACCATGCAATGTCGGCGGTGCCGCCCTCAAAATCTTCAAACGTTACCTGTGCGGTAACACTGAAGCATGCCAGTAAGGCAAGGCAACTTGTGAGAAGTAAATTTTTCATACGTGCTTCTTTAAAAAAAGTTAGTGATTGAATTGTAATTCAGGATTTGAGATTTTCGGGACAGGTCCCGGATTGTTTGATGTACTCATGGTTTTTGAAGGTTAAAAAATACATATAATCATGGCGAAACGAGCAGCTTCACGCTGCGGGTTTTTCCATTTTCAGTTTTTACAGCTATAAAATACATGCCGGGTTCGAGTCCTGCAGTTGCAATGGGGAGGTTGTAAATGCCTGGTTTAAAAGCCCTTGTGTTAACGGCAATTTGCCTCAATACTCCCTGCTTATCAACAACTTCCACCTGAAATACACTACCGGTCAACACCTGCAATTCGAGTAGCGTCGTTTGTCCTGCTACCACCGGATTGGGCCGGAGCACAACATCAAACCCATACGACGTGCGTGAGGTTTCCTCCGTTGAACTGGCATCAGGTACAAAACCAACAGCCGCCACAGCCGATTGTATGCCAGGCGCCTGCATAAAAAGGTCCCAAAACAAACCGGTACGGTGGTTTTCGATCATGGCCACGATGGGTCCCTGGTCGATGGCAAGGTAGGAGGAGGCAAACCAGTTCTGATCGAGGTTGAACGCATCGTAAAAACCATAACGTCCCCAAAGTTGCTCGCCGAGAACCCGGTAAAAATGCTTCAACGCCTTCATACTTTCCTGTGGGGTGTAAGGCATGGATGCAAGGGCCGCCGTTGGTGCAATGGTACCGTTGTCGTTTGCCGGAAACGGATCGTGCGCCTGGTAACCCCAGGGATTGTCGCTGGCCGTGAGACCCCAACACTCATCGGAATAGCCTTCGTGGTTTTCAGGGTTTGAATTGCAATACGCCTGATGGATCAAGGCGTGGTTGCGGTTGCGCACAAAGTAATTGCAGTAAGCGTCTTTTTTGTTGCGCGGATCAAAACCCAGGAAGGAATAATGAGCAAAAAACAAAGGGCCGCCGGCGTATGGGCCGCAGCAAATCGGGTAACCATAATAGGAGGCGTTGTTGGTATAGCCGCCACCGGCCCATCCTGTCTGGTACAAACTGGCCGGTACGCCGTGTGTTGGTGACGCCACGGCAAGCAGGTAAGTTATCTGGGTTTCGTTGAAACCGCGAAGGGGAAAATTCATTTGCCACTGGTATTGCGGCGACCAGTGCCAATACAACACATTGCTGTTGTTGCGCCGGTACCAATCCCATTCCACGCCTTCCCACAAATCGGTGATCACATCGCGCAGGGTATTTTCCAGGGCATTGTTTTGATCAAAATATTCCCTGCAAATCAGCAGTCCCTGCATCATAAACGCAGTTTCCACCAGGTCGCCGCCGTTGTCGAAAGTACTGAAAGGAATGGTTTGTCCCGTGGCGCCATTGATCCAGTGCGGCAGGGCGCCGTGGTACTTTTCACAAATCTGGAGAAACGAAACAATCTGAAGCATCCTGTCCACACCTTCCTGCCGGGTGATCCAGCCGCGTTCGATGCCGGTAACGATGGACAAAAGTCCAAAACCCGAACCACCGGTTGTAACGGTGTTCCCGGAAGTATTGCGTTCACGTGCCATGCCGCTTTGCGGGTGGGCAAAATCCCAAAAATACCGGAAAGTGTATCGCTGCACCATCTCAAGCAATTCCTCATCGCTGAAGACATGTGTGGTTGCCGTCAGGGTATCGGAAAAGGGTCCGATCATGCCTCCTTCGGCGAGGGTACGTATGGCGTATTGTCTGGAAATGCCTGCTCCCTCATCACCTGTCCAGTCGATGTAGGTTTCGTTACCGGGTCCAAGCGCTTTAAGTAAACTGAAACTTTGCCCGCCGTTGTCGGAGCGGAACAATTGGTAGCCGGTCACACTTGTGGCACCGGAACCTTGCCAGTGCAATTCAATGTGACTGTCGAATCCTTCAGCAGCAAAAGATGACGGAGGCGCCTGGGCAAAAAGGCATCCCAGCGGAAACAACAGCAGCGTACTCAGGTGTATGTTTGTTTTCATGTAATTCGTTGTGGCATGTTTACAACGGTTTCCAAAAAGAAAAAAATATTTTGGAACCATTATTTTTTCCAGCATGAAATTAGGCTAAAAAGCCAAGAGGTGTGTAAAACAGCACCTCACCACTACTACACCACAACAAAAAAAAGCTGGAAAAGATCAATAATTGATCATAAACTCGGTCAGATTGGCTTCTTCGGGCAACCCTAATTTTCGCCGAAGGCGGTAACGCTTGTTTTCTACGCCCCGAACGGAGATGTTCAGCAGCGGTGCAATCTCTTTTGACGCCAGGTTCATCTTTAAATAGGCCGCCAACCGGAGGTCGCCGGGTGTCATATCCGGGAAGTCGTGCATCAATCTTTTGAAAAAATCGTCGTGCACAGCATTAAACGACGTTTCAAAAATTTCCCAGTCGTGATCACTTTCAAGATGGGCGTCTATTTCCCGCACGATCCTGCTCATGGCACGCGGATCATTTTTGGATTCGAGCAACGTATCTTTCAAATGCTGCAATACCTCATTTTTACGAATGAGGTTTAAAGCCGCGTTCGACAATTCCTTGCTCTTGTTGTCGACCTCCAAAGCCAGCATTTCCCGTTCTGCCTCGGTGCGTTGCCGTTCCAGTTCCCGACGATTTTCTGCCTCCAGTTTCTCGCGTTGTTTTTCGAGCCTTTTTTGGTTGATCTTTTCAATTTGGTAGATGATGCCCAAAAACAACAAAACATACACCACCCATGCCCCAAGGGAAAGGTACCATGGCGGCGCTATGCGAAAACGCACCGTTGTTTCGGGTCCGTCGGCACTGTTGCGTACCCTGAATACATAGGCTCCCGGAGGCAGGTTGCTGAATTCTTTTTCAGGTTCGGTTTGTCCGTCAGACCATTCATCCGTCAAACCTTCCAGTTTCCAGAAATACACGGGCGCCTGGTCGAACGAAGGTGTTGCAAACCGCAGTTTCAAAGAATTGTCGCGATACGGCAATGTATTGGTTTCCAGTTCGGATGTACTAAGTACGCGTCCGCTAACCGGCAAATATACCCAGCGAATCAGCGCAGCTACGTCCGATTTTTTACCATTCTCCGGGGTAAAAGGGCGCATGTTTGCAAATCCGTTTTCCAGGCAAAAGAGGTAATCGCCGTTGCTTAGGACAACAATGTTTTCATACCCCGGAACCAGGGAAAGGTTCCAGTGGTTCACTACCCTCCCCTTTTGGACCAGACTTACGTTTTTGTTGTCGACTACAAAATAATCGCCCGTTTTTCCGGCAATCCACTTGACAGGTTTTCCTGATTGACCCAAGGGTTCGAAATGGGTTTTACCATCACTTCTTTCGCGCATCAGGTAGGGACCGGCTGCTGAATTCAGCACCAGCGAGTCGTTTAGTTTGCACAAATCCAGCTGGTAATCGCCGGGCAGACCTTCGTTTTTTGTAAACAATTGTATTTCCTCCACCCGCATCCAGTCGGCACTAAGTTTTAACCTGAACAGTCCGCGGTTGGGATGTACGCCCCAAATGTTTCCCCGTGTGTCGAAAGTAATTTCTTTCAAAGGCTCGCTGAACCCTTCCACCCTGGTTGCTGTTCCCCACATGCCTGCGGTGTTTTTCCGGTAGAGCACAATTCCGGTGTACGTGCTTTGCAAAAGCAGGTCTTCCCGGCCGGGTACGGGTTGAAAACACCAGCCTCCTGTAATGTCCGACAAAGAGACTGCCTTGTTGTTTTGAATGCGGAAGGTGCCGTTGTTGTGCCCGCACAACAATTGGCCATCGTATACCGCAAGTTGCCATACTTGTCCCTGGGTGCCTTCAATAGCTCTAAAACCATCCTGTTGTTGTACAAAAACACCCTGGTTGCTGCCCAAATACAGGGCGCCCTGCCAGTAGGCTGCCGTGTAAACCGTACCGATGCGTCCTGGAGGATCGTTAAAAAAACTCAGTGAAGCTTTCAATACAGCATAATCGATGCCCCTGTCGAGCCCGATCCAGAGGTTGTTGCTTTGGTCTTCCTGGAGCGACAAAACCGTATTGTTTTGCAAACCGGAGGGCTGGTTGAGGTGAAAACGCAGCTTTCCGGCCTGGTCGAGTATGTAAACTCCGTTGCGGATGGTACCTACTGCCCAACCGCCTTGTTTAAGCTCTACCGCTTTGTTGAGTTGGAAACGTTTGAAATCTTCATTCAATGGATTTTTCCATGCAATACATTGTTCGTTTTCAAAAGTATAAATGCCGAATCGGTCGGTACCTATCCACAATGCACCGTTCGGACCTCGTGTAATAAACTGTACAATGTTGCCTGCCAGGGTTTCACTGCCTTTTAAAAATCGGAATGTATTGTCCGGAAGCAGCTCGTACAGTCCCCGCCCAATCACAGGCAGGTATACGCGCCCATCTATGTTTTGGGCAAACATGATGGCTGCCGGAGGTTTGATCACCATCACGGTTTTGTAATCGTACCGATAAACGGTTGAAAAAGATTGGAAAAGTACGTAGCCGGGCATGGCCACGATGTGCCATATCTCCTCTTTATCAACCAGGTCGGCCTGTACGTTGCCCGACAGCGAGGTGTACACCAGTTTCCCTGTACCCAGTGAATCGAACCAATATCCGAACTCGGCAAAACCACCGCAAAAAATGCGGCCTTCAGGATCGATGGCCAGGGCGCGCAGGGTTTGTTTTTCAGGAAGGTTGTAAAGTTGCCAACGGGAGCCGTCGAAACTGAGCAACCCGCTGTTGTTGCCGGCGTACAAAAAACCTTGAGGGGACTGGGCCAACGCCCAGTTTTGGTTTTGAGCGCCGTAAACATCGGGATTGAAATGACGTACGAGTGGAGATTCCTGCGCCTGGGTAAGGTGTGGGAGCAGGATAAGCGACAAAGCAAGCAAAATGCTTGGCAGGTTGGGGATATTATGTTTGGAATGCTGCACCATTTCAGGATCAATCAACACATGGGTGCAAATAAAGCCCTGAAAAAGCGAAATAGGACAGGTTTGATGTGATCTCATTCTGTCGTTTTTCGCCTTTTCAGGGCTTTTTTTCCAACGCTGTGTTGAGGATGCAAGGTAGAACTTCTCTTTCAACCCACCGCCAGCGTTTTTTGGTATTCCTGCCGGAAAATTTCGGGTGACATGCTTGTATACTTTTTAAAGAACCGGGTGAAATACGCATTGTCTTCAAAATGAAGCATGTCTGCAATTTGGGTTACGGTGTAGTCCGAATTGACGAGCAGGCGTTTGGCTTCCAGCACTACCCTCTCGCGGATGAGTTCGCCGGCAGGTTTGCCAAGCACCGAATTGCTGAGGGCATTGAGGTGGTTGGGTGTGATGTACAGCATTTCGGCATAATCGCGTGGAAGGCGTTTTTCCCGAAAGTTTTGCTCTATCAGTTTTTCAAAATTACGCAAAACGGTAAGTTGGTGACGGCTCACTTCCTGTTTGCTGTTTTGTGGCATGGCCCTCGACAAAAGCACCAGCATCTGCATCAGCAGGGCGCGTAAAAAATCGTTCCGAAAATCTGCATCCAGGTGGTATTCGTCGAGCATGCGTTCCATCAAACCGTGTACCTCACTGCAACATTCGGTTTCCAAAACATTGACGGGTTGTCCGCTCACGGTGTTGAACAACGGAAACTCCGCGATGAAGTTGGGGTTGTGGCAGATGGCGGTGAAAAAGCTTTCGTTGAAGTTCACGATGTAGCCCTCCGTACCAGGCAAAAAATGCCAGGAATGAATTTGTCCAGGCGCCATGTAATACACCTGATGCGGTTTTACCGCATACGACTCGAAATCGATGGTATGTTCTCCACCACCTTCCGTAAACAAAACGATCTGGTAAAAGGCATGACGGTGCGGAAACAACAAATCGGGATGGGCACGCGTGAAATCGCTGATGCGCATCACAAGAAATTCAGCCACGCACTGGTCGGCGCCAAGCAGGTTGCAAATGCTGTAGGTTGGGATCTTTTTTGCCATGGCGGAAAAGTCGTAAGTCGTAAGTCGTAAGTCGTAAGTCCACTTATGACTTACGACTTACGACTTGTTAGTGTGGTAATTTATTTCGGAGCAGTCCGTACACCCACGTGCCTGCGACCGCACTGATGATGGCGAGGACCATGATGGTAATGCCGGAGCCAACGAGTGCCATCATCGGGCCGGGGCAAGCGCCTGTGATACCCCAGCCTATGCCGAAGATCAGTCCACCAATGATGTTTCCTTTGTCGAATTTTTTCACTCCAAAGGTAAGTTCTTCACCATCAATGGATTTGGCGCCTGTTTTTTTCAAAATAAAAACGGAAAGCATGCCTACTACTACGGCGCTGCCGATGACACCATACATGTGGAACGACTGGAAACGAAACATTTCCTGGATACGCCACCAGGAGATGACCTCCGTTTTGGTAAGCACGACGCCGAAAAGAACGCCGAACAGCAGATATTTAAGATTTTTCATGACGGAGCAACTTTACAGGGCGAGCAAAATGGGGAGCAGAAAATGGGTGCAAAGGAAACCACCAACCATAAAACTGATGGTTGCCACCAGGGATGGCCATTGCAGCGTGGACAGGCCAAAGATGGTATGACCACTGGTGCAGCCTCCGGCATAACGCGTACCGAAACCAACCAGAAAGCCACCGACGATGACAAATACAATGGTTCGCAACGAACCCAGTTCACTCCAGTTGAAAATTTCCGACGGACCAAGTCCGCTGAACTCCGTAAGGCCAAGTGCCCTTAAATCTTCAATGGTTTGTGGATTGACGACCATTTCACCCGGATTGGCGAGCAAAACGCCACCCACAAAACCTCCGATCAGGATACCACCGACGTAAAAGAGGTTCCAGGATTCTTTTTTCCAATCGTATTGGAAAAAATCAATGCCGGCTGGGAAACAGGATGCGCAAATGTGGCGCAGGGAGGAGGATATGCCAAGCGATTTGTTACCTGCAATAAGCAGCAAAGGAACAGCTAATCCAATAAGCGGCCCGCCTATGTACCAGGGCCAGGGTTGAGACAAAAATTCTAACATGACTTCAAAATGTTTGACGGTTCGATAACTTAGCAACGAAGTAACACAATTCTCTTTACATCATGCCTTTCAGGATAAAATTCCAGTAAAGCCGTGGTAAAACCTGTGTTTTGAGCAGGTACATGCTCAGTCGTTCCTTGCTTTGATCGAACGGGAAGGTCTCTACCCGTTTGTTTTCATAGTCAAATTCGGCCATCACCAGTTTGCCGTAACCGGTAACCAGTGGACAGGAGCCGTAGCCATGGTATTGATCCGGCGAAGGTTTCTGATGATAAATCTGACTAACCAGTTGCTCCACAAGTACGGGAACTTGTTTGCGTACGGCTGCTCCGGTTTTGGCATTGGGGGTACTGGAAGCGTCGCCCAGAGCATAAATGTTGGAGAAACGCACGTGCTGAAAAGTGAACTTGTCCACGTCGATCCAACCCAGTGGGTTGCCGGGCACTGCGAGTGGACTGCTTTTGATAAAGTCGGGTGCGCTTTGAGGCGGCGTGATGTGGATCATATCGTAGGTATCCTGTACCTGATCAACCACCTGACCATCTTTGTACACATCAAAAATGGCAATTTTTTCCTGCGCTTTGACCTCCACCAGGTTGTGAAAAAAGTGGGTTTGGATGCCGTAACGAGCAATGACTTTTTCCAGGGTTTCGCGGTATTCCTTGATGCCGAAGATCATACTTGCGGCGGAATAAAAGTGGACCTGAACATCACCAAGTACGCCGTGTTTGCGCCAGTAATCGCTCGACAGGTACATGGCTTTTTGCGGAGCGCCGCCGCATTTGATGGGCGTATTGGGATTGGTAAAAATCGCCTTGCCTTTTTTGAGGTTGCTTATCAGTTCAAAGGTATACGGAGCCGATTGGTAACTAAAATTCGATGTGATGCCGTACTTGCCAAGGTTGCCTTCAAGGCCTTTGATTTTGTTCCAGTCCAGTTGAATGCCCGGAGCTACTACGAGGTAATCGTAGGAATAACGTTTTCCGGAAGCCGTTACGATGGTGTTGTTTTCAGGTTCAAAGGAAGCTGCCGCGTCGTGTATCCACTCAACTTTGGCAGGCATCACCGATGCTTCGGTGCGTTCGGTGTCGGTTTGATTGTAAACGCCGCCACCAACCAGCGTCCATGCGGGTTGGTAGTAGTGTTTTTCAGATGGTTCGACGATGGCGATGTCGAGTTTCCCGTCTTTGCGGAGCAATTGGGCTGACAAAGCGATGCCGGCGTTGCCGCCGCCGATGATGAGTATCTGGAAATGGGTTTTCATAAGTCGATCATTGAATTGATGGCTCAAAGGTGGGCAAGGTTACCTTTGCAACGTTATTCATAATCACCTTATGCGTGGTACTTTTCAACGAAAAGGTAAAAAACACAGCAACCCTACGTTTTGTCCTTCAGAATGTTGGGTTTGTATCCAACATTGATGTTGATTACATCAAGCTTCTTTTTTCACCAACTCATCCATAACACGTTGCAATTCAATGGCCGATGCCATGCCTGTTTTGCGCCACTGCGGTTTGCCGTTCTGGAATACGATCAGGGTCGGGATAGAACGCACGTTGAATGCGGAGGCAACCATCGGATTTTTGTCAACATCCACCTTGTATATGGTAGCGGATTCGCCCATACGGCGTTTTACATCTTCAAGAATGGGCGCCATGGCTTTGCACGGACCACACCATTCGGCGAAGAAGTCTACGAGCACTGGTTTGTCGGAACTGATCAATTGTGTAAAGGTCATAACTTTATTTTTTAGTTTAAACAGGGCACAAAGTTGAAGCTTTGGTGAAAATCCCGGGTAGGACAGCACAGCGACTTTGTGGTACTTTTCAAAGAAGACAGGTTAAAAAACCATTTTGGTGACAAGTGTCAGACCTCCCGCTGACCTTGCTCATGCCTAAAATGCTGTCAAACCGGCCAATTTTACATCCGAATTCAACTCATCTATGAAGCATACGACTGCCCTGTCTCCCGCCAAACCTGCGCCAGATGCTCAGTTGGCCTGTTACCATTGCCACGACGTTTGTCCAAACGATAAATTACACCTGGAGGACAAATACTTTTGTTGTGAAGGTTGTCAACTCGTTTACCAGATCCTCAACGAGAACGACATGTGTCAGTATTACAGGCTCGACGATCAACCGGGCCTGTCGCTGAAAAACCGGCGTGATGCACGTGCATACGCCTGGCTCGACGACAAAGAAGTTCGCGACAAACTAATCCGCTACGCCGATGCGCAACAAACGCACGTCGTATTTTACCTGCCAACGATGCACTGCGCATCCTGCATCTGGTTGCTCGAACACCTCTACAAACTGGATGAAGGCGTGCACCACTCGTCCGTTAATTTTCTCAAAAAAGAGGTCACCATCCAGTTCGACGAGTCGGTAACCAACCTTCGGAAGCTGGCTTCCCTGCTCGATAGCCTGGGTTACCCGCCCGAGATCAACCTTGGCGATGTAGAAGGCACAACCCAAACACGCATCGACCGCAGTTTGTACTACAAAATAGGTGTTGCAGGTTTTGCTTTCGGCAACATCATGCTGTTGAGCTTCCCGGAATACCTCGGTCTTGAAAAGGAACACGAAGCATGGTTTTTTAATGTTTTCGGATACCTCAATCTGGTCCTTGCGCTGCCGGTACTGTTGTACAGCTCCCGCGACTATTTCATTTCTGCCTGGAACGGCCTGCGCCACGGACACCTCAACATCGACGTTCCTCTGGCCCTGGGTATGGTCATGCTTTTTGGCCGCTCGGCATGGGAAATCATCGGCGGAGATGGAGCCGGTTACATGGATTCTTTCGCCGGATTGATCTTTTTCCTGCTTACAGGCAAGTGGTTTCAGCACAAAACCTACGACCACCTTTCATTTGAACGCGACTACCGCTCTTATTTCCCTGTGGCGGCAAGTGTAAAACAACCCGGCGGACAGGAACAAACCATACCGGTTCAAAAACTTTCGCCAGGCGACATCATCATCATACGCCATGGTGAACTCATTCCTGCGGATGGTATTTTGCTGAAAGGCAATGCGCAGATCGATTACAGTTTCGTAACGGGGGAATCTTTGCCCGTAAGCGTAAACAGCGGCGAACGCATGTTTGCCGGAGGCAAGCAACAAGGTGAAACCATAGAAATCAGCCTTACCCGCAAAGTTTCCACCAGTTACCTCACCCAACTGTGGAACGACGACGCTTTTAAAGATAAAAGCAAAAGCCACGCAAGCCTGCTCGCCGATCGTGCCGGAAGGTATTTCACCACCCTTATTTTGGGCGTAGCCAGCCTTGCTTTCCTGTATTGGGCGCCGCAAAACATCACCACGGCCGTAAACGCCTTTACCGCCGTACTCATCATCGCTTGTCCATGCGCGGTGGCCTTATCCATTCCCTTCACCATGGGCAACGTGTTGCGTATCCTTGGCCGCAACCGTTTTTACGCCAAAAACACCCAGGTTTTGGAAAACCTGCATACCCCCGACAGGGTGGTTTTTGATAAAACGGGTACGATCACCAAAATTGCCACCAACAGCGTGCGGTTTAAACCCCTTGAAGGACAACCAGTTTTGAAAAACAGTGAAATGGCGCTGGTAAAAACCCTGGTGTTCCAAAGCAACCACCCTGCCAGCAGACAAATCGCTGAATCCATGGGCGACGTTCCGGTGGGTCAGGTGACCCACTTTGAAGAAACCAGCGGCAAAGGTATTCAGGCAGAAATTGAAGGCAAAAAATTGCTTCTTGGTTCCGCAGCTTTTGTTGTTCCCGAAATGAAAGAAAACCCTGGCGTTTTCGTTCAAATAGATGGCGTAGTGCGTGGCTTTTTTGAAATCAACAACCGTTACCGCGAAGGATTGGACGGCGTGTTGCGTTATTTTGCCGGTAAAAATGTGGACGCGTCGCTGCTTTCGGGTGACAACGACCGTGAAGCCAAAGCACTCAGTCCGATGTTTAAAGGAAACATGCGTTTCAACCAGGCGCCGGGCGACAAATTGACCTATGTAAAAAGCCTTCGTGAAAACGGACACAACGTACTTATGTTCGGCGATGGACTAAACGACGCCGGCGCCCTGCAGCAAAGCAACATCGGTATTGTGGTGGCCGAAAACACCAACAACTTTACACCTGCCTGCGATGCCATCGTACACGCTGATGAATTCGAACGCTTGCCGGACTTTTTCGACCTCGCCAAATGGGGTGTCAACACCGTAAACAGAGCTTACCTTCTGGCAGGCGCCTACAACGTCGTTGGCCTGAGTTATGCTGTAACGGGCACCTTATCACCCGTCATAGCAGCCATCTTAATGCCGTTGAGTTCTGTGAGCATCATCCTGTTCGGCTACGGTATGACCTATTGGAAAGCCTGGAAAATGGGCTTGATGGAATCTTAAAACTTGCCAAAAACTACATCAAAATGAAACTTGCAATATTGCCCGAAATGCAGCTCAGCGAACTTCAAAACGCTTTCAGTCAGCAATTCCCTTACCTGAATCTGATGTTTTTTACCAAACCGCACGAAGCATACAAAGCAAGTCCGGCCAAATTTATGATCACAGACCAGGACACGAAGCTTTCTGTCCTTGAAAACATAGATGCGCCTGAAGCCATTTACCTCGAGCCAGAAATGCCTACCTGGCAGGTCGAACGTCTTTTTGAAGAACTTTTCGGACTGCATGTACAGGTTTTTCGCAAATCGGGAAGCACCTGGCTTGCAACCAGCAAAAGCGATGACCTGAGCCTCGAACAACAAAACGCCAAAGGGCGCGCGAGCGAACATGTAGACTTTTTACCCCCCGATGAAATGGATTATCGGGATAAGGATTAAGAGCCTGGAATCTAAGCTATACCAAAACTTAACTCCGCAACCACGCCCGAAACGTTGGGTTTTTCGTAAATAGCGTCTTCTTTTTCTTTTACCTGCCATTCAAATGCAAGGCCATGAAAACCATTCTTTTTCCCACCGATTTTTCGCAATGCGCATCCAACGCCATGACACACGCCCTGGAACTGGCATCACGCCAAGGTGCTGAGTTGATCGTGTTGCACGTCGTTTTTCCGAACGAAGGCGTCGACAACAACGTTTACAACGCTTTCTGGACCGACGATTATCTGGTTCAGCGTGAAAAGGGTTTGAAAGACTGGATCCGTAGAAAACAACGCAAGCCGGAATACAAAAAAGTAAAAATCACACCCATGACACAAATTGGTTTTCCTGTTGCGTCCATCAGTGAAACGGCAGAAAACCACAAAGTCGACCTGATCATCATGGGTACTACTGGGGCAACGGGCATGCGTGATGTTTTGCTTGGCAGTGTAGCCGCAGGTGTTATGGGCAAATCACCCACGCCTGTACTGGTCATTCCCAAAAAGTCGACCTATACCCCCATGCGCAATGTGGTTATGGCCACCGATATGAACATGCGCATCAGCGATGCTTCCAAGGAGATGTTGCACAAATGGCTCAAGCTTAATAAGAGTCAATTACACATGGTGCATATCCTGGACAAGCCAGGTGAGCATACGGATAAAAACCGCGAAAAAATCCTGATCGAAAAGCTGGGTGTCACACCCAAAGATTTCCACTACCTGCACGATCGCGATGTACCTCAGGCCATTTCCGTTTTTATGGAGTCCCTTGATGCACAGGCACTTGTTTCAGTTGCACGCGACCACAGCCTGCTCCACCGATTGTTCTTCGACAGTGTTACACGCAAGCTGGCCCACCGTGTTCGAACGCCCATGCTCGTGTTGCACGAGCATGCCTGATGAACAACATCTTTTGGCATGATGTAGGTCATGGTACAGCCTGAAAACAGCCTTTATCTTTGAACCATTGAAAGAACAAAGTTAAACCAGACACCGTCAAAGGATGATGGTTACAACATAAAAGACAAGACAAAAGAGAATAAGGGTAGTTTTTCTGTTATTCAATGCTCCGACTGCAACAGCCGGGGCATTTTTTATTTAAGAGCATGCTCTAAGCAACCTGCCTGTCGCCTGTGATTTGCCTTCCCGGACGACGGTCCATCGGGAACAACCTTCTTACCAGTTGGAGCGGCGAAAAAGGCGCCAATGGGTCCATAACTTCTACAAATACCAGTTTCATGTTGCGAACAACACTTGAAACAGCAATGACCAAAACAATGGTTTTTTTTCCATCTCCACGAATTTGCATCACCCTGTCCAGGCGCCAGTCGTCCGACTGCAAGGCATCGTTTGAAAGTTCAGCGATGCGGGTATCGGCCAGGCGGTAACCATATTGCGTTAGGGATTCAAGTATTTCCGGAAGCGATTTGTTGTTTATCATAGGTGCAAAAGTGGATGTTGATTGATCAAACGACCACAGTAAACTGAACGTTGCTGTTGTCGGGAATATTACCTTTTAGAGAAAAAAGAATTTAAAAGTAATACTATTATTCACTTAAACAAGGTTGACCCTAAAGTAGTTTAACTATCATTGCGTTTTTTGTGTTACTTTTGACTTCAAATAGCAAATACATGCAATTCCAGATAAGAATTCAGGCGGGCGAAAGGTTGGCGCTTCGGGATCCGGAAGACACCACGCTGGGCCGCAACATTGTGCGCCAGGGACTGGTCCTTATGCACCAGCTTGGTTTTGAACACTTTACATTTAAAAAGCTGGCAGAGGCCATCAACACTACCGAAGCCAGCATTTACCGCTATTTCGAAAACAAACACCGCCTGCTCCTGTACATTTTAACCTGGTATTGGAATTATCTGGAATATCTGGTCGTGTTTACCCTGCAAAATCTTCAAGACCCGGAGCAAAAAATCAAAAAAGTAATCGAACTGCTGGTCAACGAACTTCCAGACGAAATGGACCAGTCCGGGCTCGACAAACAAGCTCTTTACCACATCGTTATTGCCGAAAGCAGCAAGGTTTACCTGACCCGCGAGGTGGAAGAAATCAATAAAAACCAACTTTTTAAGCCTTACAAAGACCTTTGCGCCCGCATAGCCACTCTTTTCCAGGAATACAACCCCGCTTACCCCTACCCCCACTCTCTTGCAAGTACGGTGGTTGAAACTGCACACTTTCAGTATTTTTTCATGAAACACCTCCCTCGCCTTACGGATTTCAACACTGATCCTAAGGTCAGCAACATTGAAGCATTTTTGGAAAATTTGGTTTTTTCAGCGATTAGGAAATAGCAGGCAGTGGTCAGTGACCACTGACCACTGATCACTGATTTATCCACCACTTCCTCAGCTGCGCCTGCTCGGGCGTTGGGTTGCGTACCAGGGAAACGTTGAACTTTTGACTGTCGACCACGATGCCTGCCTTAAGCAAGGCTTCTTCCAGAGGCAGCCGTTCCGAACCTTCAACATAACGACTGAAAAATTCGCGTATTTCCGGGTAGGTCATGTCGGCAATCACCTGGTAAAGGTCTGCATCAACGAAAGGTTTGTCGGGTCCGTAACGGGCCGACAAATCGCGCATCAGATCCCTTGTACCGTATTTGCCATGTGAGCGCTGGCGAAGTTCCAGGTCGAGCAACAAACACACAAAAGTACCTTTCAGGTATACGTTGTAGTACTGATCCTGACGTTCCATGGCCTCAAGACTAAGTTTTTCCAAAGGCAACGCATCGTCGAATTTGCTCATTTGTTGTAGCTTGTCAGCAATTTTCTGAAGGAAACTTCGAAACCCGTCATCCATACCCTGCCACACCGGCATGTGTATGGTGGCGTACTCCGTCATGCCTTCGTACAACCACAAATGGCGCGACATGGTGGGCTGTACAAAGTCGTATTCCTGGATGTTTTCGGAGTGAATGTTCAGGGGGGTAACAATGTGGAAAAACTCATGACTGGCCAGTCCGTATACAAAATCGCCCACAGCACCCGAATCGAGCGGACATTGCAAAAGACATAAGGTAGAGGTAGCGTGTTCAAGCCCGTCGCCTGAGTAACTGTTCGGGCTGCCCAGTGCGTGGTACATCATGAAACAATATGCATCCACAGGAAGCTTTCCACCCAGGTAAGCAGCCTGGTTGCGCAGGAGGGGCTCTATGTTGTTGGCAATACCTCGCGCCAGTTTTTGGCCCGTGTTGGAAAAAGCAGCAACACAAACATCCGTTTCGCCGATGTGCAACCACACGGTATCGGGGCGTGTGTACAGAATGGGGTTGTCCACCAGTTCCCGGTAACTGTCGGCCCGAAAAACATCCATGTTGTACGTGCTTTTTCCCCGGTGCAGGGTTGTGGCGCCGTACCAGTCTCCCGGCCTGTAAACATCCAGTTGCACCGGCAGGTTGGACTGGCCTTCAAAGTACCCGATAAGGCTGTTGTGGTTGATGACCGCAAAGGAATCGAAATGGAACGAACTCTCGGCCGAGCGGTAAAATCCCTCACGGTATTTTTCGTCAAATTCATCCCAGCCATCGTCCACATGGTACCTGATTTGTGCCAGTTCATCGGCATTGCGGATTCGGAAACGGTGCGGTTCCGGACGTTCCACCTCAAGCGCCCTGCCGCTGGCATCGTAAGCTTTCAGGTTGTTTACGTTTTCTGCAAAATGCATGGTACCGTAAATGCCGGGCACGATGCGGGGAAACAAAAAATCGATCACTTCCTTATCCTGTTTGGGTGTTTCCAATTGTACGTACACCTTATCGTTTACGATGGTCAAAAGGTCGATTTTGTAATGCATCAACGGTTTCGGAGCCTGTGCAACGGTCGCTGTGATGTTTAAAAGAAATAAACAGAAGATGTTTGTTGCTCTCACTTTTGATAAAATCATTTTAAAATTTCTGAAAATCAGGATCAAAATTTGCCCACCACAGCCACCGTTTTTTTCACTTTTTGCACCTCTCCTTCGGGTGAAAAAATTTCCATAAACAAGACGTAAATACCCGGCCGGACCAAAGCGCCGGCGTCGTCATCGCCGTCCCAGCGCAATTGCCCGGCTGTGTTTACCAAAGACTGGCGGATAAGCTGCCGCACCGGTATGCCCCAACTGTCAAAAACCGTCAAGGTTGCAGCGTATCCACTGGAGGGGGTGTTGTATTGTATTTCCAAAAAATCCTCCCTGCCGTCGCCATCGGGTGACAGTCGGTTGACCGGCAAAACCACAAGTTCGTTGCTGTTTGTAGTTGGACTACTTTTTTGACTGTTGGGTTGCGTAGGTGTGCCCGGGAGCCCGGAAACAAATTGAGCTGCCGAGGTCCAGTTGGATGCAAGATTGGTCTGCTGCTCCATATCAAGCCGCTCCAACGGCACGCCTTCGCGATCGCTGCCGCCAAGCAGGTTGTTGTGGTATGCCTCGTCGTAATCAAACCCGTCCACAACCAAGTTGTCAGAACCATCGCTCCACAACAAAGCGATGTTGCCCTTTTCATCGGGTAAAGAAGGCAGGTTTTGTTCAAAAAGACGGTTTGGATCCACATTGGCATACCGGTCGAGCACATACGAACGGTCGGAACTCAAAGCCATGTAATCTCCCGGCAAAAACAAACGTTCGTGGTGCAGGGGCGTTGCACCGTTGGCATCGCCGGAGTTGTCCAGAAAAAAGCCGTTCCAGGAGAAAATCTTTTCGCTTCGGTTGTACAACTCCACATAATCCGAACCACCCGAAAGAGGATTAAACAGGATTTCACTAAAAACAACATCACCTGCTTCCGGTTTTTCAGGCAATCCAAACAAAAGGGTATCGGAGACGAGGGAGGCATTTCCAGCGCAGTCGACCAAACCATTCAGGATGATCAGGCGGTACACGATGCCTGTTTGAAGATCTTCACCCACGGACAGGGTCAACTGGCTTTTATCCTCCGCCGATAAAGCAACCGACACCACGACCATCGCAGGTTCAAGCTCGTATTGCCCGGTAAGCACAGCTGAAGATTGGTCGAGACCTTCGCTGAAACGCAGGGAAAGTTCGGTTGTAGAGGTTGTAAAAACCGACAAAGCCTTTGGTGGCACTGTATCGGAAAAACCATCAAACGAAGCGTTGACCATCCCCGGTGTACCGCCTCCGATGGACAAGGAACAGGAACGCCAGTTGGCAGCGCCGAGGCAAGGTGAGGTTGGATCGATGCGTTCGAGCGACCAGCCGCCATCCTGTTTGGATGCGTCGTCGTGCCAACTGCCGGTGTAAGCCACCTGGTCGATGATGGAGCCGTCGGCAAGGTAGATCCTGATCAAATCTCCGTCGTTGTTCAAAGATGGCAAACCCGGCACGGCAAGTGCCTGAATACCCGCGGCAACCAGTACTGCCGCATTTGTTGGGGAAGCCAAAACCACAAAAGAGCCAGGAGTGAGTACGCCGGCAGGCAAAGTCAGCGGACCTGAGCCATCGTCCAAAAGTAGGTTTGAAAGTTCAAGGTATTTTGCAGAACGGTTGTAAAGCTCAATCCACTCCACCTCGGGCAATCCGGCAGAAGGTGATGGATCGGCCATGATTTCGTTGATCAATACGTCGTATTCCACCGCCTTCTCAACGGCGACATGGTCAAAAGACAACGTTTGTAATGCGGCTACGTTTCCGGAAGGATCGGTCATGCCCTCGCAATGGATGGTGTAACTGCCTGTGTAAAAAGGTTGATTAAACGTCAGTTGAACGGTTTTCCCATCGCCCTGAAGGACGGCTTGTAAGGGCATATCGCCTTGGGGCAACAAAATGTAACGGGATTCGTCGGTGGCCACCGTTGTATCGGGCAGCTCATTAAAGGTTAGTAAAAGTTGCTGTTGTCCAGAAACAGCAACCGATTCTAACACAGGCGGCATTACATCGGGCAAATCCGCTTCGATACTCAGGTTATCAAAATGAAATTTGGTGGTACGCGTCGCCGTGTAAACGCATCCAATACCGAAGTACCTGTTGGCGCCCGCACCGTAGGTTGCATCCGTTGCAAAAAGTTCGGAGGTGTAGGTTGGTCCACCGGAAGGTTCAAAATCCACAGACCACTCCCCCAGCCCACTGCGCCGGATGATCAACGAGCATGAAAGCGTGTCGGCAGCTACGAGTCCGGGCGTACCGGTGGCCAGCAACGTGGCTGTTCCGCCATCCTGCCTGAACAATTTCAAAGCATCGGCGCTGCCGTTTTCACCTATTTCCAAAAAATACCCGTTGGCAACGGACAAATCGGGGGCATCAGCCAGAAGGTACAACCGAAGGCGGTTGGTTGCCGATGGCGCAAAACCCAGTTGCACCCCGAGCCGCCAAACTGCGCTGTCGGGCATTGCCAGGGGCACCACAACCGCCGAATTGCCGGCGGCCGGAGCATTTAATTGCAGTTTTTTTAAGGAATTTACCTGAAAATGGGAAAGGTCTCCGGACCAGGCGGGGTTGCTCGTAATTTCGCCGTCGGAAAAATCGTCGGAAACCTGTGCCGTCAACATGTTGCCCCAAAAGAAGCAAATGGACAGGCAATAAATTAGACTGCGCTTGAGTTTGCACATGCCGATATGGTGTTTTTGTTTTCGATTCAAATATACAAAAAATCATGCGTTATACTTTGTTGATTCCCCTCCTGTTTTTCCTTTTTTGCAAACGGGAAGTTTTCGACGTACACGTAACGTCCCCCGCGGCGGGGTTGCTGGAAAAACCTTCTCCCGGCAGCCGGGTAGTTGCCAATTTATCCCTGGATGACGGATTGACGGACCTCGGCGAGGTAAGTGGTTTTGAATCGTCGCTTGGCACCGGACAAACCGAAAAAACCATGCCCTGGATCGAAGTGGAAAACCGGCAGGGACAAAAGGGCTGGGTTTGGATGGGTTGGGTAAGTCCGTTACAGGGCGACAGCGCCGCCTGGGTCCGGAACAAAAGGTTGCTGTGCTACCTCGGAAAGGAGGTTTACAAACAATACCAGCAGGTTCAAGAGTTGCACGGACAACTTACACCGGCGCTCCACTACCAACGCTCGATGCAATTGCGCGACAGCATGGTTTACGCTTTGCACCACAGACCCGATGCGGGCAAAACCACGTCGTCGGCCAATTGGGTTTGGCTTACGGAGGCCATGCCTGGTTTTGTGTTGCAACGCATTGACCAGGGCTCCCGACCGTACCTTTTTGCCGATTACAAGTACTGGCGTCGGCGGGCTTTAAACACGGCTGAAACCACCGACGATCTGTTTTTTGAAACCATGTTCGCCATGTTCCCAGCCGACAGCATCGAGTCGTTTTTTCCGGTTTGGACCATTCAAACCGACGAAAACGCTGGTTGCAGCCAACTGGGTTTGGGCAACCACATCAGCATGCTTCAACGTATCGATGAAGCTTTGACAGCATGTCCTGAATTTGAACCGGAGCTGATCAAAGTGAAAAACCTTTTGCTGGAAGATATGCTTGGTAAGGATGTTTGTTATTGGCAAACTGAAAAGAAAATTTTAACTGAGTTAAATTTAATAATAGAAAATAACTACAAATGCCTCACCTCCCGCGATGTATTGGCGCTTAAAGCCCGGAAACCGATGTTTGAAAACCCTCTGGCCAACGGTATTCGTGTGAATTTGCGTGCAGGAGAAGTAGATTAAAGTTAGTTTTGCCGCAAACAACCCAACTATGGACAAAATGATAGCACGCTTCTCCACCCAATTGGAAGAAGCCCTCGGTATTGCCGAAAAAACGACCATCAAAAAACATACTTCACCCTACCGCTCCATTTTCATATCCGGACTTGGCGGCAGCGGCATCGGTGGCAATTTTGTGCAGGAACTCACACGTGAACACTGCAAACTGCCCATCGTGGTCAGCAAAGGTTACCAGGCACCTGCCTGGGTGAACAAACATACCCTCGCCATCTGTTCCTCCTACAGCGGCAACACGGAAGAAACACTCAGTACTTTCCACCAACTGCTCGGAACCGGCGCACACATCGTGTGTGTATCCTCGGGAGGTAAACTGATCGAACTTGCAAAGCAGCACAACCTCGATTACGTTCAGTTGCCCGGTGGCTGGAGCAGTCCGCGCGCCTGCCTCGGCTACTCCGTCGTAGCCCAACTTGGCGTTTTGCGTGCGCTTCGCCTCATTCCCGGCAAACTGCTTTCGCAAATCAAAGGCGCCCAAAAACTCATCGTTAAAGAGGAAGCCGATCTGAAAAAGAAGGCATTAAAAATTGCCCAGTTCCTGGTGGAAAAAACGCCAGTGTTGTACACGGCCGACCACAACGAAGCCGTCGCCATACGCTGGCGCCAGCAAATCAACGAAAACGCCAAAATGCTGTGCTGGCACCACGTCGTGCCCGAAATGAACCACAACGAACTCGTCGGCTGGCGCAACAACCGTCCGGAAATCGCCGTGATCTGGTTGAGGAACAAAGACGATTACGAGCGTACTTCCATCCGCATGAACATCAACAAGGAAATTGTGGAACATTTCACTTCAACGTCCATCGAAGTGTGGTCCAAGGGCAAAAACCAGATCGAAAGGGCGTTTTACCTTGTTCATTTCGGCGACTGGGTTTCTTACTTCCTCGCCGACGTACGCAACGTGGATTCCATCGAAATCAAGGTCATCGAGTACCTCAAGGGTGAACTGGCCAAAGTTTAATCCGTCGATTCCAGACTTCGGTTATCTTAAAAATGATGTTTGTTTACCTTTGGGTCGAACAAACACTTAAGAAGTATTTTCATGGGTATGAACCAAATCACCTTTGACACAAGAGCTGCAGCACAGTTCATTCAACCATCCGAATGGTCGGCCATCGAACCTCAGGTCAGCGCCGCAGCAAAGCTTCTTGAACGCCGCAAAGGCCCCGGTAACGAGTTTTTGGGCTGGCTTGACCTGCCGGTAAAATACGACCGCGCCGAATACCGCCGCGTTTTGGCTGCCGCCAAAAGGATTCAAAAACAAGCGGAAGTTTTGGTAGTTATCGGCATCGGAGGCTCCTATCTTGGTGCAAAAGCCGCGCTTGATTTTTGCGGACATCACTTTTACAACAACCTCACGTCCAAGGGCCGCCGGCAGTGGTTGGGAAAAAACCTTCCGGAAATTTATTTTGCCGGCACCAACCTCAGCAGCGCTTACCTCACGCACCTGATCGAACTCATCGGCGATCGTTCGTTCGCGATCAACGTCATTTCCAAATCGGGTACCACCACCGAACCCGCCATTGCTTTCAGGCTTTTTAAAAAAATCCTGGAGTCCAAATACGGCGTCGAAGAAGCCCGCAAACGTATCTACGCCACCACCGACAGTCACAAAGGCGCCTTAAAAACCCTTGCCGATCAGGAAGGTTACGAAACGTTTGTAGTACCCGACGATGTTGGCGGACGGTTTTCCGTGCTCACACCCGTGGGTCTGCTGCCCGTCGCGGCAGCAGGCATCGATACCAACGAATTGTTGCGCGGTGCAGCCGATGCGAGGGCTCGTTACAAATCTGCCCCTTTCGAAAGCAACGATGTGTTGCAATACGTAGCTGCGCGCAACATTTTGCTGCGCAAAGGCAAGGAAATTGAACTGATGGTGAATTACGAACCACGCCTGCACTATGTCGCCGAATGGTGGAAACAACTTTTTGGTGAAAGTGAAGGCAAAGACGGCAAGGGCATTTTTCCAGCCAGCGTCGATTTCACCTCTGACCTGCACTCCATGGGACAATACATTCAGGACGGGCGACGGCACCTGTTCGAAACCGTACTCGAAATCACGGACCCAGGTGCAGAAATTGTGTTGGAAAAAGAAACCAGCGACCTCGACGGACTTAATTACCTCGCCGGACTCACCCTCGACGAAGTAAACAAAAAAGCCGCTGAAGGAACAAGGCAAGCCCACCTCGACGGCGGCGTACCCAACCTCACCCTGCACCTTCCGGCAGGCACACCCTACCACCTGGGTGAACTGTTTTACTTTTTTGAAAAAGCCTGCGCCATCAGCGGCTACCTGCTGGGTGTGAATCCTTTTGACCAGCCGGGAGTGGAGGCGTATAAGAAGAATATGTTCAGGCTGTTGGGGAAAAAATCCTGACGTTTTGATTCAGGGTTGACTAAAATGAAAAAACCAAGCGGCTAGCCGCTTGGTTTTTTCATTTTAGTCAACCCTGAATCAAAACGTCAGGATTTTTTCCCCAACAGCCTGAACATATTCTTCTTATACGCCTCCACTCCCGGCTGGTCAAAAGGATTCACACCCAGCAGGTAGCCGCTGATGGCGCAGGCTTTTTCAAAAAAGTAAAACAGTTCACCCAGGTGGTAGGGTGTGCCTGCCGGAAGGTGCAGGGTGAGGTTGGGTACGCCGCCGTCGAGGTGGGCTTGCCTTGTTCCTTCAGCGGCTTTTTTGTTTACTTCGTCGAGGGTGAGTCCGGCGAGGTAATTAAGTCCGTCGAGGTCGCTGGTTTCTTTTTCCAACACAATTTCTGCACCTGGGTCCGTGATTTCGAGTACGGTTTCGAACAGGTGCCGTCGCCCGTCCTGAATGTATTGTCCCATGGAGTGCAGGTCAGAGGTGAAATCGACGCTGGCTGGAAAAATGCCCTTGCCGTCTTTGCCTTCACTTTCACCAAAAAGTTGTTTCCACCATTCGGCGACATAGTGCAGGCGTGGTTCGTAATTCACCATCAGTTCAATTTCCTTGCCTTTGCGCAGCAAAATGTTGCGCGCAGCTACGTATTGCAACACATCGTTGCTTTCGAAAGGGGCAGATTTGTAACGAGCCCTCGCATCGGCTGCACCGCGCAACAATTCGTTGGTATCGATGCCTGCTGCCGCGACGGGCAGCAGACCCACGGGTGTGAGCACGGAAAACCGTCCGCCAACATCGTCGGGTACTACAAACGTTTCGTAACCTTCCTGATCGGCAAGGGTTTTTAAGGCGCCTTTGTGACTGTCGGTGGTGGCGTAGATACGTTTGCGGGCTTCTTCGACGCCGTATTTGGACTCCAGGATTTTTTTAAAAAGCCTGAAAGCAATGGCGGGTTCGGTGGTGGTACCCGATTTGGAAATGACGTTGATCGCGAACGAACGATCGCCGATGAGTTCGATCAGGTGCGTGAGGTAAGCGCTGCTGAGGTTGGTGCCGGCAAAATAAATTTCCGGAAGGTTTTTTCCCAACCACTGCCGGCGGCCCTTGGACGTGAGGTTGTTGTAAAAGTGATGTCCGCAAAAATCAAGCGCGGCTTTTGCACCAAGATAGGAGCCTCCGATGCCGATAACTACCAAAACTTCCGCTTGTTTTTGAATCCTTTTGGCGGCAGCCAAAACGCGGCGGTATTCGGCGCGGTCGTATTTTACCGGCAGGTCAAGCCAGCCCAAAAACTCGTTACCGGGGCCTTTGCGGCGTTCAAGAAGCTTTGCTGCGGCGCTGACCTGAGGTTCGATGGCCGACCATTCGGATGGTTGAATGAACTGTGCTGCAGCTCTTGTGTCAAAGGTGATTTGGTTCATACCCATGAAAATACTTCTTAAGTGTTTGTTCGACCCAAAGGTAAACAAACATCATTTTTAAGATAACCGAAGTCTGGAATCGACGGATTAAACTTTGGCCAGTTCACCCTTGAGGTACTCGATGACCTTGATTTCGATGGAATCCACGTTGCGTACGTCGGCGAGGAAGTAAGAAACCCAGTCGCCGAAATGAACAAGGTAAAACGCCCTTTCGATCTGGTTTTTGCCCTTGGACCACACTTCGATGGACGTTGAAGTGAAATGTTCCACAATTTCCTTGTTGATGTTCATGCGGATGGAAGTACGCTCGTAATCGTCTTTGTTCCTCAACCAGATCACGGCGATTTCCGGACGGTTGTTGCGCCAGCCGACGAGTTCGTTGTGGTTCATTTCGGGCACGACGTGGTGCCAGCACAGCATTTTGGCGTTTTCGTTGATTTGCTGGCGCCAGCGTATGGCGACGGCTTCGTTGTGGTCGGCCGTGTACAACACTGGCGTTTTTTCCACCAGGAACTGGGCAATTTTTAATGCCTTCTTTTTCAGATCGGCTTCCTCTTTAACGATGAGTTTTTGGGCGCCTTTGATTTGCGAAAGCAGTTTGCCGGGAATGAGGCGAAGCGCACGCAAAACGCCAAGTTGGGCTACGACGGAGTAGCCGAGGCAGGCGCGCGGACTGCTCCAGCCACCGGGCAACTGAACGTAATCGAGGTTGTGCTGCTTTGCAAGTTCGATCAGTTTACCTCCCGAGGATACACACACGATGTGTGCGCCGGTTCCGAGCAGTTGGTGGAAAGTACTGAGTGTTTCTTCCGTGTTGCCGCTGTAGGAGGAACAGATGGCGAGGGTATGTTTGTTCACCCAGGCAGGTGCCTGGTAACCTTTGCTGACCACGATGGGCAGTTTGCAGTGTTCACGTGTGAGTTCCTGCACAAAATTGCCACCGATGCCGCTGCCGCCAAGTCCGGATATGAAAATGGAGCGGTAGGGTGAAGTATGTTTTTTGATGGTCGTTTTTTCGGCAATACCGAGGGCTTCTTCCAATTGGGTGGAGAAGCGTGCTATCATTTTGTCCATAGTTGGGTTGTTTGCGGCAAAACTAACTTTAATCTACTTCTCCTGCACGCAAATTCACACGAATACCGTTGGCCAGAGGGTTTTCAAACATCGGTTTCCGGGCTTTAAGCGCCAATACATCGCGGGAGGTGAGGCATTTGTAGTTATTTTCTATTATTAAATTTAACTCAGTTAAAATTTTCTTTTCAGTTTGCCAATAACAAACATCCTTACCAAGCATATCTTCCAGCAAAAGGTTTTTCACTTTGATCAGCTCCGGTTCAAATTCAGGACATGCTGTCAAAGCTTCATCGATACGTTGAAGCATGCTGATGTGGTTGCCCAAACCCAGTTGGCTGCAACCAGCGTTTTCGTCGGTTTGAATGGTCCAAACCGGAAAAAACGACTCGATGCTGTCGGCTGGGAACATGGCGAACATGGTTTCAAAAAACAGATCGTCGGTGGTTTCAGCCGTGTTTAAAGCCCGCCGACGCCAGTACTTGTAATCGGCAAAAAGGTACGGTCGGGAGCCCTGGTCAATGCGTTGCAACACAAAACCAGGCATGGCCTCCGTAAGCCAAACCCAATTGGCCGACGACGTGGTTTTGCCCGCATCGGGTCTGTGGTGCAAAGCGTAAACCATGCTGTCGCGCAATTGCATCGAGCGTTGGTAGTGGAGCGCCGGTGTAAGTTGTCCGTGCAACTCTTGAACCTGCTGGTATTGTTTGTAAACCTCCTTTCCGAGGTAGCACAGCAACCTTTTGTTCCGGACCCAGGCGGCGCTGTCGCCCTGTAACGGACTTACCCAACCCATCCAAACCCAGCCCTTTTGTCCCTGCCGGTTTTCCACTTCGATCCAGGGCATGGTTTTTTCGGTTTGTCCGGTGCCAAGCGACGATTCAAAACCACTTACCTCGCCGAGGTCCGTCAATCCGTCATCCAGGGATAAATTGGCAACTACCCGGCTGCCGGGAGAAGGTTTTTCCAGCAACCCCGCCGCGGGGGACGTTACGTGTACGTCGAAAACTTCCCGTTTGCAAAAAAGGAAAAACAGGAGGGGAATCAACAAAGTATAACGCATGATTTTTTGTATATTTGAATCGAAAACAAAAACACCATATCGGCATGTGCAAACTCAAGCGCAGTCTAATTTATTGCCTGTCCATTTGCTTCTTTTGGGGCAACATGTTGACGGCACAGGTTTCCGACGATTTTTCCGACGGCGAAATTACGAGCAACCCCGCCTGGTCCGGAGACCTTTCCCATTTTCAGGTAAATTCCTTAAAAAAACTGCAATTAAATGCTCCGGCCGCCGGCAATTCGGCGGTTGTGGTGCCCCTGGCAATGCCCGACAGCGCAGTTTGGCGGCTCGGGGTGCAACTGGGTTTTGCGCCATCGGCAACCAACCGCCTTCGGTTGTACCTTCTGGCTGATGCCCCCGATTTGTCCGTTGCCAACGGGTATTTTTTGGAAATAGGTGAAAACGGCAGCGCCGATGCTTTGAAATTGTTCAGGCAGGATGGCGGAACAGCCACGTTGCTGGCCACCGGTACGCCCGGACTCGTAGCTGCCGACACGCTTTCATGCTCGTTGATCATCCGGCGCAGTGGGCTGGGGGAGTGGTCTGTGGATTTTGAACCTTCCGGTGGACCAACCTACACCTCCGAACTTTTTGCAACGGATGCAACCTACGGTGCGGGCGCCAACAGGTACTTCGGTATTGGATGCGTTTACACGGCGACGCGTACCACCAAATTTCATTTTGATAACCTGAGTATCGAAGCGGATTTGCCCGATGTAATGCCGCCTGTGTTAGAATCGGTTGCTGTTTCTGGACAACAGCAACTTTTACTAACCTTTAATGAGCTGCCCGATACAACGGTGGCCACCGACGAATCCCGTTACATTTTGTTGCCCCAAGGCGATATGCCCTTACAAGCCGTCCTTCAGGGCGATGGGAAAACCGTTCAACTGACGTTTAATCAACCTTTTTACACAGGCAGTTACACCATCCATTGCGAGGGCATGACCGATCCTTCCGGAAACGTAGCCGCATTACAAACGTTGTCTTTTGACCATGTCGCCGTTGAGAAGGCGGTGGAATACGACGTATTGATCAACGAAATCATGGCCGATCCATCACCTTCTGCCGGATTGCCCGAGGTGGAGTGGATTGAGCTTTACAACCGTTCTGCAAAATACCTTGAACTTTCAAACCTACTTTTGGACGATGGCTCAGGTCCGCTGACTTTGCCTGCCGGCGTACTCACTCCTGGCTCTTTTGTGGTTTTGGCTTCCCCAACAAATGCGGCAGTACTGGTTGCCGCGGGTATTCAGGCACTTGCCGTGCCGGGTTTGCCATCTTTGAACAACGACGGAGATTTGATCAGGATCTACCTTGCCGACGGCTCCATCATCGACCAGGTGGCTTACACCGGCAGTTGGCACGACGACGCATCCAAACAGGATGGCGGCTGGTCGCTCGAACGCATCGATCCAACCTCACCTTGCCTCGGCGCTGCCAACTGGCGTTCCTGTTCCTTGTCCATCGGAGGCGGTACACCGGGGATGGTCAACGCTTCGTTTGATGGTTTTTCCGATACAGTGCCACCAAAGGCTTTGTCGGTTTTTACAACCTCTACAACCGAACTTTCCCTGCGTTTCAGCGAAGGTCTCGACCAATCTTCAGCTGTGCTTACCGGGCAATACGAGCTTGAACCTGCGATGGTCGTGGTGTCGGTTGCTTTATCGGCGGAGGATAAAAGCCAGTTGACCCTGTCCGTGGGTGAAGATCTTCAAACAGGCATCGTGTACCGCCTGATCATCCTGAATGGTTTGGTCGACTGCGCTGGAAATGCCTCCCTCGTCTCCGATACCCTTTTGTTTGGATTGCCTGAAAAACCGGAAGCAGGTGATGTTGTTTTTAGTGAAATCCTGTTTAATCCTCTTTCGGGTGGTTCGGATTATGTGGAGTTGTACAACCGAAGCGAAAAGATTTTCTCCTGGAACGGCTTTTTTCTGGACAACTCCGGCGATGCCAACGGTGCAACGCCCCTGCACCACGAACGTTTGTTTTTGCCGGGAGATTACATGGCTTTGAGTTCCGACCGTTCGTATGTGCTCGACCGGTATGCCAATGTGGATCCAAACCGTCTTTTTGAACAAAACCTGCCTTCTTTACCCGATGAAAAGGGCAACATCGCTTTGTTGTGGAGCGATGGTTCTGACAACTTGGTTGTGGACGGGTTTGATTACGACGAGGCATACCACAACAACCTGCTTGGCGGCAGCGATCGCGAAGGCGTGCCGTTGGAGCGGCTTGATATGGAGCAGCAGACCAATCTTGCATCCAACTGGACCTCGGCAGCTCAATTTGTTTCCGGGCTCCCGGGCACACCTACGCAACCCAACAGTCAAAAAAGTAGTCCAACTACAAACAGCAACGAACTTGTGGTTTTGCCGGTCAACCGACTGTCACCCGATGGCGACGGCAGGGAGGATTTTTTGGAAATACAATACAACACCCCCTCCAGTGGATACGCTGCAACCTTGACGGTTTTTGACAGTTGGGGCATACCGGTGCGGCAGCTTATCCGCCAGTCTTTGGTAAACACAGCCGGGCAATTGCGCTGGGACGGCGATGACGACGCCGGCGCTTTGGTCCGGCCGGGTATTTACGTCTTGTTTATGGAAATTTTTTCACCCGAAGGAGAGGTGCAAAAAGTGAAAAAAACGGTGGCTGTGGTGGGCAAATTTTGATCCTGATTTTCAGAAATTTTAAAATGATTTTATCAAAAGTGAGAGCAACAAACATCTTCTGTTTATTTCTTTTAAACATCACAGCGACCGTTGCACAGGCTCCGAAACCGTTGATGCATTACAAAATCGACCTTTTGACCATCGTAAACGATAAGGTGTACGTACAATTGGAAACACCCAAACAGGATAAGGAAGTGATCGATTTTTTGTTTCCCCGCATCGTGCCCGGCATTTACGGTACCATGCATTTTGCAGAAAACGTAAACAACCTGAAAGCTTACGATGCCAGCGGCAGGGCGCTTGAGGTGGAACGTCCGGAACCGCACCGTTTCCGAATCCGCAATGCCGATGAACTGGCACAAATCAGGTACCATGTGGACGATGGCTGGGATGAATTTGACGAAAAATACCGTGAGGGATTTTACCGCTCGGCCGAGAGTTCGTTCCATTTCGATTCCTTTGCGGTCATCAACCACAACAGCCTTATCGGGTACTTTGAAGGCCAGTCCAACCTGCCGGTGCAACTGGATGTTTACAGGCCGGGAGACTGGTACGGCGCCACAACCCTGCACCGGGGAAAAAGCACGTACAACATGGATGTTTTTCGGGCCGACAGTTACCGGGAACTGGTGGACAACCCCATTCTGTACACACGCCCCGATACCGTGTGGTTGCACATCGGCGAAACGGATGTTTGTGTTGCTGCTTTTTCCAACACGGGCCAAAAACTGGCGCGAGGTATTGCCAACAACATAGAGCCCCTCCTGCGCAACCAGGCTGCTTACCTGGGTGGAAAGCTTCCTGTGGATGCATATTGTTTCATGATGTACCACGCACTGGGCAGCCCGAACAGTTACTCAGGCGACGGGCTTGAACACGCTACCTCTACCTTATGTCTTTTGCAATGTCCGCTCGATTCGGGTGCTGTGGGCGATTTTGTATACGGACTGGCCAGTCATGAGTTTTTCCACATTGTTACCCCCCTGAACATTCACTCCGAAAACATCCAGGAATACGACTTTGTACAGCCCACCATGTCGCGCCATTTGTGGTTGTACGAAGGCATGACGGAGTACGCCACCATACACATGCCGGTGTGGCAGGGTATGGATGACGGGTTTCGAAGTTTCCTTCAGAAAATTGCTGACAAGCTACAACAAATGAGCAAATTCGACGATGCGTTGCCTTTGGAAAAACTTAGTCTTGAGGCCATGGAACGTCAGGATCAGTACTACAACGTATACCTGAAAGGTACTTTTGTGTGTTTGTTGCTCGACCTGGAACTTCGCCAGCGCTCACATGGCAAATACGGTACAAGGGATCTGATGCGCGATTTGTCGGCCCGTTACGGACCCGACAAACCTTTCGTTGATGCAGACCTTTACCAGGTGATTGCCGACATGACCTACCCGGAAATACGCGAATTTTTCAGTCGTTATGTTGAAGGTTCGGAACGGCTGCCTCTGGAAGAAGCCTTGCTTAAGGCAGGCATCGTGGTCGACAGTCAAAAGTTCAACGTTTCCCTGGTACGCAACCCAACGCCCGAGCAGGCGCAGCTGAGGAAGTGGTGGATAAATCAGTGATCAGTGGTCAGTGGTCACTGACCACTGCCTGCTATTTCCTAATCGCTGAAAAAACCAAATTTTCCAAAAATGCTTCAATGTTGCTGACCTTAGGATCAGTGTTGAAATCCGTAAGGCGAGGGAGGTGTTTCATGAAAAAATACTGAAAGTGTGCAGTTTCAACCACCGTACTTGCAAGAGAGTGGGGGTAGGGGTAAGCGGGGTTGTATTCCTGGAAAAGAGTGGCTATGCGGGCGCAAAGGTCTTTGTAAGGCTTAAAAAGTTGGTTTTTATTGATTTCTTCCACCTCGCGGGTCAGGTAAACCTTGCTGCTTTCGGCAATAACGATGTGGTAAAGAGCTTGTTTGTCGAGCCCGGACTGGTCCATTTCGTCTGGAAGTTCGTTGACCAGCAGTTCGATTACTTTTTTGATTTTTTGCTCCGGGTCTTGAAGATTTTGCAGGGTAAACACGACCAGATATTCCAGATAATTCCAATACCAGGTTAAAATGTACAGGAGCAGGCGGTGTTTGTTTTCGAAATAGCGGTAAATGCTGGCTTCGGTAGTGTTGATGGCCTCTGCCAGCTTTTTAAATGTAAAGTGTTCAAAACCAAGCTGGTGCATAAGGACCAGTCCCTGGCGCACAATGTTGCGGCCCAGCGTGGTGTCTTCCGGATCCCGAAGCGCCAACCTTTCGCCCGCCTGAATTCTTATCTGGAATTGCATGTATTTGCTATTTGAAGTCAAAAGTAACACAAAAAACGCAATGATAGTTAAACTACTTTAGGGTCAACCTTGTTTAAGTGAATAATAGTATTACTTTTAAATTCTTTTTTCTCTAAAAGGTAATATTCCCGACAACAGCAACGTTCAGTTTACTGTGGTCGTTTGATCAATCAACATCCACTTTTGCACCTATGATAAACAACAAATCGCTTCCGGAAATACTTGAATCCCTAACGCAATATGGTTACCGCCTGGCCGATACCCGCATCGCTGAACTTTCAAACGATGCCTTGCAGTCGGACGACTGGCGCCTGGACAGGGTGATGCAAATTCGTGGAGATGGAAAAAAAACCATTGTTTTGGTCATTGCTGTTTCAAGTGTTGTTCGCAACATGAAACTGGTATTTGTAGAAGTTATGGACCCATTGGCGCCTTTTTCGCCGCTCCAACTGGTAAGAAGGTTGTTCCCGATGGACCGTCGTCCGGGAAGGCAAATCACAGGCGACAGGCAGGTTGCTTAGAGCATGCTCTTAAATAAAAAATGCCCCGGCTGTTGCAGTCGGAGCATTGAATAACAGAAAAACTACCCTTATTCTCTTTTGTCTTGTCTTTTATGTTGTAACCATCATCCTTTGACGGTGTCTGGTTTAACTTTGTTCTTTCAATGGTTCAAAGATAAAGGCTGTTTTCAGGCTGTACCATGACCTACATCATGCCAAAAGATGTTGTTCATCAGGCATGCTCGTGCAACACGAGCATGGGCGTTCGAACACGGTGGGCCAGCTTGCGTGTAACACTGTCGAAGAACAATCGGTGGAGCAGGCTGTGGTCGCGTGCAACTGAAACAAGTGCCTGTGCATCAAGGGACTCCATAAAAACGGAAATGGCCTGAGGTACATCGCGATCGTGCAGGTAGTGGAAATCTTTGGGTGTGACACCCAGCTTTTCGATCAGGATTTTTTCGCGGTTTTTATCCGTATGCTCACCTGGCTTGTCCAGGATATGCACCATGTGTAATTGACTCTTATTAAGCTTGAGCCATTTGTGCAACATCTCCTTGGAAGCATCGCTGATGCGCATGTTCATATCGGTGGCCATAACCACATTGCGCATGGGGGTATAGGTCGACTTTTTGGGAATGACCAGTACAGGCGTGGGTGATTTGCCCATAACACCTGCGGCTACACTGCCAAGCAAAACATCACGCATGCCCGTTGCCCCAGTAGTACCCATGATGATCAGGTCGACTTTGTGGTTTTCTGCCGTTTCACTGATGGACGCAACAGGAAAACCAATTTGTGTCATGGGTGTGATTTTTACTTTTTTGTATTCCGGCTTGCGTTGTTTTCTACGGATCCAGTCTTTCAAACCCTTTTCACGCTGAACCAGATAATCGTCGGTCCAGAAAGCGTTGTAAACGTTGTTGTCGACGCCTTCGTTCGGAAAAACGACGTGCAACACGATCAACTCAGCACCTTGGCGTGATGCCAGTTCCAGGGCGTGTGTCATGGCGTTGGATGCGCATTGCGAAAAATCGGTGGGAAAAAGAATGGTTTTCATGGCCTTGCATTTGAATGGCAGGTAAAAGAAAAAGAAGACGCTATTTACGAAAAACCCAACGTTTCGGGCGTGGTTGCGGAGTTAAGTTTTGGTATAGCTTAGATTCCAGGCTCTTAATCCTTATCCCGATAATCCATTTCATCGGGGGGTAAAAAGTCTACATGTTCGCTCGCGCGCCCTTTGGCGTTTTGTTGTTCGAGGCTCAGGTCATCGCTTTTGCTGGTTGCAAGCCAGGTGCTTCCCGATTTGCGAAAAACCTGTACATGCAGTCCGAAAAGTTCTTCAAAAAGACGTTCGACCTGCCAGGTAGGCATTTCTGGCTCGAGGTAAATGGCTTCAGGCGCATCTATGTTTTCAAGGACAGAAAGCTTCGTGTCCTGGTCTGTGATCATAAATTTGGCCGGACTTGCTTTGTATGCTTCGTGCGGTTTGGTAAAAAACATCAGATTCAGGTAAGGGAATTGCTGACTGAAAGCGTTTTGAAGTTCGCTGAGCTGCATTTCGGGCAATATTGCAAGTTTCATTTTGATGTAGTTTTTGGCAAGTTTTAAGATTCCATCAAGCCCATTTTCCAGGCTTTCCAATAGGTCATACCGTAGCCGAACAGGATGATGCTCACAGAACTCAACGGCATTAAGATGGCTGCTATGACGGGTGATAAGGTGCCCGTTACAGCATAACTCAGGCCAACGACGTTGTAGGCGCCTGCCAGAAGGTAAGCTCTGTTTACGGTGTTGACACCCCATTTGGCGAGGTCGAAAAAGTCCGGCAAGCGTTCGAATTCATCAGCGTGTACGATGGCATCGCAGGCAGGTGTAAAGTTGTTGGTGTTTTCGGCCACCACAATACCGATGTTGCTTTGCTGCAGGGCGCCGGCGTCGTTTAGTCCATCGCCGAACATAAGTACGTTGTGTCCGTTTTCACGAAGGCTTTTTACATAGGTCAATTTGTCGCCCGGCGCCTGGTTGAAACGCATGTTTCCTTTAAACATCGGACTGAGTGCTTTGGCTTCACGGTCGTTGTCACCCGAAAGCAGCGACGCGTCCACATTTTTACCGGCAAAATAACGCAACACGCCGTCCAATCCTTCGCGGTAACGGTTGTTGATTTCAAAAAAGCCACGCACTACGCCATCTATTTGAACGAAAACGCCAGGGTTTTCTTTCATTTCGGGAACAACAAAAGCTGCGGAACCAAGAAGCAATTTTTTGCCTTCAATTTCTGCCTGAATACCTTTGCCGCTGGTTTCTTCAAAGTGGGTCACCTGACCCACCGGAACGTCGCCCATGGATTCAGCGATTTGTCTGCTGGCAGGGTGGTTGCTTTGGAACACCAGGGTTTTTACCAGCGCCATTTCACTGTTTTTCAAAACTGGTTGTCCTTCAAGGGGTTTAAACCGCACGCTGTTGGTGGCAATTTTGGTGATCGTACCCGTTTTATCAAAAACCACCCTGTCGGGGGTATGCAGGTTTTCCAAAACCTGGGTGTTTTTGGCGTAAAAACGGTTGCGGCCAAGGATACGCAACACGTTGCCCATGGTGAAGGGAATGGATAAGGCCACCGCGCATGGACAAGCGATGATGAGTACGGCGGTAAAGGCGTTTACGGCCGTGGTGATGTTTTGCGGCGCCCAATACAGGAAAGCAAGGCTGGCTACGCCCAAAATAAGGGTGGTGAAATACCTTCCGGCACGATCGGCGAGCAGGCTTGCGTGGCTTTTGCTTTTATCTTTAAAAGCGTCGTCGTTCCACAGTTGGGTGAGGTAACTGGTGGAAACTTTGCGGGTAAGGCTGATTTCTATGGTTTCACCTTGTTGCTTGCCTCCGGCAAACATGCGTTCGCCGCTGTTTACGCTTACGGGCAAAGATTCCCCCGTTACGAAACTGTAATCGATCTGCGCATTGCCTTTCAGCAAAATACCATCCGCAGGAATGAGTTCACCATGGCGTATGATGATGATGTCGCCTGGCGAAAGTTTTTGAACCGGTATGGTTTGTTCCTGTCCGCCGGGTTGTTTTACACTTGCCGCCACAGGGAAATAAGAGCGGTAGTCGCGTTCAAATGAAAGGTGGTCGTAGGTTTTGTGCTGAAACCACTTGCCTGTAAGCAGGAAAAAGATCAATCCGGCGAAAGAATCCATGTAACCGGCTCCATCTCCGCCGATGATTTCCCATGCCGAGCGGCCAAAAAGCATGACCATACCCAGGGCCAGAGGAACGTCGATGTTGAGGTGTCCGTGGCGCAGGCCGTTCCAGGCAGAAATGAAATAGTCGCGGGAGCTGTACAACAGTACCGGCAGCGCAAGGACCAGATTGAGGTATCCGAAAACATTAAAAAACCATGCTTCGTGTTCCTTTTCAAGACCGAGGTATTCCGGGAAGCTCAACAGCATGATGTTGCCGAAAGCAAAACCTGCAACACCTATTTTGTAGTACAAACTGCGGTCGATGCGTGTTTGGGTTGTGCCTTCTACATCGCCAAGGTTGATCTCGGGCGGGTAACCCAGGCTATCGAGCAGGGAAGCCAGCTTCCGAAGGTTGGTTACCGACTCGTCGAACTGGATGGTGACCTCTTTTTTGAGAAAATTAACGGACGAGTGGTGCACGCCTTCATCCAGTTTGTAGAGGTGTTCGAGCAACCAGATGCAGGATGCGCAGTGCATCGTTGGCAGGTAAAATACGACGTGCGTTTGTTGCGCATCGGCGTAGCGGATTAGTTTGTCGCGAACTTCTTTGTCGTCGAGCCAGGCGTATGCACGTGCATCACGCCGGTTTTTCAGCGACAGGCCCGGTTGATCGTCGAGCCTGTAATACTGACACATGTCGTTCTCGTTGAGGATCTGGTAAACGAGTTGACAACCTTCACAACAAAAGTATTTGTCCTCCAGGTGTAATTTATCGTTTGGACAAACGTCGTGGCAATGGTAACAGGCCAACTGAGCATCTGGCGCAGGTTTGGCGGGAGACAGGGCAGTCGTATGCTTCATAGATGAGTTGAATTCGGATGTAAAATTGGCCGGTTTGACAGCATTTTAGGCATGAGCAAGGTCAGCGGGAGGTCTGACACTTGTCACCAAAATGGTTTTTTAACCTGTCTTCTTTGAAAAGTACCACAAAGTCGCTGTGCTGTCCTACCCGGGATTTTCACCAAAGCTTCAACTTTGTGCCCTGTTTAAACTAAAAAATAAAGTTATGACCTTTACACAATTGATCAGTTCCGACAAACCAGTGCTCGTAGACTTCTTCGCCGAATGGTGTGGTCCGTGCAAAGCCATGGCGCCCATTCTTGAAGATGTAAAACGCCGTATGGGCGAATCCGCTACCATATACAAGGTGGATGTTGACAAAAATCCGATGGTTGCCTCCGCATTCAACGTGCGTTCTATCCCGACCCTGATCGTATTCCAGAACGGCAAACCGCAGTGGCGCAAAACAGGCATGGCATCGGCCATTGAATTGCAACGTGTTATGGATGAGTTGGTGAAAAAAGAAGCTTGATGTAATCAACATCAATGTTGGATACAAACCCAACATTCTGAAGGACAAAACGTAGGGTTGCTGTGTTTTTTACCTTTTCGTTGAAAAGTACCACGCATAAGGTGATTATGAATAACGTTGCAAAGGTAACCTTGCCCACCTTTGAGCCATCAATTCAATGATCGACTTATGAAAACCCATTTCCAGATACTCATCATCGGCGGCGGCAACGCCGGCATCGCTTTGTCAGCCCAATTGCTCCGCAAAGACGGGAAACTCGACATCGCCATCGTCGAACCATCTGAAAAACACTACTACCAACCCGCATGGACGCTGGTTGGTGGCGGCGTTTACAATCAAACCGACACCGAACGCACCGAAGCATCGGTGATGCCTGCCAAAGTTGAGTGGATACACGACGCGGCAGCTTCCTTTGAACCTGAAAACAACACCATCGTAACGGCTTCCGGAAAACGTTATTCCTACGATTACCTCGTAGTAGCTCCGGGCATTCAACTGGACTGGAACAAAATCAAAGGCCTTGAAGGCAACCTTGGCAAGTACGGCATCACATCGAATTTTAGTTACCAATCGGCTCCGTATACCTTTGAACTGATAAGCAACCTCAAAAAAGGCAAGGCGATTTTTACCAATCCCAATACGCCCATCAAATGCGGCGGCGCTCCGCAAAAAGCCATGTACCTGTCGAGCGATTACTGGCGCAAACACGGCGTACTTGGTGATGTTCAGGTCCACTTTTATTCCGCCGCAAGTATGATCTTCGGCATCAAGGAATACCGCGAAACCCTGGAAAAAGTCATTGCTCGTTACGGCATCCAAACCCACTTTTTTCACAACCTGGTGGAGGTCAAAGCGCAGGAAAAAATTGCCATTTTTGATGTGTACAAAGATGGTCAGGTGGTTGATCAGGTACAGGATACCTACGATATGATCCACATCACGCCGCCTCAAAGCGCACCCGACTTTATCAAAAGCAGTCCACTCGCAGTGCCCGGCAACCCACTGGGTTGGATCGACGTGGACAAGTTCACTTTTCAGCACGTGCGTTTCTCCAACATTTATGCTCTGGGCGACGCTTCCAGTACCCCCAATGCCAAAACCGGAGCAGCCGTACGCAAACAAGTTCCCGTACTTGTGGAGCAACTGGTTAGTCAGATTTATCATCAGAAACCTTCGCCGGATCAATACCATGGCTACGGCTCCTGTCCACTGGTTACCGGTTACGGCAAACTGGTGATGGCCGAATTTGACTATGAAAACAAACGGGTAGAGACCTTCCCGTTCGATCAAAGCAAGGAACGACTGAGCATGTACCTGCTCAAAACACAGGTTTTACCACGGCTTTACTGGAATTTTATCCTGAAAGGCATGATGTAAAGAGAATTGTGTTACTTCGTTGCTAAGTTATCGAACCGTCAAACATTTTGAAGTCATGTTAGAATTTTTGTCTCAACCCTGGCCCTGGTACATAGGCGGGCCGCTTATTGGATTAGCTGTTCCTTTGCTGCTTATTGCAGGTAACAAATCGCTTGGCATATCCTCCTCCCTGCGCCACATTTGCGCATCCTGTTTCCCAGCCGGCATTGATTTTTTCCAATACGATTGGAAAAAAGAATCCTGGAACCTCTTTTACGTCGGTGGTATCCTGATCGGAGGTTTTGTGGGTGGCGTTTTGCTCGCCAATCCGGGTGAAATGGTCGTCAATCCACAAACCATTGAAGATTTAAGGGCACTTGGCCTTACGGAGTTCAGCGGACTTGGTCCGTCGGAAATTTTCAACTGGAGTGAACTGGGTTCGTTGCGAACCATTGTATTTGTCATCGTCGGTGGCTTTCTGGTTGGTTTCGGTACGCGTTATGCCGGAGGCTGCACCAGTGGTCATACCATCTTTGGCCTGTCCACGCTGCAATGGCCATCCCTGGTGGCAACCATCAGTTTTATGGTTGGTGGTTTCCTTTGCACCCATTTTCTGCTCCCCATTTTGCTCGCCCTGTAAAGTTGCTCCGTCATGAAAAATCTTAAATATCTGCTGTTCGGCGTTCTTTTCGGCGTCGTGCTTACCAAAACGGAGGTCATCTCCTGGTGGCGTATCCAGGAAATGTTTCGTTTCCAGTCGTTCCACATGTATGGTGTCATCGGCAGCGCCGTAGTAGTAGGCATGCTTTCCGTTTTTATTTTGAAAAAAACAGGCGCCAAATCCATTGATGGTGAAGAACTTACCTTTGGAGTGAAAAAATTCGACAAAGGAAACATCATTGGTGGACTGATCTTCGGCATAGGCTGGGGTATCACAGGCGCTTGCCCCGGCCCGATGATGGCACTCGTTGGCTCCGGCATTACCATCATGGTCCTCGCCATCATCAGTGCGGTCGCAGGCACGTGGGTGTACGGACTGCTCCGAAATAAATTACCACACTAACAAGTCGTAAGTCGTAAGTCATAAGTGGACTTACGACTTACGACTTACGACTTACGACTTTTCCGCCATGGCAAAAAAGATCCCAACCTACAGCATTTGCAACCTGCTTGGCGCCGACCAGTGCGTGGCTGAATTTCTTGTGATGCGCATCAGCGATTTCACGCGTGCCCATCCCGATTTGTTGTTTCCGCACCGTCATGCCTTTTACCAGATCGTTTTGTTTACGGAAGGTGGTGGAGAACATACCATCGATTTCGAGTCGTATGCGGTAAAACCGCATCAGGTGTATTACATGGCGCCTGGACAAATTCATTCCTGGCATTTTTTGCCTGGTACGGAGGGCTACATCGTGAACTTCAACGAAAGCTTTTTCACCGCCATCTGCCACAACCCCAACTTCATCGCGGAGTTTCCGTTGTTCAACACCGTGAGCGGACAACCCGTCAATGTTTTGGAAACCGAATGTTGCAGTGAGGTACACGGTTTGATGGAACGCATGCTCGACGAATACCACCTGGATGCAGATTTTCGGAACGATTTTTTACGCGCCCTGCTGATGCAGATGCTGGTGCTTTTGTCGAGGGCCATGCCACAAAACAGCAAACAGGAAGTGAGCCGTCACCAACTTACCGTTTTGCGTAATTTTGAAAAACTGATAGAGCAAAACTTTCGGGAAAAACGCCTTCCACGCGATTATGCCGAAATGCTGTACATCACACCCAACCACCTCAATGCCCTCAGCAATTCGGTGCTTGGCAAACCTGCCGGCGAACTCATCCGCGAGAGGGTAGTGCTGGAAGCCAAACGCCTGCTCGTCAATTCGGACTACACCGTAACCCAAATTGCAGACATGCTTCATTTTGAAGACAATGCGTATTTCACCCGGTTCTTTAAAAAGTATACAAGCATGTCACCCGAAATTTTCCGGCAGGAATACCAAAAAACGCTGGCGGTGGGTTGAAAGAGAAGTTCTACCTTGCATCCTCAACACAGCGTTGGAAAAAAAGCCCTGAAAAGGCGAAAAACGACAGAATGAGATCACATCAAACCTGTCCTATTTCGCTTTTTCAGGGCTTTATTTGCACCCATGTGTTGATTGATCCTGAAATGGTGCAGCATTCCAAACATAATATCCCCAACCTGCCAAGCATTTTGCTTGCTTTGTCGCTTATCCTGCTCCCACACCTTACCCAGGCGCAGGAATCTCCACTCGTACGTCATTTCAATCCCGATGTTTACGGCGCTCAAAACCAAAACTGGGCGTTGGCCCAGTCCCCTCAAGGTTTTTTGTACGCCGGCAACAACAGCGGGTTGCTCAGTTTCGACGGCTCCCGTTGGCAACTTTACAACCTTCCTGAAAAACAAACCCTGCGCGCCCTGGCCATCGATCCTGAAGGCCGCATTTTTTGCGGTGGTTTTGCCGAGTTCGGATATTGGTTCGATTCACTGGGTACAGGGAAACTGGTGTACACCTCGCTGTCGGGCAACGTACAGGCCGACCTGGTTGATAAAGAGGAGATATGGCACATCGTGGCCATGCCCGGCTACGTACTTTTCCAATCTTTTTCAACCGTTTATCGGTACGATTACAAAACCGTGATGGTGATCAAACCTCCGGCAGCCATCATGTTTGCCCAAAACATAGATGGGCGCGTATACCTGCCTGTGATTGGGCGGGGACTGTACGAGCTGCTTCCGGACAATACATTCCGATTTTTAAAAGGCAGTGAAACCCTGGCAGGCAACATTGTACAGTTTATTACACGAGGTCCGAACGGTGCATTGTGGATAGGTACCGACCGATTCGGCATTTATACTTTTGAAAACGAACAATGTATTGCATGGAAAAATCCATTGAATGAAGATTTCAAACGTTTCCAACTCAACAAAGCGGTAGAGCTTAAACAAGGCGGTTGGGCAGTAGGTACCATCCGCAACGGAGTTTACATACTCGACCAGGCCGGAAAGCTGCGTTTTCACCTCAACCAGCCCTCCGGTTTGCAAAACAATACGGTTTTGTCGCTCCAGGAAGACCAAAGCAACAACCTCTGGATCGGGCTCGACAGGGGCATCGATTATGCTGTATTGAAAGCTTCACTGAGTTTTTTTAACGATCCTCCAGGACGCATCGGTACGGTTTACACGGCAGCCTACTGGCAGGGCGCCCTGTATTTGGGCAGCAACCAGGGTGTTTTTGTACAACAACAGGATGGTTTTAGAGCTATTGAAGGCACCCAGGGACAAGTATGGCAACTTGCGGTATACGATGGCCAATTGTTGTGCGGGCACAACAACGGCACCTTCCGCATTCAAAACAACAAGGCAGTCTCTTTGTCGGACATTACAGGAGGCTGGTGTTTTCAACCCGTACCCGGCCGGGAAGACCTGCTTTTGCAAAGCACGTACACCGGAATTGTGCTCTACCGGAAAAACACCGCAGGCATGTGGGGAACAGCAACCAGGGTGGAAGGGTTCAGCGAGCCTTTGAAAGAAATTACTTTCGACACACGGGGAAACATTTGGGGCGTACATCCCAACCGCGGACTGTTCAGGTTAAAACTTAGTGCCGACTGGATGCGGGTGGAGGAAATACAATTGTTTACAAAAAACGAAGGTCTGCCCGGCGATTACCAGCTGGATTTGTGCAAACTAAACGACTCGCTGGTGCTGAATTCAGCAGCCGGTCCCTACCTGATGCGCGAAAGAAGTGATGGTAAAACCCATTTCGAACCCTTGGGTCAATCAGGAAAACCTGTCAAGTGGATTGCCGGAAAAACGGGCGATTATTTTGTAGTCGACAACAAAAACGTAAGTCTGGTCCAAAAGGGGAGGGTAGTGAACCACTGGAACCTTTCCCTGGTTCCGGGGTATGAAAACATTGTTGTCCTAAGCAACGGCGATTACCTCTTTTGCCTGGAAAACGGATTTGCAAACATGCGCCCTTTTACCCCGGAGAATGGTAAAAAATCGGACGTAGCTGCGCTGATTCGCTGGGTATATTTGCCGGTTAGCGGACGCGTACTTAGTACATCCGAACTGGAAACCAATACATTGCCGTATCGCGACAATTCTTTGAAACTGCGGTTTGCAACACCTTCGTTCGACCAGGCGCCCGTGTATTTCTGGAAACTGGAAGGTTTGACGGATGAATGGTCTGACGGACAAACCGAACCTGAAAAAGAATTCAGCAACCTGCCTCCGGGAGCCTATGTATTCAGGGTACGCAACAGTGCCGACGGACCCGAAACAACGGTGCGTTTTCGCATAGCGCCGCCATGGTACCTTTCCCTTGGGGCATGGGTGGTGTATGTTTTGTTGTTTTTGGGCATCATCTACCAAATTGAAAAGATCAACCAAAAAAGGCTCGAAAAACAACGCGAGAAACTGGAGGCAGAAAATCGTCGGGAACTGGAACGGCAACGCACCGAGGCAGAACGGGAAATGCTGGCTTTGGAGGTCGACAACAAGAGCAAGGAATTGTCGAACGCGGCTTTAAACCTCATTCGTAAAAATGAGGTATTGCAGCATTTGAAAGATACGTTGCTCGAATCCAAAAATGATCCGCGTGCCATGAGCAGGATCGTGCGGGAAATAGACGCCCATCTTGAAAGTGATCACGACTGGGAAATTTTTGAAACGTCGTTTAATGCTGTGCACGACGATTTTTTCAAAAGATTGATGCACGACTTCCCGGATATGACACCCGGCGACCTCCGGTTGGCGGCCTATTTAAAGATGAACCTGGCGTCAAAAGAGATTGCACCGCTGCTGAACATCTCCGTTCGGGGCGTAGAAAACAAGCGTTACCGCCTTCGGCGAAAATTAGGGTTGCCCGAAGAAGCCAATCTGACCGAGTTTATGATCAATTATTGATCTTTTCCAGCTTTTTTTTGTTGTGGTGTAGTAGTGGTGAGGTGCTGTTTTACACACCTCTTGGCTTTTTAGCCTAATTTCATGCTGGAAAAAATAATGGTTCCAAAATATTTTTTTCTTTTTGGAAACCGTTGTAAACATGCCACAACGAATTACATGAAAACAAACATACACCTGAGTACGCTGCTGTTGTTTCCGCTGGGATGCCTTTTTGCCCAGGCGCCTCCGTCATCTTTTGCTGCTGAAGGATTCGACAGTCACATTGAATTGCACTGGCAAGGTTCCGGTGCCACAAGTGTGACCGGCTACCAATTGTTCCGCTCCGACAACGGCGGGCAAAGTTTCAGTTTACTTAAAGCGCTTGGACCCGGTAACGAAACCTACATCGACTGGACAGGTGATGAGGGAGCAGGCATTTCCAGACAATACGCCATACGTACCCTCGCCGAAGGAGGCATGATCGGACCCTTTTCCGATACCCTGACGGCAACCACACATGTCTTCAGCGATGAGGAATTGCTTGAGATGGTGCAGCGATACACTTTCCGGTATTTTTGGGATTTTGCCCACCCGCAAAGCGGCATGGCACGTGAACGCAATACTTCCGGGAACACCGTTACAACCGGTGGTTCGGGTTTTGGACTTTTGTCCATCGTTACCGGCATCGAACGCGGCTGGATCACCCGGCAGGAAGGTGTGGACAGGATGCTTCAGATTGTTTCGTTTCTCCAGATTTGTGAAAAGTACCACGGCGCCCTGCCGCACTGGATCAATGGCGCCACGGGACAAACCATTCCTTTCAGTACTTTCGACAACGGCGGCGACCTGGTGGAAACTGCGTTTATGATGCAGGGACTGCTGATTTGCAGGGAATATTTTGATCAAAACAATGCCCTGGAAAATACCCTGCGCGATGTGATCACCGATTTGTGGGAAGGCGTGGAATGGGATTGGTACCGGCGCAACAACAGCAATGTGTTGTATTGGCACTGGTCGCCGCAATACCAGTGGCAAATGAATTTTCCCCTTCGCGGTTTCAACGAAACCCAGATAACTTACCTGCTTGCCGTGGCGTCACCAACACACGGCGTACCGGCCAGTTTGTACCAGACAGGATGGGCCGGTGGCGGCTATACCAACAACGCCTCCTATTATGGTTACCCGATTTGCTGCGGCCCATACGCCGGCGGCCCTTTGTTTTTTGCTCATTATTCCTTCCTGGGTTTTGATCCGCGCAACAAAAAAGACGCTTACTGCAATTACTTTGTGCGCAACCGCAACCACGCCTTGATCCATCAGGCGTATTGCAATTCAAACCCTGAAAACCACGAAGGCTATTCCGATGAGTGTTGGGGTCTCACGGCCAGCGACAATCCCTGGGGTTACCAGGCGCACGATCCGTTTCCGGCAAACGACAACGGTACCATTGCACCAACGGCGGCCCTTGCATCCATGCCTTACACCCCACAGGAAAGTATGAAGGCGTTGAAGCATTTTTACCGGGTTCTCGGCGAGCAACTTTGGGGACGTTATGGTTTTTACGATGCGTTCAACCTCGATCAGAACTGGTTTGCCTCCTCCTACCTTGCCATCGACCAGGGACCCATCGTGGCCATGATCGAAAACCACCGTACCGGTTTGTTTTGGGACCTTTTTATGCAGGCGCCTGGCATACAATCGGCTGTGGCGGCTGTTGGTTTTGTACCTGATGCCAGTTCAACGGAGGAAACCTCACGCACGTCGTATGGGTTTGATGTTGTGCTCCGGCCCAATCCGGTGGTAGCAGGACAAACGACGCTACTCGAATTGCAGGTGTTGACCGGTAGTGTATTTCAGGTGGAAGTTGTTGATAAGCAGGGAGTATTGAGGCAAATTGCCGTTAACACAAGGGCTTTTAAACCAGGCATTTACAACCTCCCCATTGCAACTGCAGGACTCGAACCCGGCATGTATTTTATAGCTGTAAAAACTGAAAATGGAAAAACCCGCAGCGTGAAGCTGCTCGTTTCGCCATGATTATATGTATTTTTTAACCTTCAAAAACCATGAGTACATCAAACAATCCGGGACCTGTCCCGAAAATCTCAAATCCTGAATTACAATTCAATCACTAACTTTTTTTAAAGAAGCACGTATGAAAAATTTACTTCTCACAAGTTGCCTTGCCTTACTGGCATGCTTCAGTGTTACCGCACAGGTAACGTTTGAAGATTTTGAGGGCGGCACCGCCGACATTGCATGGTCTGGTGTGAATGGCACGTACAATGGCGCCATTGCCAACCCCGATCAATCGGGTATCAACACCAGCGGTTTTGTAGGTTCTTACACCAACAGCCCTGCATTTGATTTCAACTTCGCCATTGCCGATGTTCCCGGCGGCACGGTTGACCTTTCGGAGTTCAACGTTTTTAAAATCAAAATCTGGTCGCCGACCGCTCCTGCAGTCGCACTTTTCAAATTTGAAGGCGGCGGTCAGGGTCAGGAAAAAGTCGTCAACATTACTACCGCCAATGAATGGGTAGAATATACCTTCGACTTGTCGGCCGGTGAAAACAAAACCCTGATGAACAAGGTGTTGATTTCGTTCAACTCGTTTGTTTTGGGCGACAACGCTACCTATTATTGGGACGACATCGTTGCTTACAAGGACGAAGTTTACGAAACCTTTGAAGTGCCTTCGGGCATCGATTGGGTAACGTTTAACGGCGGTTTGTACAGCGGTCCTGTAGCTAACCCCGCACCGGACTGGGTAAACAATTCAGCTACCGTAGGATGTTTCACAAACAATCCAGCTTCGGATTTCAGTTTTTTCCTCGGCACAGCGCCGGAAAATTTTGATCTGGCTGTTTTTAACCAGTTCAAATTCAAACTTTGGGCGCCCAATCCTACACGTTTGCTTTTCAAAGTTGAAGGCGCAGGCGGTGGTGTGGAAAAATTCGTCAATATTGCTGTAGCCAATGTTTGGCAGGAGTATACCGTCGATTTCTCTGGCTCTTCCACGCTTATTGACATCAACAAAATCCTGATTTCCTACACGCCGTTTGCCGTCAGCGAAGACGATACGTTTTACGTAGACGACATTCGTGCCGAAGCCAAAGGAATTTGTACCGGAGCTACACTCGATCCGCTGGTGATCGACGATTACGATTGCAACCGCAATGCTACCTATGGCCTGGGTTGGGACAGTCTTACCGTGGTGGACAACCCGTTCCCATCGGGCGACAACAACTCGCTGCAGGTAGGCCGCGTTGCCGATAAAACCGGTGCCGGATCCGAATATTACCCATTGGTTTTTGATTATGAAGATCCCATAGATTTGTCTGTTCGAAACCAGTTCACTTTCCAACTGTATTCCGCCAAAGCAGGTACTGTTTTGGTAAAAATTGAAGGTGGAATGGGCCAAAAAGAGGTGCCTTTCGACATGGTGCCCAACCAGTGGACAACCTACACCTTTGATGTTGCCGACCAGGTTGGCAAAGGACACAAACGGTTTGTCATATTTTTCAATGCCGGTCAAAATGGCGAAGTTGGCGATGTGTACTACATCGACAATGTAAAATTGGTAGAGCCTACCGCATTGCCTCCTGTGGAAGATTTTGAAGATGGTTTGTCGCTTTTCTGGCAGCCTCTGGGTGGCAATGTTGCCCTTCATGGAATCTTCAATGCCCCGGCGCCTAACCCTGGCCCCAACAGTGTAAACGACTCAGACAATTCCGGCTGCTATACACTTGGTACCTCGGCTTTTTCCACTTTGGAAGCATTTTCTGCAACGCCATTTGATCTGACGCTTTACCCACAATTCAACCTTGATGTACGCAGCCCGGCAGGTGGCGGTACGGTATTGATGATCCTCAATTCAGCCACCGGCAACAAGGAATTTGAAGCAACAGTAACCACACCCGGAGAATGGGAAACCCTGAGTTTCGATTTTTCGACGGCCAGTGATGTCGACGATATTCAACAAATCAGCCTGCGTTTCAACTCGGGTACGGCTGCTCCTGGCACCACATGGTGCATCGACAACCTGCGTCAAAGCGATGCAACCGTTGATCCATGTGTGGATGTGACCATCAATGACAAAATCGTTGATGACTTCGAATGCCAGCGCAATTACGAATCCATTTTCTACGGAGGAACCAACCTGACGGTCATCAACAACCCTTACCTGAACGCCGGTAACCCGTCTACCAAGGTGGGCAAATACGACGACCCGATCAACGAACCTTTCGCAGGCCTCGGTTACGAATTTGCAACGGCCCCCGATTTGAGCGTTTACAACATTCTTCAGGTACGCGTGTACTCCACGGTAGCCAACCTGCCTTTCCTGTTTAAATTACAAGGCGGTGCACAAGTTGAAATCACAGAAAACATTCCGGTGGCCAACGAATGGCACACCTTTGAAATCGATTTCAGCGGCGTAGCCAACAACGACAACAAACAGTTGGTGATTTTCCCCAATGCAGGCAGCAACGATGCCGGAACGTACTGGATCGACGATGTGCGTTTCAAACGCGCAGGTTACAACGGTTGTGTAAGCGACTACGAAACACCTGCAACGTCGTTCAACAACTTCACGTACTTCAACAACGGTTCTTTCAACCAACCTTTCGAAGCCATCAGCAACCCGAATCCTTCGGGCATCAACACCAGCAATACGGTGGGTAAATTTGTTGCAGCTGCCGATGCAGGAATCTACTTTGGTATGTTCAGCCAGCTGGATGCCGCCATCGATTTCCAGGGCAACAAAACGGTGCGTATGAAAGTACACATGGACCACATTGGTACCGTAACGGTAAAAGCGGAAATTTTCGGAAATCCATTTCCTCCAGTGGAAATTACCGTACCCAACACGCTTGTAAACCAGTGGGAAGAACTGTCCTTTGATTTCAGCGCCGTAGACGACGCTGCCAAATACGACCGTTTCACCATTTTCTTCGACATCGCAACGACCGGAACTGGTACCGACGTAATCAGCTACTTCGACGACATCGTGATCGGCAACGGCATGTGCAACAGCATCAGCACCTTCACACCGCCTACCGTTGAAGCCATCAAGGTTTCACCCAACCCGGTAACGGATCGACTGCGTGTAACCAACCTGCCCGAATCGGCACGTCTCGATGTGTTCAACCTTTACGGTCAGAAAGTAAGCAGCATCCTTACAGGTGGTAACAACCGCAGCGAAGTTGACGTAACCCGTCTGCCAGCAGGTGTTTACACCCTCAGCGCTTTCAACGAACAAGGCATGCTCATAGGCAACGCCAAGTTTGTGAAACAATAAACAGCAGTCAGCAGTCAGCAGTCAGCAGTCAGCAGTCAGTTTTTCAATGGAATGTCACTTGAAAAAAAACATTCGATTGGTTTATTGATTTGACTGGCTGCTGGCTGTTGACACTTTTTTCTTTTAAACCGTTTCTGCCATGGGTCGTATTTGCATCCTTTGTTTTTGTTTTTTACTATTCCCAATGGCCTTTTCACAGGCGCAACAGTCGCCCATGGTCAACCCTGTACCTTACAGCATTGACGAACTTCAACGCCGGACGTTTAATTGGTTTTGGGAACTTGCGGACACAACCAACTTTCAAATCCCCGACCGATACCCGACACTTTCATTTTCCAGCATAGCAGCTACAGGATTTGGTTTAAGCAGTTACCTCGTGGGTGTCGAACGGGGTTGGATTACCCGCAAACAAGCCGCTGACCGCGTTTTAAAAACCCTGCAGGTTTTGAAAGACCTGCCCCAGGGACCGCAAGCGCAGGGAGTTTCGGGTTACAAGGGATTTTATTACCATTTTCTCGACAATCAGAAAGCACATCGTTATCAAAAAGTCGAGCTTTCCTCCATCGATACCGGATTACTTATGGCCGGCATTTTGTCGTGTATGAGTTATTTCGACGGCAACGATGCTACCGAAAAAGCCATTCGCGAAACATCTGATTTCCTTTACCGTCGGGTAGAATGGGATTGGTTTATGAACGACCGTTACCTGCTCAGCATGGGCTGGCACCCTGAAAAAGGGTTCCTTTCTGCCGAGTGGCGCGGCTACAACGAAGCCATGGTTTTACTCGTCATGGCCATGGGTTCGCCCACACATCCGGTGCCTAAAAAAATGTGGGACCAATGGTGTAACACATATTACCGCACGGAATACAAAGGACAGGACATGGTGAATTTCGGTCCACTTTTTGGTCACCAGTACAGCCATGTTTGGATCGATTTTCGGGGCATCCAGGACGATTACATGCGCGGTATGGGCATTGATTATTTTGAAAACAGCCGCCGTGCTACGCTTGCCAACCGTCAACATTGCATCGATAACCCAGGTGGTTTTACTGGTTACGGTCCCAATATTTGGGGTCTCACCGCAGGTGACGGTCCCGGCTACGCCGAAAAAAAGTTTAATGGACGAACAGTCCGGTTCAATGGTTATGCAGCCCGTGGCGTTGCTGCCGATTACCACGACGACGACGGCACCATTGCACCTACAGCTGTAGGAGGATCGGTGCCGTTTGCGCCTGAAGTTTGCCTGCCCGCACTGGAAGCCATGTGGAACCGTTTTCCGGTTGGTTTGTATGGTTTTTACGACGGGTACAATGAAAGTTACACCTGGAAAGACGAAGGCGCCAAAGGACAGGACGGCTTCCCTTACTGGGTAGATGTTGATTACCTGGGCATCGACCAGGGCCCCATTTTGCTCATGCTTGAAAACCACCGCAGCGAGCTGTTGTGGAACATCATGAAAAAAAATCCATACATCGTGCAGGGGTTAAAAAAGGCGGGATTTACAGGCGGTTGGTTGGATAAAAGCAAGGCCATCACGGCAGAATCACCTGCTTACGGCAAAAGTGCTGTTACCAACCCAGACATCCCGCTGGATCCGGCTGGTTACTTCCAGCGACTGGAATACAAAGACGCTTCCGGCAAAAAGCTGCCTTATCAAATGCTTAAACCGGAAAGTCCCAAAAAGGGTGTAAAATATCCGTTGGTTTTGTTTTTACACGGCGCTGGTGAACGTGGTGATAACAACCATGCACAAACAAAAAACGGCGTTTATGCTTTTTGTGAAACCGTAAACCTTGAAAAATACCCCTGTTACCTAATAGCTCCACAATGTCCAATCGGCCAGCAATGGGGAGGCCTGCAACGTGGACTTGAAAGTGTGACATTTGATCCCTCAACGCCTTCGGAGCCAGGCCGTTTGGCCCTTGAATTGCTCGACAAAGTTCTTCAGGAAAATCCGGACATCGACCGCAACAGAATTTACATCACCGGCTTGTCGATGGGTGGTTTTGGCACCATCGATTTGCTCATGCGCCGTCCCGAATTGTTTGCAGCGGCCATGCCCCTGTGCGGTGGCGGCGACATTCAATACACTGACAAAATCAAAAACATACCCATTTGGCTGTTTCATGGTGGAATTGATGAGGTTGTGCTGCCTGCTTTTTCAAGAAATATGTATAAAGCTTTGAAAGACAAGGGCTCCAGCGTCAAATACACCGAATTCAGTACCCTCGGGCATTCCATGTGGCAGGAAACTTATTACAATCCTGCTGTTTTGGACTGGCTGTTTTCCCAACACCGTTGATCAATGTCATCCATTCGCTGTATGAAAGTTTTACAACCATCGTTGCTGATTATGTGCCTTTTGCTGGCGCAAATACACCTGAGCGCTCAACCGTCGAAACACACGCAAAAAGTTGAGGCGTTGCTCGCCAAAATGACCCTTGAGGAGAAAATTGGGCAAATGACCCTGTATACCACAGACTGGGGTTCTACCGGACCAACCATTCGGGAAGGGTACCGCACCGACATCCGTTCGGGCGCCTGCGGTGCATTGTTCAACAGCCATACCACTGCATTTACCCGCGAACTCCAGCGCATCGCCGTGGAAGAATCGCGTTTGAAAATTCCGCTTTTGTTTGGCTACGATGTCATTCATGGTTACAAAACCATTTTTCCCATACCCCTGGGCGAGGCGGCCAGCTGGGATCCTGCCGCCGCCGAAACATCGGCTCGTGTAGCTGCTGTTGAAGCATCGGCTTCCGGATTGCACTGGACCTTTGCACCCATGTGCGACGTCAGCCGCGACCCCCGCTGGGGCCGCGTAATGGAAGGCGCAGGGGAGGATACTTACCTGGGAAGCCGCTTTGCTGAAGCACGTGTTCGTGGCTTTCAGGGGCGTGGACTGGGCAATACCGACGCCATGATTGCCTGTGTGAAACACTTTGCAGGTTATGGAGCACCCATGGGCGGACGGGATTACAACACCGTGGACATGAGCGAGCGTTATTTCCGCGATTTTTACCTGCCGCCCTACGAAGCGGCGGTGCGTGCAGGCGCGGCAACGGTCATGACGTCATTCAACGACTACGACGGCATGCCTGCCTCCGGAAACAAACATTTGCTGACCGACATCCTGCGCAAGGAATGGGGTTTTACAGGGTTTGTTGTCACGGATTATACGTCCATCAACGAAATGGTGAACCACGGCGTGGCCGCCGACGATAAAGCGGCAGGCGAACTCGCCGCGAATGCCGGTGTGGACATGGACATGCAAGGCGCTGTTTACCAGCGTTTTTTGGCCCAATCGGTGCGCGATGGGAAAGTACCCGTATCGCAAATCGACGATGCCGTGCGCCGCATACTCACCCTCAAAATGGACATGGGATTGTTTGAAGATCCCTACAAATTTTGCGATCCGGAACGCGAAAAACGCGTGATCCTCAGCGCCGACCACCGTGCCAAAGCACGCGATGTTGCCCGCAAATCGGTGGTGCTTTTAAAAAATGAAGGACAAACGCTTCCGCTGAATACCAAAGCCAAAATCGCCCTGATCGGTCCGCTTGGTGATAACCAGAGTGAACTTATCGGTGCCTGGTCGGGTTCCGGCAGCGGCAACGACTGCATCAGCCTTTTGCAGGGTTTGACCAATGCAGGAGGCAATGTTACTTTCAGCAAAGGTTGCAATGTTGAAGGCGATGACCGCAGTGGTTTCGATGCCGCAGTAGCACTTGCCCGACAGAGCGATGTAATCGTCCTTGCCATAGGTGAAATGGCCTGGATGAGCGGAGAAGCAGCTTCACGTGCCGACATCAACCTACCGGGTGTCCAGGAAGAACTCGCCCGTGCACTCAAGGCAACCGGCAAACCGATGGTGGTGGTTTTGATGAACGGTCGGCCACTCACCATTCCATGGTTGGCTGAAAACGCTTCCTCCATCCTCGAAGCCTGGTGGCTGGGCACGGAGACGGGCAACGCTTTGGCCGACATCCTGTACGGCGCTTACAATCCTTCGGGCAAACTTCCCATGACTTTTCCACGCAGCGTAGGTCAGGTGCCTGTTTTTTACAACGAAAAAAGTACCGGCAGGCCCTATGATCCCAATTCCAAATGGACCAGCAAATACATCGATTCGCCCAATGCACCACTTTATGCCTTTGGATATGGGCTTAGCTACACCACCTTCAGCTACGGCGACCCGGTGGTGGATAAAAAAGCTTTCAGCAACGGTGAAAAAATCACCTTGCGTGTTCGCCTGACCAATACCGGCAAATACGAGGGCGAAGAAACCGTGCAACTGTACATCCGCGACCTGGTAGCTTCGTCCACAAGGCCGGTGAAAGAATTGAAAGGGTTTCAGAAAATTCGCCTGAAGCCAGGCGAAAGCAGGGATGTAAGTTTTGAAATTGGTGAAAATGACCTTAAATTTTACCGCCGAGACATGACCTATGGCACCGAGCCAGGCGATTTCGACCTCATGGTAGGTGGTTCCTCCGATCAGGTAAAAACCATTCGGGTACAGCTTAAACCCTAATTTTATAAAATCATTTGTTTCGAATTCCGAACTCCGAACTTCGAACTCCAAACTAATTTCCTTCCGTATGAAGCCAGGAATACAAGTTTCTAAAATGTTTTGGCTGCTGATTTTCAGTGTGATGACCACAGCCATGGTCGCCCAGGTAACCGTAACCGGGCGAGTTTACGACTCAACGGACAGCAGCGGGCTCATTGGTGTTACGGTGCGTGAAAAGGGCACCAACAACGGTACCAGCACCGACATCGATGGCAATTTTCGATTTTCAGTGGCCGATTTGAATGCCGTATTGCAGTTTGATTACACCGGTTTTACAACTGTGGAAGAGGCTTTGTCGGGCCGAAACAACATCCTGGTGGCCATGGGCACCAATGTGAACCTCATCGACGAAGTGGTGGTGATCGGTTATGGTGTACAGCAAAAAAGCGACCTGACAGGATCCGTGGGTACCTTAAAAAGCAAGGACATCGAAAAAATACCGACGTCTTCGCTGGAGCAGGCCATGCAGGGAAAAATAGCCGGTGTGTACGTAACACCGTCCAGCGGACAGCCGGGCGCAGGCGCCATCATCAGGATTCGCGGTACAGGAACCCTGAACAATGCCAACCCGTTGTACGTTGTGGATGGTATGTTGCTCGACAACATTTCCTTCATAAATCCACAGGACGTGGCCTCGATCGAAGTGTTGAAAGACGCTTCCGCAACGGCCATTTACGGAAACCGTGGCGCCAATGGTGTCATCATCATTACGACCAAAAAAGGAAGTACCGATGGCAAAGGGGTGATTTCATTGAGCACGTATTACGGCACTCAGGAGGTAACCAGAAAAATTCCGATGGCCAATGCCTCCGAATTTGCACAGATGTACAATGAATTCTCCAACAGCAATTATTTTGCAGATCCTGCCTCGTTGGGTGCGGGTTTCGATTGGCAGGATTATTTCTTTCAACAAGCGCCCATAGGCAGTGTACAACTGAGTGCCAGTGGCGGCAGCAACAAATACCTTTACAACGTTTCCGCCAACTATTTCAACCAGGAAGGCATTGTTAAAGAATCGTCGTACGAACGCATCACCTTGCGTTTGAACAACGAGTATGAGGTCAACAACTTCATTCGCCTGGGCAACAACATCGCTTTTGCCCGATCGGAATCGCAAAATCCTTCCAACTCCGTGGAAGGCGCCTACAGGATGCAGCCTGTTCTGGAGCCTTTTGATTCCACCGGGAACTTTACCGACCCAACCGATCCGTACGGAACGGCCATGGGCAATGCCGCTGCCGACCTTTTTTACCGAAAAAACAACCACACCTTCGTTAACCGCATGGTGGGAACGGTTTATGGCGACATAAAACTTTTCAAATACTTTACGTTCAGAAGCAATTTTGGTCTCGACCTGTCGTACCTGAACAACAAGTTTTACCTGCCCGAATATGAAGTGTCCATTTCCCAGCGCAACCCGGAAGACCAGTTGACCCTTGGTTACGACCAGCAACGGACGTGGCTGTGGGAGAACACCCTCACCTATGCTCAGGAATGGGAAAACCTTCGTTTGAACGTTTTGGGTGGTTATACTTCACAGGAATCCTACAGTGAATTCTACGGCGCCGGTAGACGCAGTTTTCCGTCCGGGGCAGATGAATTGCTTTACCTCAGCGCAGGCAACGATACCACCATGACCAACAGTGGGAGTGCTTCAGACTGGGCCATGGTCAGCTATCTTTTCCGGGTAAATACCACACTTTTTGACCGCTACCTTTTCACCGCGTCCATGCGTGCCGACGGATCGTCGAGGTTCAACCGGGACAACCGTTGGGGTTATTTTCCTTCTTTTGCCGTGGGCTGGAACGTTGCGCAGGAGTCGTTTATGGAAAACCAGCGCATCTTCGACCGGCTTAAACTGCGCGCATCGTGGGGTATTTCCGGAAACGACAAAACACAATTGTATCCATCACTTGGCGCCATCACGAACGGACTTTCGGTCATTCTTGGCCCCGGAGAAAGTTTGAACAACGGCGCCACACTGATCAATTACGCCAATTCCGACGTACGTTGGGAAGAAGTTACACAAGCCGACATCGGTGTGGAAATGGCTTTTTTCAACAGCCGTCTGACCACCGAAATTGATTTTTACAACCGTTATACGGAAGGTATCCTGGCCGATTTGCCCATACCAGCCTACGTTGGTTCGCAAACGAACCCGGTCATCAACCAGGCTGAGGTTTTGAACCGCGGCATCGACTTGTCGATGAACTGGCGTGAATCCAAATCAAGGTTTTCCTACAACGTCGGATTCATCCTTTCCACGGTACACAACGAAGTAAAAAGGTTGAGTCTGGGACGTTCAGAGATTTTTTCCGGAGGTACAGGACAAGGCGATCAGGCTTCCAGGACTGTTGTAGGTGAACCCATTGCATCCTTTTATGGTTTTGTTGTAGATGGCATCTTCCAAAATGCAGAGGAACTGGCTTCGCTTCCAAGACTTGGAAACGAAGGTGTGGGTGATTTCCGGTACAAAGACTTGAATGGTGATGGCATCATTAATGGTAGCGACAGACAAACATTAGGAAGTCCCATTCCAAACCTGACGTATGGATTCAATGGCGGCGTGGAATTTATGGGCATTGACTTTTCGGCCGATTTTTTTGGTGTTACTGGCAATGAAGTGGTTAACGTAAAGGCCATGAGTCGCTTTGCTGTGTACAATTGGGAAAAAATTTATTACGATGGACGCTGGACCGGAGAAGGCACCAGCAACAGTGTACCCAAAGTGACCAACGGTGGAGCAAACTACCGCATGTCTGATTTTTATGTGGAAGACGGTTCTTTCATTCGCCTTCGCAGTGTTGTGTTGGGTTACACCCTTCCTCAAAGCTTGACAGAAAAAGCCGGTATGAGCCGTTTCAGGGTTTACACCAGCGGAACGAATCTATGGACCAAACAAAATTACCAGGGTTATTCGCCTGAATTCAGCAGTGACAGTGTGTTCAATTCCGGCCTCGACACCGGTATTTATCCCGTTTACAAAACCATATTGGTTGGTTTGGACGTAACTTTTTAATGATGAACGCTTTTTTCTCACGATACAACATCTTCGCCATGCAAACGAAGTCCCTGTTTTTTACCCAACGTTTCCTATTGCCGGCAGTTGTTTTGTTGTTGGCCGCGCCGGGTTGCCGTAAAGACTTTCTCGAACGCCAGCCACTGGGCCAGCTTACTTACGACACTTTTTTTGAAACGGAAGAACAAGCCCTTGAGGCTGTAAATGCCGTTTACAACCAGTTTCGTTCGTTTGATTGTGTTGGTCTGAATTATGTCGGTGTCACCGACATCATCAGCGACGATGCCGATAAAGGTTCAACACCCAACGACTCACCGCCGTTGCTGGATGTAGATAATTTCACTTTTGATGCCAACAACGGCAATTTTTTGTCTGTTTGGACCGGTTATTACCGTGCCATTGCGCGCGCCAACCTTGCCATCCTGCGTATTCCGGATATCGATATGGACGCGGAATTGCGCGACCGTTTGGTTGGTGAAGCCAGGTTTTTACGTGCCTACAGTTACCTGCTTCTGGTTCAATGGTTCGGAGACCTGCCCATCATTACACAACCTCTAAATGCCGACGAATATTACAACCAGCCTCGCAAACCCAAATCGGAGGTTTATGCGCTCATTGAAAGCGATTTGCTCGCCGCCATTGAAGTTTTACCCACAAAATCAGCATACGCTGCTCAGGACCTCGGAAGGGTTACCCAGGGAGCTGCCAAAGGTATTTTAGCCAAATTGTACATGGTTAAAGGAGATTTCCCCAACGCAGAAAGGTATTGCCGGGAAATTGTGGAATCGAACGATTACAGCCTGTTGTCACGTTATGAGGACAACTTTTTGCCCGTCGGTGAAAACGGCATCGAATCGATTTTTGAAATTACTGCAGCTGCGCTCAATCCAACCGACGGCGTTATCGGGCCAGGAGCAACGCCTTACAACATGGTACAAGGCGTGCGGGGCGTGCCAAACCTCGGTTGGGGTTTCAATCGTCCATCGGATGACCTTTTTGCTGCCTACGAAAACTTTGACACACGTAAAAGTGCCACCATTTTACAGCCTGGCGACTTATTGCCGGACGGAAGTGCCGAAGTGCAGGACAATCCGGAAATGTTTAACGAACGTTTCAACCGCAAGGCATGGGTGCCCGCGCACACGGGTTTGCAGGACAATGGTCCGGGTAACATCCGTATCCTTCGGTATGCCGACATTTTGTTGTTGTTTGCTGAAGCACTCAATGAAAACAACAAACCGGGAGAGGCTTTGACCTACCTCAATCAGGTACGCAAACGCGCCCGCGGCGCCAACCCCATTGCACTTCCCGATATTACCATAACCGACCAGTCGCAACTTCGCGAGCGCATTTACAAGGAGCGCCGCGTAGAGCTTGCCATGGAACAACACCGTTGGTTCGATTTGCTGCGTTGGGGCAGGGCAGAATCTGTAATGACCGCCGTTGGAAAACCTTTCATCAATGGAAAACATGAATTGTTGCCCATACCGCAGTCTGAAATAGATCTTAGCGGCATTGATCAGAATCCGAACTACTAAGATTCTGTAAGCATTAAAAATGTTCGGTTTTTACCTGAAATAGGGTAAAAACCGAACACATAGCCAGGCGATGAGGTTGCCTGCCAAAAGGAACAACAGGATATCGGGCGTGCACAACGAAGGTGGAATTTTTTCACTCCAAAGCACACTGAGCCAAAAGAGGGATTGAAGTCCGGCAATGGACAACATGGCTACGGTTTGTGCTTTCCAGCCATGGTTGGTGTTGGGGAAAAACAGCCACATGCCCACCACGCCGGCAGCCTGAATGGCCAACCAACCACCGGCCCAGTCGAGTGAGATGGTGGTAAGAAGCGTAACCAGGGTCCATAAGGCATAACCGCCGTGGGCCCTGGTTTCATTGAGGGACAGCCTTGGTAATATCCAAAGGGGAAGCAGCAAGGCAACGGCGGGCCCTATGTACATGCCTGCATAAATGATTGCCATACTTCCGATGGCCCACAAAGCGGCGCCCGGCAGAGCTCTCGGAAGGGCACCACGGTGCAGGAGGTAAATAAAAAACAAAGCAAAACACAACAAGACCAGCAAAAAACGCCCGCCCCAGAGTTCCAATGAACTGTCGGTGGAATACCTGCGGGAAAGAGAGTCGAGTTTTCTGTAAATGCCTTCGTTTACAAGTTCGTTGCGATGTACAAGGATATCACCTTTTTTAACCAGTTCTCCGGTGCTTGTGATTTCGGTGGTTTTTTGCCGCAGGGTAGCCTGGGTGAGTGAATCGCTGTAAAATGTATTGGGTGCGATGGTTTTTTCCAAAATGGGCAGCAACAATTCCGGTTGGCGCAAGGGAGAAAAGGGTAGGGAATCGCTGAAGATGTTTTGCGCTTGTTTTATCGTGAGCAGACTGTCGGGTACAATGCGCCTGATGTTGTTTCCGGAAACCAGGTACCAGTTTCTACCGGGCAGGTTGCGTATTTTATCCAACTCATCCTGACCCAAAACTCCGCGATCAAACACGTCATCAAGCATGTGGTACCCATAACTTTTGTACATGCCGAGGTTGCGCACCAGGTCTTCATATTGCACGTCGTTGCGTCCGATGCGGGCTTGTTCTGACAGTAGGTCGGATAAAAGTCGTTTTTGCTTTTTGGCAACGTCATCGTTGATCTTGAAATAAGGGCCATGTTCCGCTTTTACCTTTGCGAGATCGATGCGAACCTTTTCCTCCGGAAACAAAACGTCAAAATCGTAAGGCGCCTTCAGGCTTCGGTAATTCCAGGGTTGTCCGAGGGCGAACCTGTAAGGAAATGGATTGGGCCTGGGGAGAAGCAGGGTAGCAATGAGGGTACAACCCAACGTGAGTGCTACAATGGCTATAAGGTTGCGCTTCGACACGCGTGCCGGGAGCAAAGACGCCAACTGGGGCAAAAAGGAGGATGTATCCGTTTGGTTATTCACCTTGACGAGGGTTCCAAATGACTTCTTCAGCGTTGTGATCCACTGCAGTAAAACGTGCAAGGATAAAAAAGTAATCCGACAATCGGTTGAGGTACTTCAGCACTGCTTCATCAACTGGTTCGATGTTGTGCAGTGCAACCACCAAACGTTCCGCCCTCCGGCAAACGGTTCGGCAAATGTGGCATGCAGAAACGGCTGGGTGACCACCGGGCAGGATGAAGTGTCGCAGCGGGGCGAGGTTGTCGTCCATGCGGTCCATTTCAGATTCGAGCAGGGATATGTCTGCCGATCTGATGTCGGGCACGGGTGCCTGTTTCCCCGGATCGGAGGCCAGGTTGGCGCCGATGGTAAACAGGCGGTGTTGTATTTGAGCAAGCACAGTACGACTGCCGGAATCTGTCAGGCTGTCGCGAAGTGCGCCCGTAAAGGCGTTAAGTTCATCAACGGTGCCATAGGCATCAACACGCAGATCGCTTTTCAAAACACGTTTCCCGCCGAAAAGGGCAGTTTCACCTTTGTCACCCGTTTTGGTGTAAATCTTAAACGCCATATTCTTTAGAAGACTAGTCCTTTTTTATCTCGTTTGTTTCGCGGAGCTTTTCGGCTTCCAGCATTTTTTGCTGTACGTCAGGCGGTACCTGGCCTTCCACTTCATAAACGGGAAAACCTTTGCCGTTGATGACCGACCATGTGAGCGGAGCCCAATTGGTCATACTTTGACGGAGCGCTTCTTTTTTGGTACGGCCCTGGGCCAACATCAAACGGTCGAGCAACAATTTGTGCAACTTGGGGTTCACGTTTAAACTGGCGATTGCAAAAGCCTGATCACCAACAATGGGAATCAATTCGAGGCAGGTAACGCCGTGTTTGATTCCTTCAGAGCCATCAACAACAGCATGAAATTTTATGAAATTCTGAATGGCTATGGGCTCGCCGGCCAATGCTTTGTCAAGTGTGCCTTTGTAATCAAATCCGGCCCATTCGGCAGTTTTGAGTACACTTGGTGAAACTTCAACGGGTCCTGAATTTTCCACCGGGGTTTGGCTGCTCACCGGCACGAAAGGCAGGACAATGAGCGCCAAAATGCTAAACAACAGTACTTTTTTCATGGAATCAACTGCACTTTGGTTAAAAAACATTGCAAAGTTGCTCAATTTTATACAACTGATGCAGCTATTTCCCCAACAGGATGTTAATCTGAAGATCAGGGAGTTTTAAAGATCCTTTATCCGAGCTCGTTTTTTTAGCCAAATTGCCTACTTTTGCGCCTTGATTTATCAACTCAAGCTCTAGAACATACAAATTTATGGGACGCGCGTTTGAGTTCCGCAAGGAACGCAAGTTTAAACGTTGGGCCGGCATGGCCAAAACTTTCACCCGTATCGGCCGCGAAATCAACCTCGCCGTAAAAGCCGGCGGACCAAACCCGGAGTACAATTCTCGTCTCCGAATGGCCATTCAAAATGCCAAGTCGGCAAACATGCCCAAGACCAACGTGGAAAGTGCCATCAAAAAAGCTTCCAGCAAGGATGCCGAAAACTTCACAGAGGTCATTTACGAAGGATACGGTCCACACGGTGTCGCAATTTTGGTTGAAACAGCTACAGATAACCCTACCCGAACGGTAGCCAACGTTCGTATGTACTTTGACCGCAGCCATGGCGCACTTGGTACCTCAGGAAGTGTAAGCTACATGTTCAACCGTAAAGGCGTTTTTAAATTGAACGCTGAAGGCATTGATGCCGATGAACTCGAACTCGAACTCATTGATGCCGGATTGGAAGACATGAAACGTGAAGAAGATGAAGTGGTGCTCTTTACCGACTTTTCCGATTTCGGGACCATGCAAAAAGCACTCGAAGACCGCAACATTGAAACCACCAGCGCTCAGCTCGAATGGTTGCCAACGATGTCCAAAAAGCTGAACGATAACGAAGTGGAACAGGTCATCAAACTTATCGATAAACTCGAGGAAGACGATGACGTGCTCAACGTTTTCCATACCATGGACATGAGTGAGTAAAAAAGTCGTAAGTCGTAAGTCGTAAGTCGGACTTAAGCTTGGGACTGGAATAATAAATGCCCAATTATTTGTTTTTCAAATGATTGGGCATTTTTACGACTTACGACTTACGACTTTTTATTGTTCATCTTCCCCGCCGCCTTGGCGCAACGTTGCCGGTGGATCAAGGTCGATTTGCATGGCGGGATCCCAGGACCACAGACCTTGTTCGTATTCATTTTGCATCCGCGCCAGGTTGTTATTGTGGCATTGGCGCTGGTACAGTGGAAAACGGTAGCGATGCCACAACGATGATTCATCGAACGGAACACCGGTGCTGATGCTTTCGCGAAGTGCATACAGGTATGTAAGGCTGTCGGTGCGGCGGCGCAGCCAGTCGTTGATGCTCAAGGCCGGTGTACCGTGCCCGGGAATTAGCCTTGTGAACCAGTTTTTATCGTGTATCCGCGGCAATTTTTCCAGTGTCTTTTCGTATTCAATGCTGCTGTGGTTGATGAACGGGAATTCGACGTTGGACAAATAATCGCCTGCAATGCACAAGCCGAGGTGCCAGATCACCACCATCATGCTATCAACGGTATGGCCGGGGGTTAGGTAAAAAGTCATCTTTGTTTGTCCGGTCCGGAACTGAACGCCATCCCGATACACGGCAAAATCAGCTTGTGGGTATTCCAGGGGGTAAGGTCGTTCGATGTAAAATTGGTGGTCGAAGGATTGAGCCTGCTCCAGGATTTTCGTTTTTTCAGGATGCAACGACATGGCCTCCGACATAAAAACCCGGTCGGCATCGATGGCTTTGTAACCCATGATGTGATCGTAATCGGAATGGGTAAAAAGCAGAAAAACTGGTTTGAAACCGCGAATTTCATCAACATATTGTCGGATGGCATTCACCTCCTGCGGGAGCCAGCCAGGATCGACCACCAGCACCAGGTCATTGGTTTGAACGACCGTAGTATTGGTTTGGAACAATGCACTCTGGAAAACCGTAACGTTGGGATCCCGGTAAATGATCGTATTCATAGCGTGGTTTTTACAAGCTTTTCTGCGTATTTACCGTAAATTGAAGATGCAGTAAAGCTTATCAAGGGAATTAACGCTACTTTTGCGGCGTCAACTCGACAAATGTACACATACAACACCCCAAAGCCAATAGCCTTTTAAGAAATGGGAAATATAGTTGCCATCGTTGGCCGTCCGAATGTAGGAAAGTCAACCCTTTACAACCGCCTTGTCGGATCACGAGATGCCATCACCGATGATTTTTCCGGGGTAACCCGCGACCGTAAGTACGGTTTTTGCGAGTGGAACGGCAAACGATTCACTGTTGTAGATACCGGAGGCTTTGTTCAGGGCTCCGAAGATGTATACGAAGCTGCCATCAGAGCACAAGTACGCATAGCCATTGAAGAAGCTGCCGTCATCCTTTTTATGGTTGATGCTCAAACGGGGGTAACCGACCTCGATGAAGAAATGGCCCGTGTGTTGCGCCGTGGCAACAAACCGGTTTACCTGGTGGTGAACAAGGTTGATACCCACAAACACCTTATGGAAGGCAACGAGTTTTGGAGCCTTGGTTTTGAAAACACCTTTTTCATTGCTTCCATCAGCGGAAGCGGCACGGGCGATTTGCTCGACGCTGTTGTTGAGCACATTGAAAAGGAAGAATATTTCGAAACCCAATTGCCCAAACTAGCCATCATCGGCAGGCCAAACGTAGGCAAATCCTCGCTCACCAACGCTTTGCTGGGCGAAGAACGCAACATCGTAACCGCCACCGCAGGTACCACACGCGATCCCATCCATGCCCATTACAACAAGTTTGGCAAGGAGTTTATTCTCATCGATACGGCTGGTATCCGGAAAAAAACCAAGGTTGAAGAAGACCTGGAGTTTTATTCCGTCATGCGCGCCATCCGGGCCGTGGAAGAAGCCGATGTGTGTTTGCTTGTTTTGGATGCCACGTTGGGTATTGAGTCTCAAGACTTAAACATTCTGCGGTTGGCTCAAAAACGCCACAAAGGCATCGTGATTTTGGTAAACAAGTGGGACCTGATGGAAAAATCCACCAACACCGCCCGCGATTACGAAAGGGCCATCAAAAGCCGCCTGGCGCCCTTCGACGATGTGCCTGTAATGTTTATATCCGCATTGGAAAAACAACGCATTTTTCAAGCGGTAGAAGTAGCTATGGATGTGTATGCCAACCGTACGCGCAGGGTGAAAACTTCGGATCTGAACGATATTTTGATCCCGATCATCGAAGCTACGCCGCCTCCTTCGGTACATGGACGTTATCCTAAATTCAAGTACATCACCCAATTGCCGACACATTACCCGTCGTTCGCCTTTTTTGTAAACAACCCAAACTACGTGCGCGATTCGTACGTACAGTTTTTGGAAAACCAGTTGCGCAAACATTTCAACTTTACAGGCGTTCCGATCGAGGTATACATGCGGTCAAAATAAACACAAGATCCAGATGATCCATCGATTGATTGTAATCGGAGCGATTTTGCTTTCCATGCCAGCCTGCGATGAAAAGGAAGATGTTCCCGCTTACGTACACGTTGATCCCTTTGTTGTAAACGCCGAAGGTGGAGCCGCATGGCAAAAAATCACAGAAGGCTGGTTTTATGCCAACGGTGAATTTTTGGGTGCATACACCCTGCCTGCCGATGTTCCCGTTTTGGCTGTCGGGGAAGGCGACATTATTGTCTTTCCAGGTGTCAAAGAGAACGGCATCAGTACAACACCCAACATCTACCAGTTTTTGACCCGTTTCGATCAGGATGTCACCTTTACACCCGGTGAATCGGTTACCGTTTCTCCTGTAACAGCCTACGACGACGACATCGTTGTGCCGTTCGGCACCTTTGAACGAGGTTCCTTCGACGGATTTTCATCCATAGGACTTACCAACCGCGATGGCGATGACGCAACCAGCTTTTTACTGACCCCCGATGGTGGATTTGCAGGAAAAAGTTTGCTGTTAAGCGTGGATACCGCCCATACCCTGATGGAAGTTGCAACCGAAACGGTTCCTTTGCCCGGAACATTCGAACGTGAGGTATGGCTGGAACTTCACTACCAAAACGACATGCCTTTTACCCTTTGGATCCTCGGTTCTTCCAACGGCGGTAGTGAAAAATTACAACCCATCTTCCAGTTTTCTGAAAATGAGAACTGGAACAAGATTTATTTTAACCTCACCGAGTTCATCATCCAATTGAACGAGGCCGATTACAGCCTGCTTTTCCGCGCCAGTTTGCCAAGGGACAGCAACGGAAATTACACTCAAGACAGTGGAACCGTTCGGATAGACAACATCCGTTTGGTACACTTTTAAACCCTATTGCTGTTTTGCCACGCCACCAACGTCAACGCGACACCTTTTGGTACGAAGTAGCCGATTTTTGCATGGCCATGCTGGCCTGGGCTCTTTTTTTTCTTTTCCGAAAAAGACTTGAGGGCGTACCATTGGGTGTTGAAATTTTTCAGGATCCCAAGTTGTTCCTCGGCATCCTCATCATTCCAACCGGATGGCTGCTTTTTTACAGCATTTTTGACCGGTACAACGATATTTACCGCCTTTCCAGGCTCGCTACATTTACCCGTACCTTTTTCCTGACGTTTATTGGGGTGTTTTTTCTGTTTTTCGCACTCATCCTGGATGATGTCGTGCGCGATTACACGACCTATTACCGATCTTTTCTGGTCCTTTTTGGATTGCATTTTGGGCTAACGGCCACCATGCGTATGATCCTGCTTACCCGCGCTAGTCGACGCCTGAAAGCCGGAAAAGTTGCCTTCAACACCATCATCATCGGTGGCAACCAGAATGCACTTGATCTGTACCACGAAATCCGCGGACAGAAAAAAGGGCTTGGTTACAACTTCATTGGATTTATTGATACCAATGCTGGCAATGGGACAGACCTGCTCGCCCACCTGCCGAAATTGGGCAACATCAACGACCTGCCCACCATCATCCGTGAAAAGGAAATTGAAGAAGTTATCATTGCCATCGAAACGTCGGAACACAACAGACTTCGCGAGATCCTGAACATCCTGTTCGATTTCAGCGAAAAGGTGCTTGTGAAAATCATCCCCGACATGTACGACATCCTGCTGGGAACAGTAAAAATGAACCACGTCTTTGGGGCTGTACTGATTGAAATCCGACAGGAACTGATGCCCAAGTGGCAACGGGTGGTAAAACGTTTACTCGATTTTACCGTCAGCGCCCTGGTTCTGATGATCTTATCCCCATTGTACCTGTACATTGCGCTGCGTGTGCGCCTAACCTCCAAAGGTCCAATCATTTACAGCCAGGAACGTCTTGGCATACACGGCAAACCCTTTACGATTTACAAGTTCCGCTCCATGTATGTGGATGCCGAAAAAATGGGCCCCCAACTCTCGAAAGACAACGACCCGCGTTGCACGCCCTGGGGCGCCGTGATGCGCAAATGGCGCCTCGACGAATTGCCCAACTTCTGGAACGTATTGATGGGCGACATGTCGCTCGTAGGTCCACGTCCGGAGCGCAGGCATTTCATCGAACAAATTCTAAAGCACAACCCGCATTACAAACACCTGATGAAAGTTCGTCCCGGCATTACTTCCTGGGGACAGGTGAAATACGGTTACGCTTCCAACCTCCAGGAAATGTTGCAACGCCTTCGTTTCGACCTGCTTTACATCGAAAACATGTCCCTGGCGCTGGATTTTAAAATTATGTTTTACACCGTGCTGGTGTTGATGCAGGGTAGGGGAAAGTAATGTCTTAACCCGGATTTTTAGGATTTTGGGGACCTAAATCCAATCCCCAAAATCCTAAAAATCCGGGTTAAGACGGACAACATCCACCCCCATTTCCCTTACCATTTTGTTCAATTCGGGTAAATCCGTAATTTTTACCGTTTGCCACCGAGCCAGCTCATCACCGGCTTGTTTGCTCAGAATGTCGAATACCTTTCGTGAGGCTTCGGTGGGTGGATAATCGCCGTCGACGTTCAGGCCCATGAGGTTGGCCAGTTTATCGTTGAGTTTTACCGGGTAGTTGAGCGGGTCCTGCGACGAGCGGTTTTTGGTTTGGTACAGGTTGTTCTCCACGGAGGTCATCACGGAGTCCATTTGTGCGATCCGGGTGGTGAGCGGTTTGTATTTGTCCTCTTTGGGAAGTTTGTTTTTCAAATCATTTATTTGCGCACGCACATCCCTTATTTCCCTGATGCACCGGTGCATGGCACTGATGGTGTCTGAAACTTGTTGAACAAAATCAAATTGAGCCCGGTATTCGCCGGAAGTTGTTTTTGAACGCGGATCGGCAAGGATCTGCATGTCCTGCTCCAAAGTTTGCCCTTTTGCACGCAAGCGGACTTTATATGTACCGGGTACTGCCTTGGGACCGGCCAGGTTGTAGCTCCACAAGATCATTCCATCAAATTTTATGGCATCGGGGTAACGCATGTTCCAAACGAACAGGTTGTTGCCCTGCTCGGGTTTGATTTTGTTGTCCTTGTCGTGGGTGGAAAAAGTTTTGATCACCTTTCCCGATGGTTCCAGAATGTCGATGCTGATGGTGTCTTTTTCTCCGGGTTTGTTTTTCAAATAATAGTGGACAAACACACCATTTTGCCTGTTGCCTCCCGCTGTTTTTGAAGCTTTTCCATTGCCGCCACCACCCATGCGGTAGGCTGCATCCGGCTTGTAGAGATGCATCTCTTTTTCCGAGTCTTTGCGATCGAGCTGGTGTAAAACACTCAAATCATCGATGATCCACAACGAACGACCCTGGGTGGCTGCGATGAGGTTTCCGGCTTTCAGGGTTAGGTCGGTGATGGGAACCACGGGCAAATTGAGTTGAAAGGGCTGCCAGTTGGCGCCATCGTCGAAACTGACGTACATGCCCGCCTCCGTGCCGGCGTACAACAAGCCACGCCTTTCCGGATCAGCCCTAATCACCCGCGTAAAATGCTCCTCGTTGATGCCACGTGTAATTTTTTGCCAGGTGGCGCCATAGTCTGAAGTGCGGTACAGATAAGGTCTGTAATCGCCGTTTTTGTAAGCTGTTCCGGCAATGTAACAACCACCTGCGTTGAAAACATCGGGTTCGATGCAGTTGATCATGGTCCATTTCGGAAGGTCGGCAGGCGTTACGTTGGACCAGTTCGTGCCACCGTCTCGTGTGAGGTGTACAAGGCCGTCGTCGGATCCCGTCCAGATCAATCCTTCCTGCAACCGGCTTTCGGCGGCAGCGAAAAGGGTACAGTAGTATTCCACGGAGGTGTTGTCCTGGGTAATCGGGCCACCGCTCGATTTTTGTTTGCTGCGGTCGTTGGTAGTCAGGTCGGGACTGATGGTCGTCCAGGTCTGGCCCTCATCCGTACTCAGATGCAGGTGATTGCTTGCTGCATAAAGTTTTTTGGAATTGTTGGGGCTAAAAAAGATGGGAAAGTTCCATTGGAACCTGTATTTCGCATCTTCAGCACCATGACCCATGTTGTCTTCCGGCCAAACGTTTACCAGCCTTTCCGATTTGTTTTTGTGGTCCACACGTGTCAGGTAACCATGGTACGAGCCACCATAAACAACATCGTCGTTCAACGGATCAACGGCGATGTGGCCCGATTCGCCACCTGCCGTACTTTCCCAGTCGCGTTCACCGATGTTGTATCCATCGGTGCGGTGCGCTATGCGGACCGTAGAGTTATCCTGTTGGGCGGCATAAATGCGGTAAGGAAAAGCGTTATCGGTTGTTACGCGGTAAAACTGGGCGGTTGGCTGGTTGTGGTAGGTGCTCCAGGTTTCGCCGCCGTCGTAGGTTACTTGTGCGCCACCATCATCACCGATGATCATGCGGTTGGGGTCGTCAGGGGCAATCCACAGGTCGTGGTGGTCGCCATGGGGAGCATACTGGCTGGTAAAAGACTTGCCGCCGTCTTTTGAACGGTGGTAAGCCACATTCATCACATAAAGCAGGTCGGCGTCATTAGGATCGGCGTAAAGGCGTGTGTAGTACCAGGCACGCTGGCGCAAATTTCGGTCCTCGTTGATTTTCGCCCAGGATTTGCCCCCGTTGTCGGAGCGAAACAACCCGCCGGTTTGGCTTTCCACAAGTGCCCAAACACGTTCCGGCCGAGCAGCAGACACAGTTACGCCTATGATGCCCATGGTGTCTTTGGGCATGCCTTCGTTGCGGCTCAGGTCGGTCCAGGTGTTTCCTCCATCGGTACTTTTCCACAAACCGCTGCCTTCACCGCCGGAGGACAATGACCAGGGTGTGCGCCGAACGCGCCACAAACTGGCATACAGGATGCGAGGATTGGTGGGATCCATGCTCAGATCGATGGCGCCGGAGCTTGCATTGACAAACAGGATGCGCTCCCAGGTTTTACCTCCGTTGGTGCTGCGGTAGACGCCGCGTTCATCGCTGTCTTGGTACAGATCGCCCAGTACTGCAGCATAAACCATGTCGGGATTGGTGGGATGAACCCTTATTCGGGGAATGTGGCGACTGTTTTTTAGACCCGCTGCTTTCCAGGTTTTGCCGGCATCTTCGCTTTTCCACATGCCGGAACCAGAGCTGACGTTGCCTCGAACGGTCTTTTCGCCGCCGCCCACATAAATTACATTGTGGTCGCTCGCCGCCACTTCAATGGCGCCAATGGAACCTCCAAAAAAGCCGTCGGAGATGTTATCCCAACTTCTTCCACCGTCCTGTGTGCGCCAAACGCCGCCACCCGTGCTGCCGAAATAAAACAGGTTGGGCCTGCCAGCCACTCCAGTGACAGCAGCCGAACGACCGCCCCGAAAAGGACCAATGTTGCGCCAGGATACGGCACGGAAAAGACTGGTATCAACAGGTTGGAAAGTTTGAGCAGGTGTGGGTTCCGTTTTTCGGGATTTGTTTTTTTGGGCAAAAAGAGCAGGCGTGAGCAGTAGAAAAAACAGGAGGAAAAATGAATGCTTCATGTAGTAAACGATTTGCCCACAAGAAAAGCGATTTTTTCTTTTTACTACGGCCTAAAACAGCATTAAATGTTGGTGCTGGCTTTTGTAAGCAAATAAAAAAATGAGCCTCCCCGAATTTTCGGAATGGCTCATTTTTATTATTTTTATTTAAAAACTCAACGAATCAGCGTCGTTTCTCCTTTAAGAACTTCCGTTTCACCGTCGAGGTATTTAACCTCCAAAACCCATACAAATACGGCGGGGTCCATGTCTTTGTCGCGGAATTTTCCGTCCCAACCAACCGTTTCGTCGTTCACGACAAAGTTTCCGGCCTGGTACACAAGTTCGCCCCAGCGGTCGTAAACCCGGAAATCGAGCACTTGCGCGGAAGCTTGTCCATGTACGAGCAGAAGATCGTTGTTGAAGTCGCCGTTGGGTGTGAAGCCCGTTGGCACAAAAATGCGGCGGGGTTTGTACACCTTGACAAGAATCTGATCCTCTCCGCTACAGCCGAGTTCGTCCACCACTTCAACACTGAAATATTGCGGATAAAAGAGGGTGTCCACATTGGGGTCCGGGCAATCCAGACAGCTCAGCCAACGCGCGCCGGCCGGATCCCAGATGTACTCCAACGTACCGGTTGCGCCGGTAACTACGGCATTCAGTTGGGTTGTTTGGCCAAGTTCAATGCTTATGTCGGGGCCCAAATCAACCATCACCGGAGGATTTTGTGCTACAGTAACGGCATTGAGCACAAGTGTACAACCGTTTCCATCGGTGATGATGGGTGTGTAGGTTCCAGCCTGCAGGCCGATTTGAACAGGAGAACCGTTGGATGGCCGGTTGTCGAGTGCATAACGGTAGGGAGGTGTGCCGCCCTGGGCGTCGATTTGGATGCGTCCGTTGTTTTCACCAAAACATACCGCGTCAATCTGACTGGTGGTGCCGGCAAGCGGTTCAGCAGGTTGGCCGATGTTGCTGTTTACGGAAACGGAGCACCCATTGGCATCGGTAACCACCAGCGATAATGGTCCTGTAGCGAGTTGGGTAAGTTCGGGGTTGCTCAGGCCATTCGACCACAAGTAGGCATAAGGCAATACGCCGCCACTGACAAGCGCTGTTGCTGAACCGGTGCTTTCACCGTAGCACAATACGCCCTGGGTTTGAACCTGTGCTTCAAGTTTGGCCGGTTGGGGCAAAACAACATTTGTTGAAATGGCACAACCCCGGCTATCCGTGACTGTCACATTGTACGTAATGTTTCCGCCGAGGTTTTCAGCACGGGCGGTTGTTTGGGCTGTTGGCGACCAGAAGTAAGTATAAGGCGCTGTGCCTCCGGTGGCGGTAACTTCTGCCCAACCGTCAAAGGCTCCGAAACAATCCGGACCTTCAAAGGAAATTATGGTAGCCGCCAAAGCATTGGGGATTCCCAGCGCAACGGACGTGGTGCCTGTACAGCCAGTGGCATCCGTAACGGTTACTGCATAATTGCCACCAGCCTGAAGGTTGTAGGCATTGGATGTGGTTTGGGAAGGAACAGTGTTCCAGAGGTAGGTGAAGTCACTGAGGTTTGCAGGCGTATTGCCATAAGCAACCTCCGTAACGGCAGCGCTGCCATCATTTCCTCCAAAACAACTTGGATCCTGCGCTAAAGCCTGGACGATCACTTGTTCAAGCCCGAAAATTTGTGTTGTCGAAGTTTGTGAACAGCCATTGTTGTCGGTCACCGTTAAACCATAAAAACCTGCACCAAGTTGAGAGATGTTTGGTGCAGAAATGGTGGTTGTTTCCCATTGATAGGTATAGGGCGAGGTTCCTCCGGATGCTGTTACACTTGCTGTACCATTGCTCACGTTGAAACAAACCGTATCAGAAACTGCAGGAAGAACAATGTCCAAAGCAGTTAAGGGCTGGTCTATGGTAGAAGTTAACGTTTTGCTGCATCCGTTGCCGTCGGTTACCGTTGCTGTGTAATCGCCTGCCAGAAGTCCGGTTATGGAGATGCCGGAACCAGTGTAGTTGCCCGGACCGGTCCATGTGGTTGTATACGTTCCAGTGCCGCCCGAAGCAGATAACACGATGGAACCGTTGTTCAGTCCGAAGCATGTTGCATTTTGAGGAACGGCACTCAGCATGATTTCTACAGCGGCATTGATGGTGTCGATTTTTTCCGCCAAACAGTTGTTGGCATCGGATACCAAAACGAAGTAAGCGCCCGAAGGGACGTTGATAAGATCCTGAGTTGTCGCATTGTTGTCCCAAAGGTAATTGTAGGGTAAAGTGCCCCCAACAACCGTAAGGTCAATGCCGCCGTCGGCACTGCCGGAGCAGGCTGTGTTTTGCACGGTTGTACTCAGCGATAGTGCTTCCGGTTGCCCGACCGTTGTATTTCCGGAAATGGTGCACCCGTTCACATCGGTAACAATCAGGGAAAAGTTGCCGGCTAAAAGTCCGGTGGCTGTCGGCGTGGTTTGGTTGTCGCTCCACAGGTAGGTATATCCGGATATGCCGCCGCCAGGAATTGCCGTCGCGTTACCGCTGGCTTCACCGTTGCAAAGTGCATTTACCGGAGAAATATTCAGGGTTAATGCGGTGGGCTGTGCAGGTGTTGCCGTCGCGGCAAGTGTACATCCATTGACATCAGTAACAGTAACGGAAAACGTTTGGGCCGTTAATCCGGTTGCTGTGGCGGTAGTTTGGGCCGAAGGATCATTCCATAGATAAGTATAGGGGAAGGTTCCTCCGGTTGCGGATACCGTTGCGCTTGCGGTTGCACTGCCGAAACATGTGGCGTCTGTGGCTGCTGTACTACCGGTCAGCAACGTGGGTTCGGCAACCACAGCGGTGGATGTTTGGGTACAACCATTGCCGTCGGTAACGGTAACAGTGTACATTCCCTGGGCTATGTTGGTTGGGTTTGATCCGGCAAGTCCACCTGTCCAGGCAAACTGATAAGGCATGGTGCCTCCGGTTGCGGTTGCGGTGAGTTCTCCACTTGTGCCACCGTTGCACAAAACATCCTGAGCCGAGGAATTGGCGAGCAATTCCGTCGGTTGAGGCAGATCAATGGTCGCTGTTTCTGTACAACCGTTTAGGTCGCTAACGGTTACCGTGTATTGTCCTGTTGGCAAATTTTGCAAATCAGGAGTTGTTTGCGAAGTCGGATCGTTCCAAACATAAGACAACGTACCTGTTCCTCCACTGGCAACAGCCTGCAATTGGCCATTAACTCCGCCGAAACAAAGGATGGGTTGTGTTATGGATGTGCTTAGTACAATGTCGGAAGGTTCAGGAATGTTGATCGGAACCTGTGCCTCGCAGCCTGAGTTGTCGGTAATGGATGCAACGTAGTTTCCTGGAGCCAGTCCGGAGAATACTCCCGTCGTATTTGCCTGGCTGCCAACCGCGAATGCATAAGGCGGATTAAGTCCGTCGGGCACAAAAGTTGCCTGACCGTCGCTTAAGCCGGCACAGCTTGCCGAAGTCACCTGAGCGTTCACAACCGGCACAAGGCAATTGCTGCATGTGGTGGTACCAATTTCAGCATTGCAACCAGCCTGAGCACCCGTGGCGCGCACTTCGATGGTAACCACCGAATTGGCTGTCAAACCACTCACGTCGTGCTGGTTGATACCATTGGCCGGAACCCATCCGGTGCCGTTTACATTCACTTCATAACCTGTTGCGCCGGATACGGCGGTCCAGTTGAATGTGATGTTGGTACTTGTTTGTCCCGAGCAACTTACCAGGGGCGCCAGCAAATTTGGAATCGAATTAACAACCACCGAATCCTGCACCACACATCCGTAAGTATCGGTAGCCTGTATGGTGTAAACACCGCTTTGGGTAGGTGTAACATCCGTTACAGGGCATGTCGGACAAGCGACGCCGGCGATGGGAAACCATTGGTAGTTGATTTGGTAAAGTGGCTCGAAAGTGATGGTCCAATCGAGCAAGGTGCCCGTAAAACCATTGGCATCGTCGATCAAACGAAGTTGCCAGGTTCCGTTGGCGGGGTAGGTGCCGTCCCAAAGATCGTTCCACGGACCTTCCGGTTGCCAGTTGTTGGTAAAAGGTGCTGCGGCAGCGGGTGCAAAAGGACCGGGACTGCTGATCACCGTAGAGGCGTCGAGGGTAAAACAGGTATTGGTGTAGTTGTCGCCGTTGGCGCCGTTGTCGGTGGAAAGTTCAAGAAACTGTCCTGAAGGTGAAAACAGGTAAACATCCAGGTCGTCCACCCACGTGTGTGTAGCGTTTAAACACACCGAACGGATGGAGCCAGGTCCAAGGGTAACCGGTTGTACCCCAAAAACATTGATGGGCGAAGTAACGGCGGTATTGGTGGGTTGGATGAGAAAATCCTGGGTATTCGTAAACGTCGGCGGATCGGGCAGGGGCACCGGCGCCGTACCGTCGAGTTGGATGGTTTGACCGATACAAATGGAGGTATCCGGGATGAGGTTGGGCGCCACCAGTGTGTTTTCGCGGAAGTAGATGTACAATGTATCGCGGTTACAGGGGTCTACCTGGATATCAATGGCTAAAAATTCTCCCGGATCAGGGATGTTGTCTTCAAAGCCGACGATGGGAATGGTGATGTTTTGCTGGCCGGGGGCGAAGCTCAGGGTGTCGGAGATGGTTTCGTAATCCACACCGTTGACGGCAGTGCCCCAGATGTTGTAATCTATGGGCGTTTTCAGAACAGCCGGGTTGGGCAACTGAAAGCTGATGGTGCCTTGTGCACAGCCCTCGGTTACGGTACCGTCGAGGCTCACCGTAGTTGCTTCTGCATTGATGGAACCTGTACCGAAACTTTTGGCTTCCAGGAACACGCCCGAGTCGAAAGCATTGTCGGAAACGTCTGCAATGGCGAGTTTAATGGTGTATTGCTGACAAGGAACCACAACAGCCTGGGCGGTGAATACATCTGTAAAACCATCGTAGGTCGGTTGCATGTTGGAACCGTTGTTGGAGTTGTAATAGATGTCATTCAACGGACCGCAGCCAAAAACCGGATTGGCAGGGTGCAGGTTGTTGATGGTTACGGGAAGCGTCGTATTGGGAATGATGGCGATGTTGGTAAAAGTTGGAAATCCAGGTCCCTGGATAAAAAAGCCAAAAACATCGTTGAAGGGGCTGCAGGCGTATTCCGGGTATTCTTCCGAACCAAAACAATAGCTGAAACGCAGCGTGTCGGATGTTGGAATAAAGGTAATGGTGTACACCGCCGCATCGTTGGTGCCGGAAGTTGTCAGCGACGCCAGGTCAGCATCGTAAGCGGTACTGGGATTGTCTACCGATGCCTGGCTGCCGCCAACGTCATCGGCGCCAAATCCGCCGCCTCCGGTTTTTGCAATGCCCGTGGTCATTACAATACCCCGGTTGATACCGATGGCATTGGTTCCTCCGGTGAAATAACCTATGGCGCCGTTGGAGCCGGCATAATTGATGCTGACAACTTCAACGCCATCTCCCAAAAAGATGTTTGAAATAAGTGTTTCCGGCGTAAAAAGTCCGGTGTTGGCCGGTGTTACCTCTAAAAGTTGGGCTTGTGCCTGGAAATTCAAACACAACAAAATAACAAGGCAACCAAATCGGCAAAAGGAGTAGAAAGGGTTCATCCGCAATGATGGTGGATTTTGTTTTCCTGCTTACAGGGTAGGTGTGAGTATGTTGTTAGCGCTTCGGAAGCAGTAAGCAAACGTTGTCAAATGTATGGCTTTTTAAACAAGTGGCCAAAAAGGCATTTTAAGAAAGCAAAAATCCACAGCAAGATGCAAACTTCACAACTTACGATGCCTGCTTTGTCTGCTTTGTGCAAATTATTCAGGATTGCTCCACCACCGCCAGCCTGCCTTCAGGTAGTTTCCATCCCCCCTTTTAAGGCATTGATCTAATTTTTTAACACTTCTACCGTTTGGTGTGTTTCCTTTGTGACGCGTACCAAAGTACCATAAACCTACACCATGAATCAGTTTTTTAAGTTCCTGTTTGCATCCTGTCTCGGCACAGCACTGGCTTTGATGCTTTTGTTTTTTATCGGTTTCAGCGCCATCGCCGGAATGGCAGGTAAAGCTTCACAACAAGAAAAAGTTGCCGTAAAGGCCAACACGGTACTCGAGATCAAACTCGACATGCCGATACCGGAAAAAACCAACAACCTTCCACTCGATCCTTTCCAGTTCGACCAGAAAGATGTTGTAGGACTACACGACATCATCGGAACCATTCGCCAGGCCAAAGAAGACCCGGACATCAAAGGCATCTATTTCAATGCCACGTACGTTGAAGCCGGAAAAGCCAGCTCAGCCCAATTGCGCGAAGCGCTTGAAGATTTCCGGTCATCTGGCAAATTTGTTGTTTCCTACGCCAATTTTTATACCCAAAACGCATATTACCTCGCTTCGGTTTCAGATCAAATACTGCTTAATCCTGTCGGCGCTGTCGACTTCCGCGGATTTTCAAGCATGATCGGATTTTACAAAGGCATGCTCGACAAACTCGACGTGCAGATGAAAATTTTCTATGCCGGAAAATTCAAAAGCGCCACCGAGCCATTCCGTCTCGATAAAATGAGCGATGAAAACCGCACCCAGGTGCGTGAATACATCAAAGGTTTGTACGACAATTTCATCGCCGACATCGCCAAAAGTCGCAACATTCCGGAAACAGAATTGCGTGCCATCGCCGACAATTACGATGGTCGCAGCGCCCAAAGCTCGCTGAAAGCCCACCTCATCGACCGCATCGCCTACGAAGACGAAGTGTTCGATTTGATGAAGGAAAAAATCGGCCTCGACAAAAAAGACAAACTCAACCGCATCAGCCTCGAGGATTATTACGCTACCAAAGGACGCGACCTTAACCTGAGCGCCAAGGATAAAATTGCCGTGGTGTATGCAGAAGGTACCATCAGCGACGGCGACGGCGGCGAACCCGGCAATGTTTTTGATGCCAAATACGTGAAAATCCTGCGCCAGATCCGCAAAGACGATAAAGTAAAAGCCATCGTTTTACGCATCAACTCGCCCGGAGGCAGTGTGCTCGCCAGCGAAAACATCCTGCGGGAAGTACAACTTTGCAAGGAAGCAGGCAAACCCGTGGTTGTCAGCATGGGCGACGTAGCCGCTTCGGGCGGTTATTACATCGCTTGTCAGGCCGACAGTATTTTCGCCGAACCCAACACCATCACCGGTTCCATCGGTGTATTCGGCATGATTCCCATTTTGCAAAAAACAATGAAGGACAAGCTCGGCATCACCTTTGATACCGTACGCACAGGTCAATACTCCGCTTTTGGAACGCCGTTTTACGATTTTTCACCCGAAGAAAGCGCCATCATCCAGGAACGTATCGACTGGATTTATGAGGATTTCCTTCAAAAAGTTGCCAAAGGCCGTGGTAAAACCCGCGACCAAATCCACGAAATGGCGCAGGGCCGGGTGTGGACCGGTGAAAAGGCCTTCGAAATTGGACTCGTAGATGGTATCGGCGATCTCGACCGTGCCATCGCTTCCGCCGCCAAACTCGCAGGTGTCGAAAAATACCGCACCACGGAGTTCCCACGCACAAAATCCGGCATTGAACAACTCATCGATCAGATTACCCGCAACAAGGATAAAGACGACGACTATGTTCGCTCCTGGATCATCCGCTCCGAACTTGGCGAGATGTACCCACTGTACAAAAGCATGCAGGATCTGCGCAATGCCAAAGGCATCCAGGCCAGGTTGCCGTATGAGCTGATGATATACTAA
>JADLBE010000528.1 GCA_020847915.1 Saprospiraceae bacterium | reverse complement strand
TCGTCGGGATAAAGGTTGATTTCTTCTGCGAGTTTGGCGAGTTCGCGGTCGAACATTTCAACCAGGGTCGATTTCAGGATTTCCATGGTTTTAAAACAGTTTGGCGGGGTAATGGCCGTTTTTAACCATGTCGGACAGGGCGTTTTGCACCGTCGTTTTGTCGTCGGGATAAGTCACGCCGTACCATTGGGCATCGGAATGGAGTACCTGCAGGTCGATTTTGCCGGCGATGAGCAGGTTGTTGACCACCGTAGGGATGTAAAACTCGGCTTTGGGGTTTTCGAGGTTGTTGTGTACAAACTGGCGGAACATGGCGTCTGCTTCGTCGAACATACTGTGGTGGAACCCCCAAAGGTTCATGGAAACAGGCATGGTATCGGGCAGGGCGTGTTGGTTGCCGGCGTCGTCGGTGAAGGCGATGCCGTCGGGGTAACGTTCTATTTTGGTGCGTTCCACAACGTCGTTGAGCAGGTTGTCCTCCTTGATGCTGCACACGCCGCGCGACACGGCGCCGTTTTCCGACAACGTGTTGGCGAGTTGGTAAGCCACCATACCGTAGCGTTGCGGGGTGCAGTCGTGTTGTAAAAAACGGCCGAGTTGCAGGAAAGCGTCGGCGCCGTAAAAATCGTCGGCGTTGATGGTGGCGAAAGGTTCGTGGATGGCGTGGCGTGCACAAAGCACGGCGTGTCCTGTGCCCCAGGGTTTTTGGCGGTCGGGTTTTTCCGGCAGCCAGTCGAGCTCGGAATCGAGTTCCTGGAATACGTATTCCACTTCGGCATGGGCTTCTATTTTGCGGCCTACTTTTTCACGGAAAGGCTTTTCGATGTCTTTGCGGATGACAAACACAATTTTGCCGAAACCTGCGCGCAGGGCGTCGAAGATGGAAAATTCGAGGATGGCTTCGCCGTTGGGGCCCATGCCGTCCACCTGTTTGAGGCCGCCATAGCGACTGCCGATGCCGGCTGCGAGTATGAGTAGTGTGGGTTTCATTGTTCCTTACAGAGTTCCTTACAGGATGACAAATTGGAATGACTAATGTTGAGTGGCAAATACGGTTGAAAATGAGGAGACATGAAATACAATTTTCCCTGACTACATTTGCCTGTTCCGGGCCGTAAAAGTAGCCATTTTTGACACCAACCAAGCAGCACCTTTTTCCATGACGAAAACTTCCAACCCTACGTCTTCGCTGATCATCATCGGCTTGTTGTTTTTTATTTTCGGGTTTGTAACCTGGGTGAACAGCATTTTGATCGCGTTTTTTAAAAACACGTTCCAGCTCACCAATTTCCAGTCGTACCTCGTCACATTCGCGTTTTTCATTTCCTACACGGTGATGGCTATTCCGGCGTCGGCGGTGTTGAAACGTACAGGATTCAAACGCGGCATGTCGCTGGGCCTCGCGGTGATGGCGGTGGGTACGTTGTTGTTTGTGCCTGCGGCAAAAACGGCGTCGTACGAGGTTTTTTTGGTGGGATTGTTTGTGATCGGCATTGGTTTAACGGTTTTGCAAACGGCCTCGAATCCGTATGTGAGCATCCTCGGCCCCATTGAAAGTGCCGCCAAACGTATCAGTTTTATGGGCATCGCCAACAAAACGGCGGGCATCATCAGCCAGTTTGTGTTCGGCGGATTGTTGCTTACAGGCGTTGGTTCGGGCGACGCGGCGACGGATCTGGCGCGGGTAATCAGTCCATACCTCATACTTACCGGCGTTTTGCTTTTGCTTGCCGTACTCATTACGTTTTCGAGCCTGCCCGACATCAATGAAGAAGAAGTAAATGTGGATACTTCGGAAGGCGCGGGTGATCGCAGCAGCGTGTGGCAGTTCCCAAGCCTGGTTTTGGGCGTAATCGCTTTGTTTTTGTATGTGGGAGTGGAAGTGATCGCTGGCGACACCATCATCAATTACGGTTTGTCGCAGGGCTTTGTCCAGGAAGAGGCCAAACATTTTACATCGTATACCTTGTACGGCATGCTGGCAGGCTACATCCTGGGCATTTTGGCCATCCCGAAATACATAAGTCAGCAGCGGGCATTGCAATGGTCAGCCGTGTTGGGCATCGCATTCAGCTTAGCGGCGGTTTTTACAAGTGGTTACACGTCGGTGCTGTTCATCGCTTTACTTGGACTGGCCAACGCCATCATGTGGCCGGCCATTTTCCCGCTGGCCATTGCGGGACTCGGGCGGTTCACGAAAATTGGTTCGGCCCTGCTCATCATGGGCATCGCCGGCGGCGCCTTGTTGCCCTTGTTGTACGGCAAACTGGCCGACGATTTCGGAACACGCGAGGCGTATTGGATCCTGCTGCCTTGTTATGTGTTTATCGCGTATTATGCGAATATGGGGTACAAGAAAAGGGGGTGGTGAGGGAAGTCCGAGGATGTAACTCATCATTCAAATGACTTCAGCCTACGAACCAATATAAATTTTCTATTACGTTTCCTGACAAAAAATTGGAACATTCATAAAAGTTCCGTATTTTCGTTTTTGTACCATAAAAAAGCGGTTGAGCCTGAAATGCCCCTATGTGCACAACATGTGCCGTGGGCATGCCATGTCTTTATCATCTCACATCATAAACCGATTATTTATGCGATTCAAAATTTTATTTCAGAAACTCAGGGGGGGGGGCAAATATGCTTCTTAGCTGTTTCTATTTCCTAAGTTTTGTTTCAACACCTGTGTTTGGGCAATTAGAATGCAAGCCAATTGATGATTGTGACAACCTTCGTTTATTGCTGGTGCGCGAATATCCCGATTCGGCCTGCCAGGCGGTGGGTTCAGGAAGTTGCGGCAATGCGGATCCATTTCATGAAGTTGTTTACCGTGTCTTTTTACATTTCGAAACAGACAGTTCCGTTTCCGATTCAGAGTTGTATTTCATGCTTGATTATTCCTGGCTTAATGCCACGGTAAATCTTATCAATACAGGAGGGGAAGGGTACAGTTACATCAATAAGGAAGCAACCAAGGAATGTTTAAAGACAGGTTCCGGACAATGGGATACCGACAACCTGGTCATATTTGAAATTTCAGACAATAATGAGGTTGCCATACAATTAGAGAATGAAACATCTTCTCCATGCGGCGCAAGTGGTGCTCAAATTCAATTTACACCTGATGCGCCAGCAGGAGTTTCCAATTGTTCGGTAACGTCCAACTGCGCCTACGCTGAACTTTTTCCCATTGTTGTTCAGGCTTACCCGGGCGAAACCCTTCGGTTGGAATGTAAAGTGCTACAATATGCTCCGTCTGGAGAAATAGATGGATGTGATACAAGTTCCTGTTCCTTGAATTCTGGAACAGGCAATGTCAATACGAACGGTATTTCAAATTATACCGTTCCTTCTGCTGCTTCGCCGACAGGCGAAAACGGCACACTTGAAATCTCTTTTGGAGACACCTTGTACAATGTTGACGGAACGTACGATATTGAGGTAGTGTTGAACAGAAAGGACGGCACAGGCAACCTCGAAATAGAATATCTTGAATTCATGGTTGAAGTGAATGCTGAAATAGCCGTTTCCGATCCCAGTTTTCCATCATCCAATGGTCCTGCAGCAGTTAGGAAAACGGCAGGGGCAGGCAATGCTGTGATTTACCAATTGTATTATGTCATGTCCTTTGATACGGCAATAACGATGGCTCCGGATGATGATACCGTTTTGGATATCATCAGGATTGGTCCGCCAATGCCATTCAATCAGGAGTTTGAAATGGTTTTCAAATTGGTGAACGAGGATGATTCGCGGGTTCGTACAGATGAAGGATGTTCAAAAGTTAAATTATCTGCGGATACGGTGTTGTTTTTTAACGATTCAGGGAACCCGGTTTGCACCAACCTTGAACTTGACCATAAGGTTTTTAGGGTAGAAGGGCGTGAGGATACCTCAGGAACGTGCCCAGCGCCATTTGTACGGTTCGGATTGGTTTCAACCGGCATGCCCGATGAAATCGAATTTGATTATTTTGAATGTCAACTTTTAATCCATGCAACAGGGCAGCTTAACATTTCTGAGGTGGTTTTCCCGTCGAACTGGACCTGTGAGAACCAGTTGACCGGTTGTGATACCACGTGTTGGGATTTGGAGCAGGGACCCGACAAGGTGGTCCATGTTAGAATGTGTCGGGACTCAAGCATCATTCAATTTCCGACTGATAGTGCTTTTATGGAAATCCATTTTACAGGCTTCGGTTGCATCGACGGCGTTGATGTTCAGTTGTTGAGGTTTAATAGGGATGAGGACAGCTCAATAACATGTGTTCCCATTATTAACTTAGAAAACCAGGGCTTCCCGGCATGTTCGCCGGAAATAAAGGGTACTA
>JADLBE010000527.1 GCA_020847915.1 Saprospiraceae bacterium | reverse complement strand
ATGTGGTCGAGGAAATCCTTGCCGCGCGTGGCTTCCCATTTTTCCACATAACCATCTTTCAACCAAAGCGTTACGTTTTCCACTTCGCGGCCCTGGTAAATGCAGGGAAACGAAAAATGGACGGTGCCGTTGGCGCTGTCCTCCACCGGACTCGTGTACACCTCCCCGGAAGGCATGTTTGTTTGTCCGTCGGAATTGATCCACGTACGCCCGGCGGTGGAAAAGGTGAGGTCCGTGCCTTCGGTGAGGTAACGCACGGTTTTACACTTGTTCAGGTGGTCCACGATGTGCTGTTGCGTGGCGCGTTGTTGCAGCCAGGCGGCGATGGGATCGGGCTGGTCGAGTTTGCAAGCCGAGTACACGAACTGTTCGTATTCGCTCAGGCTCATGCCTGCTTCCTGCGCCGAGGCATCGGTGGGAAACTGGCAAAGGTTGCGGCGCATTTCGCGGGTGGCCGTGCGGGCGAAGTAGGCTTTTTGTCCGGCGGCCATGGCGTCCTGCCGCATTTTGGCGCGTTCGGGTGTGGTGTTGTGGCTTTCGCGCAGGTTGAACGGCGCGCGGATGGCCAGGTAGCAATCAAACGTTTCCATGGCCTGCTGCCAGAGGGGTGAAGGTGTGGCCAGCGCCTCGTCGGAGCCAAAGTTCATCAAGGTACGGTCGCGCTCGCGGAAAGCCAGATCGGTTTCCACCAAAGCCGCGCCGGCTTCGAGGGCTGCACGGTACACCTCGCGCACGAGTGGTTCGGCAAGCAGGGTACTGGAAATAAATACTTTATCGCCGGGTTTTACACCGAGACAGTAGTGGGTGAGCAGGTGGGCGTATCGGGCGAGCATCGTGTTTTTTGGGGGTGAAGGTACGAAGCGGTAAAGTTTATAGACCTGCCAAGTTTAAAGACCTGGAAGGTCTTAAGACTTGGCAGGTCTATAGACTTAGTGCCCCAACCCTTACGACTGCAACAAAAGCACCAAAACCAACAACGGCACACCTATCACCAACACCGGTAACAAAATGTTGAGCACAGCTTTGCCGTAGGTGAATTTTTGGACTTCGGCGACACCTATGACGAGCAACACAAAAGTCCAGATGCCCAAACCGACCTCTAAAACCACCGAGGCATAAAAAACAATCGTGGAAAAAGTGTCGAGGTCCGACAGATCCGCATCACTCTGAAACAATGCATTACCTGTCACTGCGATCTGCGGAATGAGTAGGCTCAATCCAATAACCGTAGGAACAAGGGCATAGGTAACAATTCTAAATATTTCAGAAGAGTCGCCCTGTCCGTTGATCCATTTGCCAGTCCAACCGATCAGTGCTGCATAAATGTAGTAGGAAAGCCAACCTAAAAGGGCTCCCGCCACAATGCAGATACCCAACACGCCCCAAAGCGACATGTTGTCACCCATGCCTCTGGAAGCAGCATTGTCGAGCATCCTGGAAATCCCGGCAAGACCAAGCAGGACAGAACCGTACTTGTCGTATCGGCTTTCGTGGATGAAACGGAACACCGTTTTGGGGGCCGTCAAAAGCCCGGTGAACACTTCTTTATCGGTGAGTTCGAGGGGAGCAGGGTCGTTGAGTTCTTCGTCGAGGTACATAAGGATAGGTTATTTTTCAAGGTATATCAAACCTGGAAAATTTTGGTGGTGATGGAGTCTGTTCTTACACATGCAAAAATATACAGTAATTTGATTTATAGGTATTTGGACAGCGTATTTGAAAATTCATCATAGAACAAACCGTTTTTCTGTAACGGAAAGTATAAAAAACCGTTGGTTATCCTCTCAACAAAGTCATCAGCCAAACGACCGGCAAACCAAGTACAAGGAAGGGGTACAGGAGGTTGAGAACGGCTTTGGCATGGTTAAACTTCTGGATTTCAGCAACTCCGATGGCAAGCAAAACGAAGAACCAAAAGGCCAATACAACTTCCAACCAACGTGTCCACATAATCAGTTCACGTGTTGTGCGATCCAGACCGGCGTACACCATATCACTTTTAAACATGCTTTCACCCAAAAGGATGATTTGAACCGTAAGCAATACCAGTGTTACCACGGTTGGTACGATGGCATACGTCATGACCCTGAAAACATCCTTGGTATTGGCTACTCCATTGAGCAACCTGCCCGTCCAGGCAATAAGGGCGGCATACAAATAATACGCAACCCAGCCGAGCGATCCGCCCAAAACAATACAAAGACCCAAAATGCCCCACAGCGGCATGTCGTTGCCCAATTGGCTGGAATAAGCCCGATCAAGCGCCCTCGAGATGCCGCCCAACACCAGCAAGGTACTCCCGTATTTATCGTATTGTGTTTCATGGATGAAGCGGAACACCGTTCCGGGCTCCGTCCACATCCCGGTGAACACTTCCTTGTCGGTGAGCTGGAGAGGGACTGGGGCGGCCTGAAGGTCTTCGTCGATGTACATGGGCAGAGCTATTTTTGGCAATGCTAAAAAACTTTGTAGTTATAGCAGCAAAAAAAATGTCACGGCTCTAGTAGGTCACGTTTTACACTTGTCATCCCGGCGAAGCGTGGGATCTGTTCCTTTACCCAATTGTCCTATTTACTGATAGGCAGCCGCAGAGCGGTGAAATATTTGTAGAAAATACGTAAAAATGATTCGTGGAGGTGCAGCGCACCGCAACATGTTGCGGTCCTGGTTACGTGGCTTCAGTCCCTATTTTCTCCCACAGTGCCTTGTCATCCCAGCGAAGCGTGGGATCTGTTTCTTTACCTTGGAGCCAAATGGACCAGCTTTACCGGTTGATTTTTAGGCCTGTGCGAAAGGAGGCCAAAACAGTAGGGTAATGGTACAGATCCCACGCTTCGCTGGGATGACAAGGCACTGAGGGGATGGCATCCTCACTCCCCCACCTTCACCACAAGCCCCAACTCATCCAACTGCTTCTGCTTGATGCTGTCCGGCGCATCAATCATCATGTCCCTGCCCTGGTTGTTTTTCGGGAAGGCAATGAAATCGCGGATGGAGTTGACGCCGTTCATTACCGCGCACAGACGGTCGAAACCGAAGGCGAGACCACCGTGTGGCGGCGCACCGTATTCGAAGGCGCCGAGCAGGAAGCCAAACTGGGCCTCTGCTTCTTCGGGCGTGAAACCCAAAAGTTTGAAGTTGCGGGCCTGAAGATCGCGGTCGTGGATACGGATGGAGCCGCCGCCGATTTCAACGCCGTTGATCACCATGTCGTAAGCGTCGGCGCGCATGCTTTTCAAAACATTGCGGTCGTTGCTTTCCATTTTCACGATGTCGTCCGGTTTGGGCGACGTGAACGGGTGGTGCATGGCAAAAAAGCGCTCCTCGTCCTCGTCCCATTCCAAAAGCGGGAAGTCGAGCACCCAAAGCGGTTTGAAATCTCCTGGTTTGCGTAGCCCGAGCTTGTTGCCCATTTCCAGGCGCAGTTCGCCGAGTTGTTTGCGTGTTTTTTCTGTCTCACCGGCCATCACGAGGATGAGGTCGCCCGGATTGGCGCCGCATTCCATGGCCCAGTCTGTCAGGTGGTCCTGGTCGAAAAATTTATCCACACTCGATTTGTACGTACCGTCGGCTTCGCAACGCATGTAAATAAGTCCAGTTGCACCGATTTGCGGGCGTTTCACCCACTCGGTGAGTTCGTCCATTTGTTTGCGGGTGTACGAAGCGGCGCCCGGCGCACAAATGGCCAAAACACTTTCGGCGTTGTCGAACACCGGAAACCCTTTGCCTTTGGCGATGCCGGTCAGGTCTTTAAACTCCATGCCGAAACGGATGTCGGGTTTGTCGATACCGTACAAACGCATGGCGTCGTCGTACAACATGCGCGGGAAATCGCCGAGTTCGAGACCGAGCGTTTCGCGGAACAGGTGGCGCGTCAATCCCTCAAACGTGTTCAGGATGTCTTCCTGGTGCACAAACGACATCTCACAGTCGATCTGGGTGAACTCCGGCTGGCGGTCGGCGCGCAGGTCCTCGTCGCGGAAACATTTCACGATCTGGAAATACTTGTCCAAACCAGCCACCATCAAAATCTGCTTAAACGTTTGCGGACTCTGCGGCAGGGCGTAAAACTGCCCTTTGTTCATGCGCGAAGGCACCACAAAGTCGCGGGCGCCTTCGGGCGTACTTTTGATTAAAAAAGGCGTTTCCACTTCGATAAACCCGTTTCCTGCCAGGTAACCGCGCACAGCCTGGGCCAGGTTGGAGCGGAAAATGATGTTTTGCTGCACGGCGCTGCGGCGCAGGTCGAGGTAACGGTATTTCATACGCAGGTCGTCGCCGCCGTCGGTATCGTCCTGGATGGTGAACGGCGGTGTTTTGGCCGCGTTCAGGATTTTAAGTTCCGTAACCTTGATTTCGATGTCGCCCGTTTCAATTTTGGTGGTTTTTGAGGCGCGTTCGATGACGGTGCCGGTAGCCTGCAACACGTATTCGCGACCCACGCTGCGGGCGGTAGCAAACAGCTCGGGCGACGTGTAATTTTCATCCAGCACCAACTGCGTGATGCCGTAGCGGTCGCGCAGGTCAATCCACAAAAGGGCGCCTTTGTCGCGCACGATGGCAGACCAGCCGCTGAGGGTTACGGTTTTGCCGGCGTCGGCCAGGCGGAGTTCGTTGCAGGTATGGGTACGGTACAT
>JADLBE010000526.1 GCA_020847915.1 Saprospiraceae bacterium | reverse complement strand
GTTTGTCGTTGGGGTCGTAGGATCCGGTGTTTTCCAAACAAAAACGGTCCATCGAAGGCGTAACGCCGTTTAAGCTGAACTGGTTTATGAAGCCCAGACTGCCAAATCCGCCGCAACCTTCCGTAAAGGCCAATGCCACGGTGGAGAACGGATGCCCGGGCTCCTGCTGCGATTCGATGCGCCACGTCTGTCCGTTGGCGGGTTGTTCAAGGTTCAGAATTTCGTTGATTTCGTACATCTCCTCGCCCTGCATAAGCACGACATCGTCTACAATGATGATGTAATCCAACGGTTGCGAAGGTGCAGTACCCGTATTTTCAAGTTCAAAATGCACGATGGTATCCAAACAACTCACCCTGGCTTCGAGGTTGGCGCCCGACCAGTTGGGAACAGGGGCGCACAGCGTATCCGGGAAAGCGTGCGCCGAGACGCAATGTGTTTGTCCGAGTACCGTGGAGTCGCAGTTCACGTACGCCGTAAGGTTGAACTGCACGCAATCGCCCGAAACCACATCGCCTACGAAGAAGCGCCAGCTGTTTAGTCCTACGCTGTCGTGGGGCTGGGCGGAGGAAACCAGCGTTAAATTGGGATCGAGGAAAACATCCACCCAGGCGCTGTCGGCCGTTTCTGTACCGACGTTGCAGGTTTGAACATAAATGGTGTTGTTGAAACAACGCCGGAGACGTGGAGCGGTTACGTCGACACTCATGATGGGACAATCGACAAGCGCAACCACCGAAAAATCTGTCGTGTCTATGGCCAAAAAGGTGTCGATCACCGCGGATTGAAGGCTGTCGCACATGGCCCACCAAAAGCTTTGCGGCGTCAAAACCTGGATGTTGTAAGCCCCGGTATCAACAAACAGTTGGTAGGAACCATCTACGGCCGTGGATGCATAAAAGGTGCCTTGCGAACCGTCAATGGTAAGTTTCCAGTTTTTTAACCCATTCTGCGCGTCGGGCGTGGAACAATCGGCGTCGGCATCCTTAAAAACAAAACCGCGCAGGTAGCCGCCTTCCTGGGATGAGGTTGTGGACCGTTGCAGTCCGGAGGTGGTATATCCATACAAATAACCCTGAGGATCAACAAACAAAAGGGGTTGTCCAAGGGTGCCGTACATGGTTGGCAGGTTGTACCACGACAAACCGGCGTCGGTACTTACAAATACCATGTTGTTGATTGCGGGTATGAGCAGATGTCCGGCGGCATTGGTTGTGATGTCCGGTTGGAAAATGTTGTTGGATGGTAATCTGTGGTACAACCAGGAGTTTCCTGCGTCATTCGAAGAGGCAAGCACCATGCTGCTGTTTTTCACCATCAAAACGTTCACGGTTCCGTCGGGCGCCACATCCATATCGGCAAAGGCAACATTGTTCCAATCGAGGTTAACCACCTCTGCCCATGTGGTGCCGCCATCGGTACTGGTCCACAATTTATGGTTGGTGTTGTAGGAATACAAAAACAACCTGCCGTCGGGCGTTTCATCCATACTGTTCATGATCTCCGAGTTCAAAGCCAACTGCCATGTATCTCCATAGTTGACCGAGTACACCACGTTGTTTTGAATCGTTGCAAAAATCCGGTTGGAAGACGGCGAAATGAAAAGGTTACCCCGGTTTAATCCGGAAAGCGGCGTTACATCAGCAAACGTCAGACCACCATCAAACGTGCGCAACAGTTTGTCCGCCTGCATTACAGCAAACGTATCGGGATGCCAAACGGCAAACAATTCTCTGGGGTAATATTGGCTGGGGACAGTGTCTGCCACAACGCGCGACCAGGTGTCGCCGGCGTCCAACGAACGCCACATACCCGAAGGCGTTGTGGCATAACGCAACGAATCGTTGTAGAAGGACAGGTGCGATACGGTCGCTTCGTTGGTGCCTGTATCGGACAGCGACCACGAAATACCACCATCGGTAGAACGCAAAACGTTGTTTGTATTGCTTGCCAGGATGAGCCCGTCGTCGTACACTTTCAGGTAGTTCTTCGGCCGGTCGGCCGACGAAGGGGTTAACGCAAACCAGTTTTGCCCCTGGTTGTCGGAGTAGAATTGGGTTCTGTTGCTGGATGCCAGCAAAAGTCGGCCATTGGGCAGTTCGGTGAGACTGTTGGTGTTTAAATTGAACGACAAACCGGTGGTTGCCACCTGCCATGTTGCACCCTGGTCAACTGATTTTTTGATGGTGTTCAATCCTGTCATGTACAAAACGCCGTCAGAAGCGCGCGTCAATTTGCCGTTGAAAACACTGGCATTCACGGTGATCCAGGACAAGCCGTCGTCGAACGACAAATAAGTAACGTCAATGTTGGGTTGAAAACTGACCACGCCGTCTGCCCAAAAATTGATTTCAAGGGAGCTGCCCGGAAAAGGTATGTCGTATACTTCCATCCAGGTCGCGCCACCGTCGGCAGACCTGTAGATGCCTGACGATGAAGCTCCGATGAGCAATCCGTCGTTGCGTTCCTTCATCTTGTACACCGGACAATTGGTATGTACGAGATCGGGGTTTTGAGCATCGTAACCTGTTTTGTACAGGTAATTGTCTGTCGAGGTGCCGTTGGCAACGGTCACGGTGTAAAACAGGTGTCCACCTTCACCGGGAAATAGTTCGTTGTAGTTGTTGGTCCAAAGCATAAGTTCCTGCCAGGAGGAACCACGGTTGTCTGACCGGTACACGGTGCCCAGGCTGTGCATCAAAAAGCTGGTATCGCCTTGTCCGGGCCAATAGCTGCCTGAGATGCCCTGTGGAGCATTGGCTTTTTGCCAGTAGTTGGTTTGTGCCGGTAAAGCCTGGAAAAGCAACAGGTAAGCGACCGTAAAAAAGGTTGAACGTAACATGGGCAAATAGGTTGAGGTAATATTTTGAAGGATTAATTGTTACTTTTTTATTCCCTTTCAACGTTTAAAAATCCGTGTAAATCCGTGTTGCTTGCATCTGTGTCATCTGTGTACCAATCACCACGTAGTGCAATGGTACACAGATGACACAGATGCAAGCAACACGGATTTACACAGATTTTTTACTCCAAAATAATTTTCCCCGCTTCCACCTGCTTCCCTTTCGCATCCAACACCTGCCAGGCATACCAGCCGCGCGGCAAACCTTGCACCCGCCAGCGGTAGCTGTCGCCGTTGGCTGTGCCGCGGTGCACCACCCGTCCGAAGGCGTCTGTCACCATCACGCGGTGGCCCTGGAACGCGCCCCGACGGAGCCGGAAAACCGCCTCGTCGGTCGCAGGGTTGGGCGACACAAAAACGCTAACCTCCGCTGTAAGGGGCTTCGCGGGCACGTGGGCGTCGTTCAGGATGTCCACGCCGATGGTGTGGCGTGTTTCATTGGTAATTACCGGAGTATTGAAGTCGAAATAAATGGCGGCGGTGTTGAGGATCACCGTGTTTAACGGCACTTGTTCGCGCTGCCGGATGCGGAAATTTACAAATCCCTGGGAGCCGGCGAGGTTCGTGCTGCTGTCGGGCAACAGGATGTTTTCAAACAAAAAGGTGATAACGCCCTCGCCGCTGAGGGACCAGGAATAGGGGTGGGAAGAAACGCCCGGAACAATGCTCGCCGGGTCGAGCCAGGTAGAAAGGGTGTCAGCAATTCTGACGGTAAATGCGGTATCGGTGC
>JADLBE010000525.1 GCA_020847915.1 Saprospiraceae bacterium | reverse complement strand
TAGGCAGGATATTTCGGATATTCAATGTTTTTTGTCATGGCGGTGTTCGAGGAGTTGTTTGCTGGACTTGGTGAATTGGTGGAGTTTTTGTTTGAGCAGGTCGGGGGGCAGGTATTGGGTAATGTACTCGGCAACCTTGATGTTGGCGGCGTCGAGTTGAAGCAGTTCGATTTGTTCCCGATTCCCTTCGGCGCAAAGGATCAGGCCGACAGGCGGGTCTTCATCGGTTTGGCGGTCATGCTTTTCGAGCCAGCGCAAGTACAGTTCCATCTGACCTTTGTAGGCGGCTTTGAATTTGCCGATTTTCAGCTCAACGGCAACAAGCCGTTTGAGGCGGCGGTGGTAAAACAGCAGATCGAGGTAAAAGTCCTCACCGTCGATAACCAGGCGTTTTTGGCGTTCTACAAAGGTAAAGCCGTTGCCCAATTCCAGAATAAAGCGCTCCAATTCGCGGAGGATGGCTTTTTCGAGGTCTTTTTCGCTGTACGTATCTCTGAGATTGAGAAAGTCGAGGATGTAGGGGTCCCGGAAAACGAGGTCTGGTGTGAGTCTGTCTTCTTCCTGAAGCGCCAACAATTCCTGTTTGGCAAGTTCCTCCGGCTTTTTGGAAATGGCGGTACGTTCGAAGAGCATACCATCAAGTTTTTTTTGAAGCGTCCGTACCGACCAGTTTTCAAGCCGGCACATTTGCGCATAAAACTCTCTTTGCAGGTCATTTTTGAGCGGGAGTATCAAAATAAAATGCGACCAACTCAGGTTTTTCGATAAGGCAGCAACCTGCTCGGGATCAGAGAATTTCCCGGCAAAGTCCACCATCCGCTTCAGATTTCGTTGCGAATACCCGCCGCCGTATTGTGCCTCCAATTTTGCCGACAGTGTTGGCAAAATCTGCTGACCATACGCGGCTCTTTGATGGTTGAGAATTTCCTTGTTAATTCGGTTGCCGATATTCCAATAAAGCAAGGTAAGACTGGCATTCACGGCATGGCTCACCGACTGCCGGGCTTGCTCGATCATCAGACCGATGTCGACAAACAATTCATGCTCAACAGGTTGTACTTCCTTAGCCATGGGCTGTCAATTTTTCGGCGGATTGAGTTTTTTGTTTTCCTTGCGTTCCAGTTTTTTAATGTTGTCTTCTGTGGGTAGGTTCTCGGGCATGGTACCACCAAGTTCCTGTATGGTTTGGCGCACTTTTTTACCTACTTCGAAGTGGGTTTCGTTGGCTTTGGTTTTGCCCCGGATGTTGTCGCGCCGCAGTTTGTCTTCTGTTTGTGTGGCACGGAAAAGGTTGGCGGCCAGTTCGGTGCTGCCCATGTGGTCGAGGATCTGCTGGCTTTTTTTCAGACCTTTTTTGGCGTGTATGTCTTTGGCATTCAGGCCACCGTACAAGCCTTGGTAACCGAAGTTTTGAAAAATGGCGTAATCGATGGCACCAATAACACCGGCATTTTTGGCTGCATCGGCGAGTTGCGCGTTGTGCCGGCGCAGTTCGTTGCGCAAAAACAAACGTTTTTCCTCGTCCGAGTCCAGACGGTTGTATGCATCCATTTGCCTGATTTCCTGCAGGCGGGTTTGTACGGCAAAATAGGTTTGCCCCAAAGCGACGACTTCTTTCGCAGGATCGGCGTTTTGCACGATGAGGTAGCAGGCGTAACGAGACAGTTCCACGCTTTCTACCGATCTTTTACCTCCTTTTCCGATCCCGATCATTTCGTGCATATCCACGAAATGATCGGCCACTTGCTGACCGCTGTTCTGACAGGCTTCTTTAGCCCTGTCTATAGCCGGCTGAAAGTTCCGGTACTCTGCGTAATCAAGCACCTTGGCCAGATCTCGCGCCGACCAATACTCCATGCCCTGGTCGTTCAGGCGTTTGATTTGTTCAAAAACCGGTGGTTGCCCGCTGGAAAGTTCTTTTGCCATGGTGGGGGTTGTTTTGAGGTTAAACCAAATTCAATATTTCACGAATCAAACCGTCGCTTTCAGCTTCCAGTTGCAAAATGTCTGCCGAAACCTCCCCGATGCTGCGCAGCGGTTTGTGTTTGTAGAAATACTTGTTGAAACTGATCTCGTAACCGATTTTGGTGGCGTCGAGGTTGATCCAGGCCTCGGGCACGTGGGGTTTTACTTCACGAAGAAAATACGGGTAAATGGCTTCTTTCAAGGGCACATTTTCGGTGTCCCGCTGGTCGCTTTCCGTTTCGTAAACGGTCCATTCGCCTTTTTTCTCCGTTGGGAAATACCCGAAGTCCGGAAGCTGGTCTGCGGTACAGCCGAAGTAGTCCAGGAGTTGGTCCAGTTTGTCGCCGCTGAGTTTCACCACGCCTTTCACCACTTTTTCAGCTTCGGCGTCATACCAGCTCACGGCGTTGAGGATGGCGTTTTTTTCGGAGGCAGACAGTTTTTTGTCCAACTGCTTCAGCGCTTTGTCCACGTTGGTGGCAAACGCATTGAAGTCGTTGTACGTGTTCGTTTTCACCACCTCCATCAAATCGTAAGCCGTTTTTAACAGTTCCTGCTGCTTTTTCCAGGTTTCGGGATTGGTAAGCGCTTTGGCCTGTTTGGCATTCAGGTTGAGTTCCTGCTTTTCGCACCAGTCCGCGATGTCCTTTTCGTGTTTGGCGAGGTTGGTGTACACTTCCTCGCCGTATTCCTGCCATGCCCATGCCATGGGTTCGCGCAGCGATTTGTCGAACCGCAGGTCGGCGATCCGCTCCTCAGAAAACTGGGATTTCAGGCGCTTGGGACGTTCAATCGTCACTTTGTAGTATCCAAAATCGGCATTGTCAAATACTTTCGAGGCAATGCCTTCTTCGCCCTGGCGGTCTACAACCACCATTTCACGGTACACCCGCACGATTTCCGCGATGTGTTCGGGTGCGAATTCGCAGTTTTTGTTGCCAAGGTTTTTTCGCAGTTTGCGGTACAGCAGGTTGGCATCAATGAGTTGCACCCTGCCCTTCCGGTTTTCGGCTTTTTTGTTGGCGAGCACCCAGATGTAGGTGGTGATGCCGGTGTTGTAAAACAGGTTGTTCGGCATCTGGATGATGCAGTCCAGCATGTCGTTTTCGATGATGTAGCGCCGGATGTTGCTTTCGCCGCCACCGGCATCGCCGGTAAACAGGCTGGAGCCGTTGTGTACCGAGGCGATTCGGGAGCCTGTGGGACTTTGGCTGGCAGGTTTCATTTTGCTCACCATTTCCATGAGGAACAGCAGTTGGCCGTCGGAAGAGCGCGGCGTGGCGTCCACTTCCTCTTCGATGCCCCAGTAATCTTTGAGGCGTACCCTGAAACGCGGATCGATCACCTCTTTGCCGTCCTTGATGTATTTCAGTTCGCTGGCCCATGATTTGCCGTAGGGCGGGTTGGAAAGCATGAAGTTGAAGGTCAGGCCGGCGAATTCATCCGTACTCAGCGTAGAGCCCACTTTGATGTTTTCGGGGTTGTTGCCCTTGATCATCATGTCCGACTTGCAGATGGCATAAGTCTCGTCGTTGATTTCCTTGCCATAAAGGTGTACATCTCCCTTGGCGCGAATTTCACCGTCCTCGTCCTTGATGAAGTTTTGGGATTCGGTGAGCATACCACCCGATCCGCAAGCAGGGTCGTAAATGGTCATCACCGGCGGCAGGTTGTCTTTCACCGGATCAAACACAACGTGTGTCATCAGGTCGATGACCTCGCGGGGTGTAAAGTGTTCCCCGGCTTCTTCGTTGTTTTCCTCGTTGAATTTGCGGATCAGTTCTTCAAAAACATAACCCATGCCGAGGTTGGAAACGGCGGAAAGTTTGCGGCCATCGGGGTCGGGTTTTTCAAACGGTGTGAGGTTGATGTAGGGCGAAGTGAATTTTTCGAGCACATCCAGCAGCCGGTCTTTGGTTGCCAAATGCCTGACAGCGCTTTTGAGTTTGAACTTATCAATGATTTCCTTCACGTTGGTGCTGAAGCCGTTGAGGTAGTCCTCAACATTGGCCAGCAGCATTTGCTGGCTGTTGGTAGCCGTATCGTGCAGTCGTTGCAGGGTCCAGGGACTGATGTTGTAAAATACGTAACCAGAAGCCTGCCGCAAACCGGCATCGTCCCACTCGGTGAAGCCGGCCTCGTCCCTCTGGAAGGCAAGTTCCTCCATCACGGCGGCCTTGGAAGGTTCCAGGAGGGCATCCAAACGCCGCAGCACCACCATGGGCAGGATCACGTCGCGGTATTTGCCACGTACGTACACATCGCGCAGGCAATCGTCGGCGATGGACCAGATGAAGGAGATGAGTTTGTTGTGGGCGGCGGTGTTCATTGGTGCGGTTTTGACGTATTAAAAGTGATCCTTCAAGCTGTACCTGGCGAAAATGCAAATTGGCTGCATTTTTTGACAATTATGCTTGGTTTGAGGGCAAGTTTAGGGAGAAAGGGTGATAAAACAAGCGGGAGGGGCTAAGTTTCTCGGGGCTTCAGCCCAATGCAGTTGACTTTAGTTCAATTGAGATGCTAGCGGCAGCGCCGCGGTAATATTTGTAGAAACACGTTCGAGAGAAAATCAGGAGGTGCAGCGCACCGAAACGCGTCTGGGCGCCTCGATACGTGTTTCGGTGCGCTGCACCTCCAACCTTTTTTCACCGTAAATGCTACAAATATTACCGCGGCGCTGCCGCTTTCACCTCACGTTGTCCTTGCTGAACAGCATAGCGGCAGCGCCGCGGTAATATTTGTAGAAACACGTTCGAGAGAAAATCAGGAGGTGCAGCGCACCGAAACGCGTCTGGGTATCTCGTGATGCCGGACCAAGTTTCGTGAAAGGTTGGAAAACCAACAACCCGCATGGAGATGACGTCTGCACGACAGTCGGACTCTCACTCCGTGCCAAAGCGGAATTTCCGCTGACCCGGTTTTTCGGTTTGGAAACAGCTGTTCAAGCGAATCTGAACGGATTACGCACCTACTTTGGTGTGGATGTGATGTTTACGCTGGGTTGGTTGCGGGAATGAATTATTGGCCGGGTCGGCATTTTGCACGATCAAATAACAAGCGTACCTGGAATGTCGCACGCTTTCAACCGAGCGTTTTCCACCTTTTCCGATTTTGATCATTTCGAGGATATCCTCGAAATGATCGGTTTACGTGATTACCCAACCTCCTTCACCAACATCTTCCTACCCCGCATCCAGTTCAATATCAAAACACTAATCACCACAAACGCGATGCACAAAGCAGCCTCCGTCAGCAACATCATTTTACTGTTGTACTGGTCGTGCGCCCAGCCATTGATGGCGGTCATGTACACGACCGGTACGTTCCCCAGCGAAGCCAGCAACGAATATTTTGTGGTTGCATTTTTGGTACCGACGGCGTACAAAATCACGTAAGTAAACGCTGCGTTGATCAGTCCAATGCCAAAGCCATAAGCAAGCACGCCTGTTACGTAAACATAGGGTTCCATGGGAAAAACGGCCATCAATACCGTAACCAGAGCGCAAACGGTTCCGGAGCCCAGGTAGGCCACCCAATGTCCAAACCGGTCGGCCAGGAAACCGCCCGCAACGGATCCTACAACGCCGACCAAACCGCCCAACAAACCCGTAACCAAAGCAACCGTATCGGCGTCGGTATTCCAGTCGCCCGCTATGGCCGACCACAAATTGGAGCAGGCTCCTGTTCCGATCGGCATACACAACATGATGATGATGAACAACACGACGGGTATTTTAACCATGGCAACAACATCTTTGCCCAGGTTTATAAACTCCGCTTTAAATCCATTTTGATTGTTGCTTTGAACATCTTTGATGCGTAAAACAGCAAGGGCGCTGAGCAGGGAAACAGCGCACAACACAAGTCCGGCTACGGAAACATGGTAGTGTGTGGCCAACCAAAGTCCGGCGCCACCGCCCAGGCCCACACCACCCAAATTGCCTGCCTGGTACCATCCTCCTGCCCTGCCTTTTTTACTGCCTTCTACCCGGTTTGCAATGATACCTCCGACAAATATGAACAACAGGTTGTAGGCCACACTCAGGATAAAAACAACGGCGGTAAGCAAGGTGGCGCCCTCCGTGGTAAAAGGGGTAAAACAAAGCACCATCATCGAAACGACACACCCCAATACCCCTATCCAATACCATTTTTTCAAACTCAGGGTTAAATCGCCCAATGGGGCCCACAAAAAGCGCCATAAACTTGCCGAAGCACTAATGGCCACGATACCCGCCGTTAAAGCAACGGAAAACCCGTTTTGAATGAGCAGGTAAGGCAACGTAACGGTTAAAAAACCCGTGCTGATGCCGGCAGGCAGCATCAGGAAAAAGATGTTGATGGGCCTGGTGTAGGAAATTTCGTGTTCGTTCATGACTGGTTGGAAAAGGTATGGTTTCGGCATCCAACCAGTTATTTGGGTGAACACTTGGATTGTAAGGCTATTGTTGGGAATGCATAGATAGTGGCTTTATTCCGGTGTTTTTTCTGTTTTGGGAAAAAAAGAGTTGGCAGAACTGTCTACTGCAATGAGTCAAAAAGCGTCTCCCTTCGGTCATAATGAACCGGGGTAAATGAGTTGTCTCGCTGACGCCCTAGTGAACCACTCGACTGATTGGCTATTGTGTCAACCGCAAAGCGGTTGAATATGAATAGCTCCGGGTGAAACCCGGGGTAGTATTCCCCGCGGGCCCGCAACCGCGAAGCGGTTGAATATGAACTCAGCCAGGCAATAGATGTGATCATGCTAAAATTCAAAAAGGCTGATTCGATGAATAGAAATGTATTGTGCAATAGCTTTAATGAGTTCATATTCAACCGCTTCGCGGTTGCGCGCGTGGGGTGCGCGGTCCCTGGGTTTCACCCAGGGCTATTCATATTCAACCGCTTCGCGGTTGACATCACACGGTTCATTAGGACCAAAGGGAGACACCCATTACCCCTGCAATCTCATTCCTCCGTCCACCGACCAATCCCCCAACACAACTACCTGAACATCGCTTTCTCCCTTGTATCTCTCCCCCAACGTCCGCTGGTGCGACGTCAGTAAAATGTGTGCAAAATGCACACTCTCG
>JADLBE010000524.1 GCA_020847915.1 Saprospiraceae bacterium | reverse complement strand
TAAAAATTCATATTTCAAATTTCAAATCTCGTATCTCTTAAATCGATAGCTCCGCCCCTTCCTGTCCTACCAGCGTTCCTATCGCCACGCCCATGCCGCTTAGGCGCAGGGCGAGCACCACATTTTCCGAAGCTTTTTCCACGATGGGTTTTTTCACCGGTCCAAGGCCGAGAATGCCCGACCACCAGGTGTCGATTTCAATCTGACGGCCCGGACAAATCACTGTTTTCAGCAGCTGTACCAATGCGCTTCGGATGAGTTCGTTGGAGCCAAACTGGTCGGTGGCTTCGGTATCGAAAGCCAGGTTGCGGCCGCCACCCAGCAGGATGCGGCCATCGATGTTTCGGAAATAGTAGTAACCCCGGTCGTAGTGGAAACAACCTTCAACGGGCAGTCCGGCAATGGGTTGTGTGATGAGCACCTGGTTGCGGGCGGGTTGTACGGCGAGCCCGGGCATGATTTGTTGTGCAAAGCCGTTAACGGCTACCAGGACCCTGGGCACTGTGATACTCCATCCGTATTCGGTTTCCAGTTCAACGCCGCGGGAGGTATCTTCAAGGTGTTTGATGCCCAAACCATTGTACACATCGACGCCGGCTTCACGGGCTTTTTGCAGCAAAGCCGCCATCATTTTTCCGGTATTTACCTGTCCTTCCGCCTCGTTGAGCAGCAGGTGGCGCACACCCCGAAAACCGAAGGACGGCAAGCGGTCGTCGACCACACTGTACACACTTTTACGGCCCGTGATGGCGCCAATTTTTTCGTTGAAATCAGGAATACGTTCGAGGCACTGCTGAAAAATGGTTTCTTCCTCCTCGGTAAACATTTCGTAACCGCCCAGACCTTTGTAGTCGAGTGCCTCGTCGCCGATGAGGTTGCGCAGGCGTTGGAGGCCCCGCCAACGTTTCTCCACGATGCCGAGTACGGTATCCTCCGACATGTGGGTGAGGTCGTCGAGCAATTCGGTCATGGAGCCAAAGCATGCAAAACCTGCGTTGCGGGTACTGGCGCCGATGGGCAGGGCGCCGCGTTCAATCACCACCACTTTGGCTTTTGGCCGGAGTGATTTGTAGTGGATGGCAGCGGTGAGACCCACAATGCCGCTGCCGATCACGACAAGGTCAATGTCCTTGAAAAAGGTTTCTCTTTCCCAGTAACTTAGGTGGTATTTTAATGGTTGCATGAAGGGGGATTTTGGGTGTAATTTACCACATTAGGCACATTAGACAACCAAGGCACATTAGAGTTATTTTCTAATGTGCCTTAGTTATCTTATGTGCCTAATGTGGTTAAATCACACCTCGTGTTCCACGATTTTGCTGATCAGAACCTTATCGATTTTGCTTTTGTCCATATCGACAATTTCAAAACGGTAACCTTCGGCTTCGAAGTGGTCGCCGACTTCAGGAATTTCGGCGCGTTTGAACAGGATATACCCTGCAAGCGTGGTGAACTCTGCTTCTTCGGCGTCGAATTCATGGAGGTCAATGGTGTCGCGCAGTTCATCGATGGGAATAAGTCCGTCGACAAGCAGGCTGCCGTCTTCACGTTTGGTGATGGCGGGTTCTTCGTCTTCATCGCCGTGGTCGGGCAAGGTTCCGAAGATGTTTTCGGTGAGGTCGTGTAGCGTAAGAATGCCCTGGGTGGAGCCGTATTCATCAACAACCACGGCGAAGTAGTTGCGTTCTTTCCGGAAACGTTCGAGTATTTTGATGGCGTTCATCGTTTCGAGCACATAAAGGGGCTGCGAAAGGATGTTGCGGATGTTGAAGCCGGGTTTGTTGCGTTGACTGATGTAGTCGCGCAATTTCACAACACCGAGGATGTTTTCGGTATTTTCGTCGCACACCAGGAATTTGGTGTAGCCACTTTCGTAAACGATGTGGTCGTTTTCGGCCAGCGGAGCGTTGATGTCGAGCCATTCCACGTCGTTGCGGTGGGTCATCACGGCATAGGCGTCGCGATCGGCGAAGCGGAACACGTTTTGGATGTATTCGCTTTCCTTGGCTTCGATCACGCCTTGCTGGTTGGCTTTGATAACCATCAGTTTGATTTCCTCTTCTGAAATGTTTTGGCCTTCCGAAGGTTTGATGAACAGCAGGCGCAGGAAATTTTTGGCGGTCCAGTTGAGGATACCGGAAAGTGGCGAAAACAACTTAGCCAAAAGCAGCATGGCTGGCGCACAGGCCATGGCGATGTTTTCGGCGTGGCGGCTGCCAATGAAACGGGGGGCCAGAACTGCGGTGACGAGCACCAGGACTCCTGTGCTGAGCAAAGCACAAAGCACGGAAAGGGTGGATGCCCGGGAAGCCAGGGCCGGTTGTGCCAAAAACCAGTCGAAAAATTTGGGAGCAATGTTGATTACGGCCCAGGCGCCTTCACCAAGGCTGACGAACACAATGCCGATTTGCAGGGAAGCAAGCAGGTTATCGATGTTGTCCTGCAAACGCAATACGAGGGAAGCCGCAGCATTGCCGTTGGATTGTTCACTTTCCAGGCGCGTTCGGCGTGCTGAAACAAGAGCAACTTCGCCGAGCACTAAAAATGCGTGCAGGAGCAGAAGAATAGGTAATAGGACTATATCCATGGTCCAAAGGCTGCCATGCCGATGCTTAAGGTGACATTTTTACCCAAAAAATGCCCTTCCGGCAGGAAGGGCTGGTCGGCAGCCTGGTTTTTTTTTGGTTAAAAAATAAAAACAGGGTAAAAAAAAGTTGCCACAAAAACTTCCGCAAAAGTACACTTTTTTGATCATATTAGGGGCTTTTTTGTAAAAAACCACTTTTTCGATGGTTAAAATATGTTAAAGCGAAAAAAAAGTTTTGTACGGATACAATAACTGCATACATTTGAGACCGCGATACAACATCGCACAATTCATTCATCCGTCCAAACATCTTTCTGCGTATAGACTCAACTTGTACTCCAATTAAATAAAAGTTTAACTGGTTTCAGCAAATTAAACCCTTTGCTCATGCAAGTTTTGTCGTTGTTAAGCGATCATGAACTGATCGCCCGGTACGTTGACGGAGATGAACACGCCTTCGAAATCCTTTTGAAGCGTTACAAATCCAAAATTTACACATCAATTTATCTTTTTGTCAAGGATCAAGCCCTGGCAGAGGACATTTTTCAGGAAGTTTTTATCAAAATCATCGATACGCTGCGTCGTGGCAAGTACAACCACGAAGGTAAATTCGTGCAGTGGGCCATGCGTATTGCGTACAACATGTGTGTGGATTACCACCGCCGCAACAAACGTCGCGCGCACATCAGTCCAACCGAAGAATTCGACATTTTTGAAGTACTTCGCCTCAGCGACGATGGTCCCGACACACAGATCATGCGCTCCGAAACACACAACCGCATCCGTCGCCTCGTGGATTCACTTCCACCCGAACAACGTGAAGTGGTCATTCTGCGCCATTACGCCGACATGAGTTTTAAGGAAATCGCTTCGCTCACCCGTGTGAGCATCAACACGGCCCTTGGCCGTATGCGTTACGCCCTCATCAACATCCGCAAGATGATGGTTGAACGCGAAGTGGTTCTCCAATAATCGATTTGGATTCAGGTCCCTCGCTTCGCTGGGATCCTCAAACACGCTACGAAAAAATACAATACAAAATAACGCCGCGAGCCTATTCGGCGACCGTCCTTCAAAGCCACTCCCAAACTCCCGGGGGTGGCTTTTTTAATGGGGAATGCGGAATGCGGAATGTCATCCCACGCCCCGCTGAAGGTTAGGTTTACACACATCTCTTTTCATGGAAAAACCAACCCGCTCCGGCAGTAGCGATATCTGGGTAGCATTGACCAAGATATCGCTACTGCCGGAGCGAGTTGATTTCACATGTGTAAAGATGTGTGTAAACTGTAGCGCGCTGAAGGGCTAAGATCGCAAGGTAATGGGACAGATCCCACGCCCCGCTGAAGGGCGGGGCTGGGATTATACTTTCAACCAGCCGGTAATGCTCATCCTTGGCGCATTGGTAACCAACACTTCGTGCTCCAACTCATTGCTTTTGAAAAACACACAGGTTCCTTGTACGGGATCGATGGTTTGCTGGTGATCGCTGTGGTGGATGCACAATTGTCCACCGTCGTGTTCCTGCCAGTCTGCATTCAGGTATAAAATCATGGAGAAGGCCCTGCCTTTGTCGCTGCGGAACTGATCGAGGTGTTTTTTGTAAAAACTGCCTTGTTCGTAGAGGGCATAATGGAATTCGTAACCCGTGATGCCTGTATAACAGGTGCTGTTCAGGTAATGTACGAACTGGTCCATCAGTGCAAAAAAATCGTCTTCGTGCTTGTCGTTGTGTTCCGGATCGAGCCAGTAGATTTTATCGCTTCGGATCTGATTGTCATGTGCAAGCACGGTATTGTTTCCTATACCCGCAGGTAGCATTTGCTGGCCAGCGTACAGTTTTTTCAGGTTTTCTTTGAGGTGGGTTGCAAGGGCCGGACTTAAAAAGTCGTCGGCGAGGCCGACCTTATTGGCTAAATAACTGTCGATCAAACAATCGTATGTAGTTTGCAATGGGCCGATTTGACCACCTGGCATACAGCCGGTGGATTGGTAAGATACCGCTATTAAAAATAGGGGAAGCCGGATATCTTTACCGCGAATCCAACGCAAGATCCTTTGCCCCATGCTTTTCAATATTTCAGGTTTTTTCGTTTGTGCAACCATCATCTTTTTTGCCGGCAAACGGCTTTCCCACTACGGCGATTTGCTGGCCGACCTCACAGGAATGGGTAAAGCATGGATTGGACTCATCCTTATGTCGGCCGTTACTTCGCTGCCTGAACTGATGGTTGGCATCAGCTCCTCGGCCATTTTACAATCGGCCGATCTGGCGGTAGGCGACATCCTGGGAAGCTGTGCTTTCAACCTGGGCATCCTTTCCCTGATGGATATGTTCACGCCCAAAGACAAACCCCTGTTTACGAGTGTTTCTCAAAGTCATATTTTGGCCGCCGCCCTGGGCATCATCCTTATCGGGTTGGCAGGTTTGGGCATTTTTCTTCAAAAAGACATACTCCTGACGCCTTACATAGGAGCCACCAGCCTGTCGTTCGCTGTGATGTATTTCATTTCCGTGCGCACCATTTACAACTACCAGCGCAGCAGCAGCAGCCAGACGGCCGAAGCGCACCATTTGGACAATGTCCTTTCCCTGAAACAAGTGGTTTTGCGGTATGCTTTTTTTGCCCTCATTATCGTGGTCACCGCTTTGGCACTGCCTTACTTTGCCGAACACATTGCAGAGGCTACAGGACTGGGCAAATCCTTTGTGGGCACGTTGTTCCTCGCCATTTCCACGTCGTTGCCCGAAATAGCGGTATCGCTGGCGGCGGTCAGAATGGGCTCTACGGACATGGCCGTGGGCAACCTGATGGGCAGCAACATTTTCAACATTTTCATTTTGTTCATCGACGACATCTTTTACACCAAAGGGCATTTGTTGAAAGATGCATCTGATGTAAACCTGATATCCGTGCTTTTTGTTATTCTGATGGCGGCCACAGCCATCATCGGCTTCATTTTTCCCAATAAAAGAAAACGTTCCCTGATGGCCATGGACACGTTTATAATTTTTTCGTTGTATGTAGTCAACATGATCCTGCTCTACAAATTGTCGTGACTCCTGTTATCTTTGGCAATGGCTTTGTCAAAGAGCCAATCCGCCACCTTACCATCTACTTTGAGCCATGTTCAAATCCGCTCCATTTTTAAGTTTGGCTGTGCTGCTCTACGCAGCGGCCTGTCAGGAAAAACCTGCCGAAGAAAGTACCTCCTGGCGGCCCAGTTCCATGTACCATTATGTGGACATCAACTTCAAACAACTCAAAACCATCGAAAAAGTATACGTGCCCGTGTATTCCGACATCTACCATTTTTCCGGCGAACGGCGCCAAAACCTGACGGCCACATTGAGCGTTCGCAACACCAGTCTGCGCGACACCATGTACGTGCACCAGGTCGATTATTTCGACTCGCAGGGCAAAATGCTGCGCGAATACCTTGAAAAAGATGTTGTTTTACTGCCCATGCAATCCATCGAATTTGTGGTGGAACACCGCGAAAATGAAGGCGGCGCCGGCGCCAGTTTTTTGGTGGACTGGGGATGCGACAGCGACCAACTGCGCCCCGTCATCCAGGCCGTGATGATCTCTACCGTGAACCAGCAAGGGATCTCGTTTGTGACGGAAGGGGTGACCGTGGAACGAATGCGGAATGCTGAACTTGTTATTCCAACAAAGCATGGGAACTGACTGCGCAATATCAGCCATCTACCTTGAAGTACTTTCAAACCCATGCCAATGATGAACAGTTTATCAAGTACAGCCAGGCTGGCTGGTTTATTGTATCTTATAGTAGTACTCACGGGAATATTCAGCCTGGCGTATGTGCCTGGCCGTTTGTTTGACTGGGACAATCCGGAAGCAACCATCCAAAACATAACATCGAACGAGGGCCTCTATCGGGCAAGTCTGGCAGTAAAGGCCTTGTGTTATGTGGCGTTTACCCTGCTGGTATTTGTCCTGTTTCGTTTGCTCCAAATGGTGGATGCCTGGTATGCCGGCCTGATGGTGGCGCTGGCGCTCATCAGCGTTCCACTTTCGTTCGAAATTTTGCAGGACCAATATGCTCTGTTGGCACTCGCAGAGAACTCAGGCGGACTTACGCCAGCGGAACTTCACAAAGCCGTTGCCCTGTGTTTGACGCAATACGACCACGGCATGTTGGTGGTAACGGTTTTTTGGGGATTGTGGCTTTTGCCTTTTGGTTATCTGGTGTATAAATCCGGTTTTTTACCCAAGCTCCTGGGCGTACTTCTGATGCTGGGTTGTATGGGCTACCTGGTCAATTTTTTGGGCTTTACCCTGTTTTCCGACTACGGTTCGTGGGGGGTCTCTTCGTATGTGGGGAAATTGCCCGGTATTGCCGAAATCGGTACTTGTCTTTGGTTGTTGATTGTTGGTGTTAGACAAAAAAGATGATTGTTTCATGCTTTCACCACGTCAAAAGATGGTTTTTACAATATTTTCTACCCAATTCAGATACGATTCCTATTATTGCACTACTTTAATAACGGCTCCAAAGCAAAACAAACATGCACCAAAGCGCCCTACAGAACGAAAAAGCAAAAAAACATGCCTTTTTAACGGACATGTACAACGACGAGTATTTCCCCACCTTTCTCGTTGATAAATGTAAAGATATCCTGGTTCAGCTGTGTTATGATATTGAACAGCAACAGCCCAAATATGTGCGTGCGTTGTACACACTGGCACATGCTGCTACCGAGAAAATAAACGAATTGGAAGAGGAGTTTGAGGACAACGACAGCGAAATAGAAACCGCAGCCCGAGAATGCATCGCGCAGAATTTTGTGTTTATTGCCAAAACGTATGGCTTTATCGACGCGGATGTGGAAGAGATGTTGGCCCCAAGGACCTGGTGAGGTATTACACCAAGCGCTTGTCCTGCTTTGGCTTGCAAACCATCCAGGGTTGTGTTGTTGGATCAAAACATGCATATTTGAGGAGGCAAATCACAAAACATGAGACTTACCGAAGAGCAAATCCTCAAAATTCAAAATTACCTGGCCGACAAACCTGTGTTTAAGGCCTACGTATTTGGCTCCTACGCCTCCGGTGAAGCCCGGCCTGACAGTGATGTAGATCTTTTGGTGGAATTGGATTACAAACAGAGCATCGGTTTGCTTTTTGTGCAAATGCAACTTGAATTGGGGGATCTTTTAGGCACGGAGGTCGATTTGGTGTCGGCCAAGGGTGTTTCCAAACGGCTGTTGCCGATGATTGAGCAAAACAGGGAGTTGATATATGCGAGGTAGACTGGGTGATAAGGTTCGGTTGCAACACGCTTTGGAGGCCATAGAAATCATCGAAAGTTATGTATTGGATGCTGATTTCGAAAAATTCCTATCAAATGACATGCTTCGAGATGCTTGCATTCGCCAATTGCAAGTGATTGGGGAGGCATGTGGAAAAATTTCTACTGAGCTGAGAACGCAACATTCAGATATACCCTGGCGTCAAATAGTTGGACTGCGGATAATCGTTGTTCATCAATATTTTGGCATTGACGAAAAAGTGATTTGGGATGTGATTAGGGGGGATTTGCCTGCTTTTAAGAAAAGACTCTTCCAAATTATTTCCAATATTGAATTATAAGTAAATATAAAGTATTCTTCCGGGTGGTTAAAATTCTACCTTGAAGTGCGTGTTGCTTAATTGGCCTCTAATAATATTTGCATGAGGATATTTATTTTTGACAATAAGTGATAAAACTTCTACGTAGGGCTCCTCCATTAATGGACCAATGTAAATATTTATTACTGCCTCGGGTGGGTAATGAAAAGAGGTATCCCTTTCTTTATGAATCAATCTCCATTCCTTTTCATATGACCAAGCACTAAATTTGATATTGTAAAGGTCAGCAAATTGTCCAGCTTGATCATCTACAAAAAATGGCAATGGGTTAAGCAGCGGCATTTCATCAAGGTATATAACTTTTCTAAGTTTTTTGAAAAGTTCAAACTTGGTATCAAACTCGATACAAAACCCTTTGTATTTATCACCGTAGTGAGCCCACATTAATGCATCTTCTGAGTTTTCGGTAAAGCAAACTACACCAATTGTTTCTGAGTATTCGTCTCTTTTAGTATTAATAACGTTGTTTGCGATTTGTGTAAATATTCCAATAAGTTCCTCGTTATTATAACTTACTATTTCATTTTTGTGATGCTCTGGCACTTTGGGGTCTGAAAGCCAAGAATTTTTTATTTGCATTACTTCACCAATAGAAATTGGATGTATGGAAGCATTAATGGCACAATCATATGGATCATTAAAACTTTTAGGACTTCCAAAATAAATACAGCTCTTGACTAAATTCTTTAAGGTAAGAGTATTAAAGGATTCAAATCTGTAGATTGTTTCTGGCTTTCTTTCCATAATGCAATAAATTTCTTAAGGCAGGTTTTCAATTCACCGCGCACTCAATCCCCATCCCCTTCAACGCATCAATCAAATCGTTCCCAACGTTCACCTTCCTGGCGCCGGAGTGGAAACTGATCCTTTCCTTGTTCACACGGTCGATGAGCTCCACTTTCAGGTCGTGTTTGCCTTTGTGGGTGTTGCACAACACTTCGAGCTGACCGATGAGGGCGGCCGATAGCATTTCGAGGGGCAAACGGAGGGTGAGTGACGACGTTTTTTCGGCGCCCACGGTTTCGAGCAGACGTACGTCGAGCACCTTAAACTCCATTTCGTCGGAGTTGTACCGCGGTTTGTATTCGCCGGTTACGTAGATGCAGGCGCTTTCTTCAAAAAAGGCCTTGAATTTCTGGTACGCTTCGCTGAACAGGGTCATTTCCAAACTGCCGGTGTAATCCTGCAGCGTAAACCTGCCCCAACCCGTGCCTTTCTGACTGATGCGGTGCTCGGCCTTGCTTACAAAACCACCCATGTTGAATTTCCGGCCGCCCATGGGTTCCACGCGGTCGATGGGTGTGGCGAAGTTTTCCCATTCGTATTTAAAATCGTCGAGCGGGTGACCGCTGAGGTAAATGCCCACCACGTCTTTTTCACGCTGGAGTTTGAGTACCAGTCCCCACGGCTCGGGTTTGGGCAGGGGCGGCTCGGGCACGCTTACGGTGTCTGATAGGTTGCCGAAAAGGGAGTTGGTGCTCATCACCTTGTCTTCCTGGTAAGCCGAGCCGTATTTGAGCAGGTGTTCGATGAAGGTGTCGTATTTGTCGGACGGGGCGAAAAACGCTGCACGGTTGGGCACCATGCTGTCGAAACTGCCGGCAAACACCATACTTTCCATCACTTTTTTGTTCACCGTGCGCAGGTTGAGGCGGCGCAGGAATTCGTACACGTCGGTGAACGGACCGTTGGCGTGCCTTTCGGCGATGATGGTTTCCACGGCGGCTTCGCCCACGCCTTTCACGGCGCCCAATCCGTAACGGATGTCGCCGCGTTTGTTTACAGAGAAAAACAGGCTCGATTCGTTGATGTCCGGACCTTTTACCATGATGCCCATACGCCTGCACTCCTCGAGGAAAAACGTGAGCTTTTCAATGTTGCTCTGGGAATGGGTAAGCACCGCGGCCATGTATTCCGACGGGTAATGCGCCTTGAGGTAGGTCGTTTGGTAAGCCACAAAAGCGTAACACGTGGAGTGCGACTTGTTGAAGGCATAGGAGGCGAAAGCTTCCCAGTCGGTCCAGACTTTTTCGAGTTTGTCTTTGGCCATTCCCTTTGCTGAGGCGCCTTCCACAAACTGATTTTTCATTTTATCGAGTACCGACTTTTGCTTTTTACCCATGGCTTTGCGCAAAACGTCGGCATCTCCTTTGGAGAAGCCTGCAAGTTTTTGCGAAAGCAACATGATCTGTTCCTGGTAGACACAATTGTGCAGTATTACATTGTTTCCTAAGAAATTATGTATGCCTTCAACCGTAATATCATAAACCAATTCTTCTCCAGCCGGCTCGATGGAAACGATTTCCTCCCAACGAACATTCAGGTTTTTACCTGTTTCTGTGAGCCCGAGCGATTTTGCCAATGGTGCAGCCACGTGAGCGGCAATACGGCTACGGACCTTATTGATGGTATTAAAATGCTGTTTGCTGAAACCGTGTTCAGCCATCAATTTCCGCTGCGATCCTTGCCAGTTTTTTCCAATTTCTTCAAACAAAATGCTTCTGGAGACGTCGTCTTTGGTTTCAAGACCACTGAGATCTTTATTCGGCATTTTTTTCAATACCAAATGGGGCGCAATATGTTTTCCAAAAGTTTTAAGATCGTAAACGGTTACCTGGTACGCTGTTGTTTCCTGGTTGCGCCTGCCACTGTGGTAGGTCGACGTATATGTCATGCTGTAAATACCAAGGCGCAGCAACAAGGTTTGGACATCACGTGCCAGGAACGGCGAGATGGTTTTTATAAAAACGGATTTCTCACTGATGTGCCCGTCGCAATCCCAATACGAAGCCAGGAAAAAAGCAATTTGCTCTTCGGACATTCCAAAGACGAACTCAGGAATGAATTTAGATTCCGACGTGCAACCACCTTTGGTTGTTTTTAATCCCCAATCGCGAAGCGATTGAACCAGATCATTGGGTTCGTGGTAATATTTTTTGTTTACACCCGCAACCATGACACGGGTTACGTCGCGCACCTGGGTAAGTGTGCGCGGCTCCAGGTTTTCGAAAGCATTCAGCGATTCCTGGTAGGCTTCAATAAGAACATCATCCTTGGAGACAAATTCTGCCGTAGTTGCACATCCGCTCAAGGCTCCATCGGCCAGCAAATAGGCCAGAACCCGAAGTTTGTTTTTATCGGTGTGCTGAACCACATCGGTTTCAAGCTTGCGAGGCGTGGCGATGTGATCACCTACATTGAGTTTGCCGATTTCCTGCCAGCCGGTTTCGGTAAGAACCTGGTGGTTGGAGGTCATTTTTACAGATGAACCGTTCCGAAGCTTGACTTTAAAAACGGGTTTAACGCCGTTGCAGACCCAGTAGGTCATGCGGGCCTTTTTCGTTTTTAAATCCTCGTCCACACCTTGCACATAAAAATCACCAACCCGGTGTTGCAACTGGTCGATGCGCACACGCCGTCCGGTGATGGCATCGTACACCAACGTATCGCCCGTTACGCAAATACCGAACGTATCCGCCAAATATTCCTCCATCTCCGGCAAGTCATACGTCACCTGCTCCCGCCCGTGTTTGCGCGCGATGAAGTTTGGAATGTATTCCAACGGTCCCGGCCGGTACAAGGCGTTCATGGCGATCAGGTCGTCGAATTTGTCGGGTTTGAGCTCGCGCAGGTACTTCTGCATGCCCGCGCTTTCAAACTGGAACGTACCGTTGGTTTCGCCTTTTTGGTACAGTTCGTAGGTTTTGGCGTCGTCGAGCGGGATGTAATCGATGTCGATTTTTACACCGTGGTTTTCCTCGATGAGGCGCAGGGCGTCGCGGATGATGGTGAGGGTTTTCAGGCCCAAAAAGTCCATTTTGATAACGCCCGCATCTTCGATCACCGAACCTTCGTACTGCGTGAGCAAAAGATCAGAGTCCTTGGCCGTGGCCACGGGGATGATCTCCATGAGGTCCTTGGGCGCGATGATGATGCCCGCAGCGTGTACACCCGTACCGCGCACCGAGCCTTCGAGGATCATCGCTTCCCGGAGCACGGTGCTTTCGGCGGTGCCGTCGGCATCCAGGAACTCGCGCAGTTTTTTCACGTTGTCCATGTCCTCGCCGTTCAGACCTTCTTTGTCCGACAGCGATCCATCACCTGTTAAAGGGGCCGTAAGCACCCTTTTGAGGGAAATGCCCGGTTTGTCGGGCACCAGTTTGGCGAGCCCGTTGGACTGGTCGAGCGGCAGGTCGAGCACACGTGCCACGTCTTTGATCGACATTTTGGCGGCCATCGTGCCGTAGGTCACGATTTGGGCCACCTGTTGTTTGCCGTATTTTTCCACCACATAATCGATCACCTTCTGCCGGCCCTCGTCGTCGAAGTCCGTATCGATGTCGGGCATGCTTTTGCGGTCGGGATTGAGGAAACGTTCGAACAGCAGCTGGTACTTGATCGGATCGATGTTGGTGATGCCGATGCAATAGGCCACCGCCGAGCCTGCCGCAGAACCGCGGCCCGGTCCCACGAACACGCCGAGGTCGCGCCCGGCCTGTATGAAATCGGCCACAATCAAAAAGTAGCCGGCAAAACCCATGGTTTTTACCGTGTGCAATTCGAAATTGAGGCGTTCTTCAATTTCGGGCGTAATTTCCTTGTAGCGGTTGCGGGCGCCTTCGTAGGTGATGTGGCGCAGGTATTCGTCCTGTGTGGTAAAGCCGTCGGGGATGACGAAATTGGGCAGCATGATGTCCTGCTTGAGCTTCAGGTGTTCACACTTGTCCACGATCTCCTGGGTATTGTCGAGGGCAAAAGGGATGTCTTTAAAAAGTTGTCCCATTTCCGCCTGCGTTTTGAAATAGAACTGGTCGTTCCAGAACGCAAAGCGGCCGTTTTTTACCACCGTGCCTTCATCCATAAATTCGCGGATGGCGGGTGTGGCCTGTTTTTCGCCGGTGTTGATGCACAGGAGAATGTCGTGTGCGTTGGCGTCTTTTTGGTCCACGTAGTGCGAGTCGTTGGTACAAATCACCTTCACGTTGTACTCCTTGGCCCAGCGCAGGAGCACCTCGTTCACCTGGTCCTGTTCGGCCATGTGGTGGCGCTGAACTTCGATGTAGTAGTCCTCGCCGAAGATGTCGAGCCACCATTCAAATTCCTTGCGGGCTTCGGCTTCCCCTTTGCGCAGGATGGCCTGGGGCACCATGGCGCCTATGCAGCAGGTGGTGGCAATGAGGCCTTCGTGGTGCTTGAGGATCAGCTCCTTATCGATGCGTGGGTATTTGCCGTAAAGCCCTTCTACGTAGCCCAGGGAGCAAAGTTTGACCAGGTTTTTGTAACCCTCGGGATTTTTGGCGAGAAAAAGCTGGTGCCAGCGTTTGTCGCGGTCCTCCTTTGTAAACGTTTTGCG
>JADLBE010000523.1 GCA_020847915.1 Saprospiraceae bacterium | reverse complement strand
CGCCATCTGTTGTCTTTTTTCTAATTTAATAAAGCGCGACAAAAACAGCCCGGACGCTTCATGACAAGCCCGGGTATTACCCGATGGTTTGTTTACAGAGTGGCAGCCGCAGAGCGGCGAAATATTTGTAGAAAATACGAAAAAATGATCCGTGGAGGTGCAGCGCACCGAAACATGTTGCGGTGCGCTGCACCTCCACGGATCATTGGGGATAACTTTGGGCTACAGATATTTCGCCGCTCTGCGGCTGCCTCTCTGTAAAACGAGTCAACGGGTAAAGTCTATGGAAAGATGTGTGTAAACCGTAGCTCTAAAGAGGCAGAACAGGAAATACCGTTTTTACCTTTATTTCGAACAAAAACGACCTTCGGTTGTAATAAGAGCAAAACGATGAACAACACGGGATGGATCAACGATCTTCGCGACCGGCTAACGGGGCCGCTGCCGGGCCGGGCCGCCCAGTATAAAATGGCCAGTGCACGTCGTTTGGAAGAACTCGGCGATGCTCCGGTGCCGCCCGACGATGCACGGGTAGCCTGTGTTTTACACCTTTTGCATTATGCCGACGGCGCCTGGCGTACGGTACTTATTGAACGCACACCCAATCCGCGCGACCGGCACAGCGGACAAATCAGTTTTCCTGGTGGCCGTGTGGAACCCTCCGACCTCTCCCTTGAAGCAGTGGCCCTGCGCGAAACCCATGAAGAAGTGGGTGTGCCCACCGACCAGGTGGAACTGCTCGGTCGTCTCACCGAATTGTACATACCGGTGAGCAATTACCTCGTGTTTCCTTTTGTGGGACTGTTGCACGGCACCGCCACTTTTCGTCCGCAACCCGGAGAAGTGGAGGACATCCTGCGGCCGGGCATGGACGTATTTACCCACGCCGATAACCGTAAAATCACCGACATCAACATCGGTCAGGGCATCAAACTCAAGGATGTGCCGTATTTCGACGTGGAGGGCCGCATCGTTTGGGGCGCCACGGCCATGATTATGAATGAGTTTTTGGAAATGCTTTAAGAGCTAAGCGCTACTCATCCCCAAAAGAATCATCCACTTTTTTGGGCTTTTTGGGTGGTGTAGTAGGTGGTTTGGTTGCCGGTTTGGTTGCCGGAGGTTTGGCAGTGGCAGGCGTAGCTGGTTTGGCCGTTGTGGTTGTACCCGGCTTGGTTGCGGCTGGTTTGGTGGCCGGTGTTGTTCCGCCGCCCAGTTTGGGCAACGTAGCGGCCGGTTTGGCCGAAGTAGTTCCACTGGGTTTGGGTTGCGTCGGGGCGTCATCCGCTTCGCGTACAGGCGCCTGCGATTCTTCGTCGCCGAAAATATCCCCGCCAAAATCTTCCTCGTCGCTGGTAGGGATGGAATCGAGGTAGGCGGCACAGTCGATGGTGATGCCCAGGTCGCCGGCAGGCCGGAAAAAACGGGCGTTCACATCGTAACCGCTTTTAGGATCTTTTTCGAGTTGCGAAATCAAATCGGCAAAAATGGGGCGTGCCATGCGCGACCCTTGTCCGTCGGAAAGGGAGAGGAAGCGAATCCATCGGTCGTCGCCACCTACCCATGTGCCCACCACCAAACGTGGCGTAACGCCCATAAACCAGGCGTCGGAGAAGTTGTTGGTGGTACCGGTTTTGCCGCCCACTTCACTTTTCAGGTCACGGATGCCCGGCGCGCCCTGGGTATTGTACTTCAGCATGTCGATCATCACGTAATTCGCGTTGGGCGCCAGGGCCAGGCGCTCTTCGGGCAGGGCGCGGTACAAAACGCGGCCGTTTTTATCTTCAATTTTTGAAATAACGTAGGGTTGTCCGTACAGTCCCTTGTTGGCAAAGGCGGCATAGGCGCCGGTCATTTCATAAACCGTGAGGTCGGCAGCGCCAAGAGCGATGGCCGGGGCGTCGGGCACTTTGGACGAGTCGATGCCCATGTTGCTGATGAGCCCGCGAACCGGTCCGGTGTCGCCCATTTGTTTCATCAAATAGGCGCTCACGGAGTTCACCGAGTTTTTGAGTGCTTGTTTGAGCGTCATCAACTGGTTCGTGTATTTGCCGTCGGAGTTGCCGGGCGTCCAGTCCCTGTAGGTGTTAAAATTCTGGTAATGCGCCGGGATGGTCACGGGCATGTCGTACACCTGAAAACACGGACTGATGCCTTGCTGCGCGATGGCGGTGGCGTACACGAAAGGTTTAAATGTGGAGCCTACCTGTCGATTGGAACGCACGTGGTCGAACTGGAAATATTTAAAATTGATGCCACCCACCCAGGCTTTGATTTCGCTGGTGGTAGGATCGACGGCCATGATGCCCGTTTGCAGGAACATGCGGTGGTATCGCAGGCTGTCCATGGGCGACATAAACGTATCTTTTTCCAACTTGGGTGTATTCCAGGTGAACACCTTCATTTTGGTTTTGACCTTGTATTGTTTGTCCACAGCCACCTGAAGGGCTTTAAACTGTTTTTTGATTTCCTTCCAGTCCGGCGAGGCCATGATGCGCCGGTACATGGCAGCTTGTTCGGCGGTTGCGATGTCGGAGGCCACCATTTTGGAAATGGTGCCCGGTTTTTTCTCCTCGGCCAGCATGCGGTCGATGTCGGCGTCGCGCAATTCCTGGTCGTATTTGTCCTGAATTTTATCGCTCAGGGCGGCGAGGTATTTGGGGCGGAGCGCCAGGTAGCGGTCACCTTCGCGCAGGGAAGCCGTGAGGGCTTCTTTACGCGCCTTAATTTCGTCGTCGGTGTTGGATTTGGTTTTGTAGGTCCATGGGTCACGTCCTTTCCACACTTCGAAAAAGCGGTTTTGGGTCTTTTTCATTTGTGCCTTCATGGAGGCTTCGGCGGCTGCCTGGTAAACAGGGTCGATGGTGGTGGATATTTTCAGACCGTCCTTGTAGATGTTGTATTTGCTGCCATCGGAGCGCCTGGCATCGGGTGCGTCGAGGATTTTTTGAAGGTCTTTTTTCAGTTCAGCGCAGAGGTACGGCGCTTTATCGTCGGAAAAAGACACTTTTTTAAACTTACTCATGTCGAGCGGCAGCACTTTCAAACTGTCGTATTCCGCTTCCCGGAGCATGCCGTTTTGGTACATCTGGTAAAGTACCACCATGCGGCGGCGCATACATTTGTCCGGATTTTTAATCGGGTTGTACAACGAGGGGTTCTGCAGCATGCCGATAAGCGTCGCAGCCTCCTGGATTTTGAGTTTCGACTGGTCTTTTCCGAAATACACTTCCGCACCGGCATGGATGCCGTAGGCGTTGTTTACGAAGTTGACCTGGTTGAGGTACATCGCTAGGATTTCCTCCTTGGTATAACTTTTTTCAAGTTTGATGGCGGTGATCCATTCGCGCAGTTTGCGGTAAACGAGGGCGAAAAACTTTTCGACCTTGTTCATGTCCTTAAAATTACGGTCCGAATACAGGTTTTTGGCCAACTGCTGTGTGATGGTGGAACCACCGCCCGCGCTTTGGTCGCGCAGCAACACCGTGCGGATCACCACACGTCCCACGGCACGTGCATCGATGCCAGAGTGGGAGCGGAAACGCTCGTCTTCGGTGGCGATGAGGGCGTTTACGAGGTTCGGGTTAAGGTCTTCGTAGGCTACAGGCACCCGATTTTCGATGAAATAACGTCCAAGCACATCGCCGTTGTTGGCCAATACTTCGCTGGCAAGGGCGGAGTTGGGGTCTTCAAGTTCGCGAAAAGACGGGATGGCCGTAAAATTGATCACCAGGAACGCAATGGCTACACCAGCGACGCCGGCGATGAGCAGGCGGCGCGACCAGGTAACAATGGTACGGTAAACAGACATACGCTTCTTTTGAAGCGAAGCTTTCATTTTAATGAGTTGTCGTGGTTCGGCCATGGAACAAAGGTAAATCAGGTTTTGATCAGGATTGACCAGGATTTTAGGATTTGCAGGATTATTTTCAGGATTAGAGGCTGGATTCCAAGGATTCGTAAAAAATCGCGTTAGCCATGATACGCAAAAGGCACTGTACATTAACGTCGTTTTTATAAAATACTGATTGTTCCAACGTTGAATTTTAAGTCCCGCACATCCTGATCCAGCTCGCTACCATCCTGACTGCAACCATCATCCTGGCCTACTCGGTCGTGTTGCTCACCTACGCATGGGCTTTCAGAAGGCAGCGGGCAGCGGGCAGCAGGCAGCAGGCAGCGGGCAGCAGGCAGCAGGCAGCGGGCAGCAGGCAGCAGGCAGCGGGCAGCGGGCAGCGGGCAGCAGGCAGCAGGCAGCAGGTAAGTGTTGTGATTGCGGCAAGGAACGAAAGGGGCAACATCGGGGCTTGTTTGCAGTCGGTGTTTGCTCTGGACCCATTGGAGGTCATCGTGGTGGACGATCATTCGACGGACGGTACCGCCGAATTTGTTGAAGCTGAATTCCCACTCGTTCGATTAATCCGGCTTTCGGAGCACCTCACGCCCGGCGAGGTTGTTTTTTCTTTTAAAAAAAGGGCCCTGGAAACGGGCATTGCGCACGCAAAAGGGGCGTGGATTTTTTGTACCGACGCAGACTGTGTTTTGAAACAGTCGACAGTCGACGGTCGACAGTCGACAGTCTTTCCTGAGCAGCCACTTTGGTGGGACAATGACCAATCGAAGTCCGACTGTCGACTGTTGACTGGCGACTGTCGACTTGTATGCCTTTGCGGTCCGGTGCTCATTCACGCCCCGCGTGGTTTTTTGCAACATTTTGAGGCCCTCGATGTGTTGAACCTGGCGGGGGTGAGCGGTGCGGGCATGGCGTTGGGTTGGCACCATTTGGGCAACGGGGCGAATTTACTTTTTGAAAAAAAGGCCTTTGAAGCGGTGGGCGGGTATGCTTCGCATGCCGGACGAACGTCGGGCGACGATGTGTTTCTCATCCAGGAATTTGCGAAACGTTACCCGGG
>JADLBE010000522.1 GCA_020847915.1 Saprospiraceae bacterium | reverse complement strand
GGCGATGTTGAAAAGCAGGTGGAACATGATCAGGGTGTACAGGTTTTTTCTGAGTTGCATGGTGAGTCCGAAAAACAGGAAGGGCACGATGAGTGGCCAGGTTTGTGGCACTTGCCAAAGGTGGTAGGCGCAAAAAAGGATGGAATTTACAAGCCAGTTGTAGCGGCCAAGAAATGCCGTTTTTTTCATCAGGTAGCCACGGAAGTAGATTTCCTCACCCACAAAGTTGCCGATCAGCATCAGGACCATCACGATGGCTGGTGCGCCGTAAAATGCCTCGTAACTTGCAAAGATGCTGTAGGTTGGGATCTGTAATCCCGGCACAGCATTTAGCCATTGCTGGAACGGCTCGTACAAGGTCATCATGTACGGCAAGGACAAAACCACGCTCAAAGCAAAGGCTATCGGCGCAACAACCAGGATTTCCTTAAATGAAAACCGATCGAGGCTGAGGAATTCCCAAACTTGTTTCCAGGTGAGTTTTTCAACCTTGCGCAGCATAAAAACCGGTAAAAACATGTGCCAAAACAAGGTGAACAGCACAAACATCAGGTATTGGAAATGGTATCCTTCGAGGCCGAGGGCGTTGGAAAAAAAGCGGTGTACCGGCTCGACATTCACAAGCACATAGGCCACCAAACCAGGAAGCATGTAAAAAAAGAGGTACAAAGCTTTGCTTAGCGGCGTTTTTGCCTGGTATTGCGCGGCGTAAGCGTCGTAAGTCGGGTTGTCTGCGGCAAGGACTCGGGTTAGGGTTGTTTTCATTGGGTGTGTTTGAAGGCGGGTTGAAAGGGTATTGGACAGGAAAATGGGGGTGGTGGTTGCAGTCAGTGAGGTGACATCTCACACCGCGGCGCTGCCGCTTTGGTGCTCAGCCTGGCAGATCCCACGCTTCGCTGGGATGACAAGGTCCACACTTTGCTGGGGTCCCAGGAGCTTCCTAACCGCTTCGCTGGTGGAAAACATATCATCCCAATGAGCCCCGCTCAAACATCAACGGCAGTTCGTGAATCCCCAACACCCGGACGTTTTCAGACAATGGATATCCTGATTCTACCGGACAAACGATAAAATGATGCGACGTTTGCAAATCTTCCTGGGCTATGTGAAAACCTTTGGATGGCTTTGGTGTGGTGGAGTATTTGATTTCCACGAGCATTTCGGGTTTGCCACCTCTTGTGATGACAAGGTCGGCCTCGGTGCCCTGGTGGGTGCGGTAAAAATAGACACCCGCCCAATCGGGCAGGATGGCAGTTATTTGTTCGATAACGTAAGTCTCCCAGGATGCCCCGATAGCAGGGTGCCCGGCCAGCTCGAAGGGTGAAGTGATGCCCAGCAATTGGTGCAGGATGCCCGTATCGCGCACGTAAATTTTTGGGGACTTGACCAGGCGTTTTTTCAGGTTCACGAAATAGGGCTGTATCCTGCGGATCAGGTACGCCGACTCGAAAAAATCGAGGTACCTCCGCACGGTGGTCCCGTGAATGCCCAACGACCCCGAGAGCGTTTCGATGTTGAGCAGGTTGCCGCTCAGGTGTGCGGTCATTTGCCACAGTCTGCCTGTTAAAACAGGATCGGCGTTCAAACCAAGCATCGGTAAATCCCGTTCCAGGTAGGTTTTTATAAAATTTTGCCGCCACAAACGGGCCAAAGTTTCGTCGGGCGCCAACAAGGACGGCGGAAAGCCACCCCGGAACCAATGCGTCCGGTAGTCAACGATGGATTGGACTTCTTCCAAAAAAAAGGGTTTTAATTCATGGTAGGCTATTCGTCCGGCCAGCGATTCGGAGCTGTCCCGGATCAAGTCGGGCGAAGCGCTGCCGAGCAGGATAAACCGCCCGGGGATTCGGTTGCGGTCGATGATGCCCCGAAGCACTGGAAAAAGCGCCGGCACTTTTTGCACCTCATCGAGGATCACCGTATGGTCGGCCAGGGGGTCTAAAAACAGGGTCGGGTTTTGGAGCTTTGCCAGATCGTCCGGATTTTCCAGATCAAGGTAAACCGATGGCTTGTTTAATTGGGAGCGAAGCGCTTGCACCAGGGAGGTTTTGCCAACCTGTCGGGGACCTACCACCGCCACAGCCGGGAAAAAGGAAGCCAGATTTAGGATCACGGCTTCCGCTTTGCGGGGAACAAAATTGTCATTTACCATGAAAATTTACATTTTGAAACAGAGATTTCATGGTAAAAGTAAGTTTTATGATTGACAATTGTGAGAAAAATCAAGCGGTGAAGCGCATCGAAACGTTCCAGGGCGCTACGTGATGCGTTTCGGTGCGCTGCACCTCCGGACTTTTTTTGCCGTTTAGGCTACAAATGTTACCGCGGCGCTGCCGCTTTGGTCATCAAAAATGCCTGGGTTTCTCAATATCACTTGGCAAGGCATGCACTTCGCTCCCGGTAAGTCACCCGGTGACCGAAAAAGTCACCGGGTGACGAGGGAAGCAGGGCATGCCGTACCACCCACGTCACCCGGTGACTTTTTCGGCCACCGGGTGACTTACCGGGAGCGAAGTGAGGGGTGGCCCAGGGGCATTTCAACCACGCTTCGCTATTGTCGGCACAACCAAATTTGCCCTTGCATGTTGTTTTACAAATCCCTTATAAAATGCCTGGAAAACACTTCCCGTTGAGACTTTTGGTCGGCCTGTTTCTGCTCGGTTCGGGCCTTTTTTCAAAGCTCGAAGCACAAATTCTTTACGCCAGCGCCATCAACAGCGACGGGGTGGCCACGTATTTTTACATCAACATGGCGACTTGTGAGTCGTGCATCGTCGGCCCGACGTCGCCCAACATCGGTACCGACGACTTCGTGATGTTACCCGACGGAACGGTTTTGAACCTTTCGGGGGACGGTATCCGGCGGCTCGGGGTTCCTCCGTCCGTCAACATCCTGTGGCAAACGGGCAATCCGCAGGGCTACCTGGCCGGACAATTGGCTGCAAACGGCCTGGTTTACCTGGTATCGTCCGGCGGATTGGGCTCGTACAATCCAACCAACAATACGATTTCGTTTCTGGGCGCCTGGCCGGCTACCGTAACTTCTGTTTACGATGTGTTTTACATCAATGGCGTGTTGTATGCCAATGGGGTGGATGCGTCGTTCAACTCCGTGCTGATTGAAATCAATGTGGCCAATCCTTCGCAATCCATCGTTACACCCACCTCGCTGGGCTACACCGACGGCGAAGGCGGAAACTACAACGGCGCGCCAGGACTGTTTTATGCGGATGGTTCCCACACCCTTTATTTTTACAATCCGGCAGACGGAAGTGTTTCGACCATCTGCGATATCGACACCGAATATTCCATCATTGGCCTGACCACGTTGCCGGGCGGACTTCCCGATTATCCTTGTCTGCCGGTTTGCGAAGCCGATGCCGGCGAACTTGCGCAGGGCGGTCCGTACCAACCGTGCAGCAACGGCACCCTGGTTTTTCCGGCCGCCGGCCAAATAACGCTGGGGCCCGACGACCAGCTGCAATACGTGCTTTTTTCCAATCCCGCCGATACCGCGGGCAGTATTTTGGCGGTTTCCAACACGCCTGAATTCACTTTTGCGCCGCCGATGCAAACAGGCGTTCCGTATTATGTTGCGGCCATGGTGGGCAACGAGCTGAACGGAAATGTGAACCTCAACGATCCGTGTCTTGACTTTTCCAACGCACTGGAAATCACCTGGCAACCGTTGCCCGGCGTCCAGTTGTCGGTGCCCAACCAGGATCTTTGTGCCGGAGAATGTGTTTCGGTTGAAGCTCTATTCACCGGGACAGGCCCTTTTTTGCTGGAAGGCAATATGTTGTCGGGTGGAAACATCATCGGCACCTTCAGCGAAACTTTTGGTGGCAGTACGGGCGTGTTTGTGCTTTGTGTGCCGGCCGGCACGGCTCCCGGACCGGTGACGGTGCAGGCCACCAGTCTGACGGATGCGGCGTGCGCTTGTCCGTAAAAAGATGCGGTGTGAAGCGCGTTGAGGCTACAAATGTTGCGGCGCTGCCGCTTTGTTGGCGCCTGGCAGATCCCACGCTTCGCTGGAATGACAATGCCAGCGCTTCGCTGGGATGACAATGCCCATGCTTCGCAGGGGTGCCCGGAGCTATTCGTATTCAACCGCTTCGCGGTTGTGAAGCATGGCATCCAGCGATGTGTGGGCCTTGTCATTCCAGTGAAGCGTGGGATCTGCCGGGAGGGGTGTTAATCAACAGTCAACAGTAGGCAGTTAACCCGAAGCATGACTGTCGACTGTTTTCCTAATCCTCTATCGCCTCAATCCCCATTTCCCTGAGTTTTTCAAGATGGTCCTTCATGGCCTGGAGTTGTTCGGTCGGGTGTCCATGCCAATCGGAGACTTCGCCGGTGACCACCAGCGGATCGCGGGTACGGTAGGATTTGGTTGGATTGCCCGGGAATTTTTTGTCCGTCAGGTTGGGATCGTCTTCAATAGGGCCTGTTGGTTCCACGGTGTAAATACGGCCGCGACCTTCGCCCAGGGCGAGTTCGGCGCCCCAGATGGCGGCGTCGAGGGTGGCGGTGAGGTAAACAAAGGAGGCTTTTTTCTGCTTGCCGTAGTTGGAGTTGAAACCGGGTTCGATCGTGTCGCCGGGTTTGAGGTTGGCTTTGGTGCCGTGGTAAAATAGGTCGTCGGTGCTTTTTGTTTTCATGGTCGCTTTAGGTTGTGCATGTTTAACGTGCCGGGCGGGTTTGTTTGTGGGCATTTCGGGGTGCAAAATTAGGGGATTTTTGGGGCCGGGGAAATTGGGTCATCCAATTTCCGAATGCCGATTTCGAGGAGATAGCGCTCCTGGCGGAGCGCCGGGCCAATTGATTGCCACCTTTTTATGACAAAACAAACCTTGAAAGCGAATGTTAGTAATACTATTACGGACAAGCCGAACACCGTATTAAAAAGTAGGCATACTATCATCACGCACTATGAAAAAGAAAAATGTAGTTTTCGCAGCAGTGGCTTTCGTCTTATTGGCGGCATCCTGCAACCAGGTAACGGAAAAAGCCAAAGAAGAAACGCAAAAAGTAGTCAACCAGACCAATGACAAAGTACAACAAGTCATCGACGATCTCGGGTTGGTGTATGTCGAAGAAGGGGCTCAGGACATCATTACCTACGACGAAGTGAATGCTGCGCAGCAAGCGTGGTGCGAAGCATTGGTTAAAATCGGGCAACTGAAGGAAGAAGGCGGTGACTACAAAGCTTTTGCGGAACAAGTACTTTCGGAGGCCTACAATTACGACAATGGAAAAGTATTTTTTAAACCAACCTTGGCTTACGGCGATCAAACCTTCCGAAATGATAAAAAAGGTGCTTTGGCGTATTTTGTCGGAGGCGACCCCGACTATCCAAACGATAAAGGATTTGCACTAACCCCATGGGTTAAAGCCCGTTATGACAATGCAGGAGAAAAAAATGAAGGCATTCAAATATACGGTTCTGTTGCCATTACCATGGGTAATGTTTGGGTAACCGGTAAAGATGGCAAAGAGGTGATGGTTGACAAGACCTGGGTCTTTAAAAAAGGTAAAGACGGTAAACTCAGAATCATTGTGCACAAGTCGTCGTTGCCTTTTAACCCATCCAAATAAACACAACCAAATAGTTTCCGACTACAGGCACACACGGGCCTGTAGTCGGAATTTATGGATTATGGCAACAAAAAAAGATTACCTGATCGTCCTGGTTTTGTTGTGTTTGTATTCTCCTTTGTACACGCAAAACAATCGTTTGAACACCAATGGATCCATTGGTTGGTACAATTATTTCGGCGCTTTTAAGGTGAATGATAAATTTGGTATACATACCGAGTACCAATGGCGAAGAGATGATTTTATTACCTATTGGCAGCAAAGCTTGTTAAGGGTTGGCATTAATTACCAACTCAATCCACGCATGCTGCTCAGGGTTGGGTATGCCTGGATAGAAACCTATCCGTATGGCGAGATTCCCATCAATGGTTTGGGTCGGGACTTCACCGAACACCGCCTTTTTCAAATGATACAACTTTCTCATAAAGAAGGCATTGTAGATCTATCACATCGTTTTATGCTGGAACAAAGGTTTGTCGGCAGGTACAGTTCTTCCGATGTTGAAAGGGAGGATGAATTCCCACTCCTGCACAGGATACGATACATGGTAAGGTTGCAGGTGCCATTAAAGGGTGATTCGGTAAAAGATAAGACGCCTTACGTTGCTATTTACGATGAAGTATTTATTGGTTTTGGGGAAAATGTAAATGCAAATGTATTTGACCAAAATCGATTTGGCATTTTATTGGGTTACAGATTCAATAAAGTTGTAAGAATTGAGGCAGGATACCTAAACCAAATACTGCAATTCGGAAGGCAAATCAATGGACAAAATGTCTTTCAGAACAACAATGGTTTTATCATAAATGCAAACTTCAACTTTGATATGTCAAAATAAATTCAACATGGGTGCCATTTCTACCAAGATGCTGCCTCTAAAGAGGCAGAACGGGGGGACATCACTAGGTGACAGAGATCCCACGCTTCGCTGGGATGACAATTCGAAGCACCCCAACCCAAACAACGATTTTACAATTCCAGTCCCTACCCATGCAAAAACGGCCGCGCGCAGCGCAGGCCGTTTTTGTATGGGTAGGGACTAGAATTGTAGCATCTCAAGCTATGGTTGCTGCATCTATCACAAACCTGTACCGCGCCTCTTTGTTGACCACTTTGGCCCAGGCTTCGTTCACGTCTTCGGCTTTGATGATTTGAATTTGCGGGACGATGTTGTTGTCGGCGCAATAATGCACCACCTCCTTGGTTTCCGGGATGCCGCCGATGAGAGAGGCGTTGAAGTTGACCCTGCTGTTGGAAAGGGCCAGGTTGTTGAGGGTGTATTCGAAAGCGTCGGGCATGCCGACCTGGGTGAAAAAGCCGCCGGGTTTTACCGTGGAGGCGTAGGCTGCGATGTCGAATTGAACGGGAATGGTGGAAATCATGTAGTCCAGTTTGCCTTTC
>JADLBE010000521.1 GCA_020847915.1 Saprospiraceae bacterium | reverse complement strand
TATATTATGTCGAAAAGTAGCAAGATTAATTTTTAATTATACACTACAACAACTAAGCAGAATTTTATTTACCCTAAACTACTTACAACAACATAAAAATATAAAAACAGAATTACCGCTAACATTTAGGAATTAGCCGCTAACGGGGCAGCGTGCCTCACAGCACAATCTCTACTCGTACACCACACCCAGATTGGGGGACTTGGAAGACTTTGTCCCACAAGCGTAAGCCTCCGACGAACCCCATATTCTCTACCTCACAATTTCGGTTAGCAGTATCAGTTGCTGGGTTTCCAGAATGGCGGCAGTAGTTGAGGGAGTTGAGATGGTTTGGTAAAAGCAATTCTATTGAGTACGTCATTTAGCCATATTTCGGGATTGATGTTGTGGTGCTTGCACAGAGCGAAGAAGGTGTAGAGCATTGCAGTTCGTTGTGCAGCATCGTGACTTCCGGCAAACAGATAGTTTTTTCGACCGATGGCAACCGGGCGAATAATGTTTTCGACTAGGTTATTATCAATTTCAATATCGCCGTGAATCAAATACAGGGCCATATTGTCCATCCTGCGCAGTGCGTATGCAATGGCTTTGCCGATGGTACTTTGCGGCAGTACGTTTTGGTACTCATCAATGCACCATTTTTTGAATTCCGAGAACGGGCCGGTCGATTTTTCGAGGCGTATTTTTGCTCTTTCTTCGCTGGAGAGTTGCTGCTCACGGGCTTCCTGCTCCACTTTGTAGAGTTGCTGGATGAAGGAGAGCGCAGCATTGGCCCGGTTTTCATCGTTGCTTTTGGCCTCGAAGAATTCGCGCCGGATATGAGCCATACAATTGACCAAAAACAAGTTGGGCAATTTGGTATTTAGTGTTTCATACACGACGTAGCCATCGGATTGCAGCGCGCCGCTGAACCGTTCAAGTAATTTTTTAGGGTGCTGATGATCGCGTCCTGTCTGATAAAAGAAGAACGGATAGCGGTGTATCGGATCAAATACCGCCCATAAATAACCCAAGTGGCACTTCCCTTTTGCATCCTCCAGTACTTTGAGTCTTGTTTCGTCCATTTGTAGGTAATTGGACTGGAAGATGCGCTCTTCATATACTTTGTACAGGGGCTGCAGGTGTTCGCAGGCGGTACTCACCCAACTACCGAAGGTAGAATCGGGAATTTTGACCTGATGACGGGCAAATTGTTGCGCTATTCGATATAAAGGCAGGTGATCTACATATTTAGATACTAAGATATGCACCAACGTACTCACGCCTGCTTTCAATCGGGGGAATGGCGTTTGGGGTAGTGGAGCCTGCACAATTTGTCCGTCAGCCACTTTCCCTTCGGCCGCCGCCTGTACTTCTATTTGGTGTTGTATAGCTTCCTTGCGGGCATATTTGGGGCGAACAATACGCCGAACCCATACCCGACCAGGGGTGTATTCCAACGTTTCTGTCACATCTTCACCAATTCGGATCATATCGCTGGTATCTTCCTCCGGCTCGATAATTTCCTCCTCACGTGGTAAATGCTCGGCAATTAACACTCGCCCTTTGTGATTTTTCTCCGCATCCGGTTTGGTACGCTCATGGGCAGCAATAATCTGTTTTGCCTCTTCGGGTGCTACTTCCACCTGCTCGCCTCCAAAATCTAATACCAACTGATCGGGCGATGCTGCTGCGATAAAACGTTCCCGTTTCTGACCAAACATCTGTCGCTCAAACCACGCTACACGCGCCTTGAGATCGGCAACTTCTGCCAATGCTTGTTCATATTGCTGAAGGGGAACAACTGGTGTTTCTGCGTTTTGCATACCACAAATGTACGATGCAAAACATTGGTTTTTAATGCTTTTCAACCATCCTTTTATTCACATTTTAACCCCATTTTACACACAAACTGTGGATAAATCTTCGATTTTTCATGCCGCACGCGACGACGGACGTTCATATCGCTTACGCCGCTCAACACTCTGCAATTTTACCCCCTCCATTATCATTTGAAGGTCGCTCCAACTCACATTTTGGGCTGTCTGTGACTCGTCAGTGCCCGAAATCCGCTCAAATGTTCCTTGTTCTAATCGCTTGTAGTAGATCACAAATCCGCTCCGGTCCCACACCAACATCTTCACTTGTGTCCGACGACGATTGAAAAACAGGTATACATCGCCTTCCAGACCAGTCCGACCCACGTGGTTCTTTACCAAACCCTGCAATCCGTCAAAACTCTTGCGCATATCTACCGTCCCACGATAAATAAAATACCGCATCGTTGAACCAAACGTTACCATCCCAGCAACTCACGTAAATAGGTGGCACTTGTTCCACTACTCAATTCAACCTCTATTCCAGATGTATGCCTGATTCTTATCATCCCTGAACTCAGGCTATCGCCTTTTACCCGGATTTCAGTAAATCCTGGCTCTGACTCGCCATCCCGCTTCTCCCGATAGCGACTTAGCCAATACTGAAATATCCAGGACGGAAGAGCTTCTTCACGGCAAAAATCAGCACGACTTTGTCCGCTTTGCTCCCATTTCCTTATCAGTAGCTCCATTTCTGACGCACTACGGCGGGGCTTTGTTCCTTTTTCCATATTTTTGTTGCGCTTTTTTTACGCGACAAAGTTCAGGCGAGTTCGTGACGTAGGGAATATGGGGTTCGTCGGTGGCTTACGGCAAAATATGTTTGGCATTGCTTAGTGAAATTTGGACATCCGATAAAGCCTGCCACCAACACGATACCGTCAAAAGCGGGACTGAACGACTTCGATTATTAAGTATGAAATCAATATTTCAAATAATAGACTTGTTGCGGTGGCGGCGATTGAGCGAAATCGCTACAAGTCTAATACTACTCTGCTTAGCAATGCCTTGTTGGGGACAACCGACAGGACACCAAAAAATCTATTTTGAAATAACAGACAATGGAGACACGCTAAATTTTCAAAGCTATTTTAAATTAAACAAATACGATAGCAAAGCTCATGTGAAATATAAAGAATATCAGTTGCTGGATGTTAGCAAGAATCCATCGGGTTTCGAATACTATCCGGATCGTGGGTACATTTATAAAACATTGATGACGGATGACCACGAGATTGTAATTGTAAAAAGCAACAAGGACACCATGAGTAT
>JADLBE010000520.1 GCA_020847915.1 Saprospiraceae bacterium | reverse complement strand
GTTACACCCGCAGCACCCGCATGGTGGAAAAACCACTGATCAACAGCTACGTGTTTGTAAAAATCATCAAAGGCGAATACGTACCGGTTTTGGAAACGGAAAACGTGGCGGGTTTTGTAAAATTCAACAAAAACATGATCGCCATACCCGAGGAGGAAATGGCGATTTTACGTCGCATTACCCTGGAGGACGACATTGATGTGGAAGTGATTCCAGGCGCCGTACACGAAGGCGACCTGGTGGAAATCAGCGCCGGTCACCTCATGGGTTTGCGCGGCCGGGTGATCGAACGTCAGGGCCGCACCCGTTTCCAGGTGGAACTGGAGCACATGGGATTCAGTTTGTTGATGAGCGTGGAGGCGGGTTTTTTGGAAAAATTGGGGTAGAGTGGTTTCGCGCAGATTTGCACAGATTTAAAAACAGATTTTCGCAGAAAACATCTGTGACCATCTGTTTTTAAATCTGCGCAAATCTGTGCGAACCCACTCTAAACACGTCTGCGCGAAAGTTTGTTTCTTTGCACAACATAAGACGACACTATTTTGGAACAGACCGATCAACATACCCTCCATACCCTTCAGGAGGCCGTAAAAAGCCGCATCCTCATCATCGACGGCGCCATGGGCACCATGATCCAGCAATACAAACTGGAGGAATCCGACTTTCGCGGTACACGGTTTAAGCAACATCCCAGCGACCTAAAGGGAAACAACGACCTGCTATGCATCACACGGCCCGATGTAATTGAAGCCATTCATACCGCCTACCTCGAAGCAGGCGCTGACATCCTCGAAACCAATACGTTCAACAGCACGTCCGTGTCGCAAGCCGATTACGGTTTGGAAGGGCTGGCTTACGAACTGAACCTCGAAGCCGCACGCATCGCACGGCGTACTGCAGATCGTTACAACGCAGGTCCCTCCGGAATGACAAAACCGCGTTTTGTGGCCGGCGCTTTGGGGCCTTTGAACAAAACACTTTCGCTGTCGCCCGACGTGAACAATCCGGGCTACCGGGCGCTCACATTCGACGAAGCCAAAAACGCCTACGCTGAACAGGTGCGCGGTCTCATCGACGGCGGCGCGCACATCCTGTTGGTGGAAACCATTTTTGACACGCTCAACTGCAAAGCGGCCCTGTTCGCCATCGACGAGGTGTGTGAGGAAAAAGGACGAAAATTGCCCCTGATGATTTCCGGTACCATCACCGACGCTTCCGGACGAACGCTGAGCGGACAAACCGTGGAAGCGTTCTGGATTTCGGTGAAACACGCCCGGCCATTTTCCGTAGGACTCAACTGTGCACTCGGCGCCGAAGAAATGCGTCCACACCTCGAAGCACTTTCGGCCATGGCGCCCTGCTACATCAGCGCTTACCCGAACTCCGGGTTGCCCAACGAATTTGGCGAATACGACCAGTCGCCCCACGACATGTGCACGTTTGTGGAAGACTTCGCCGCTTCGGGCCTAGTCAACATCGCCGGCGGCTGCTGCGGCACCACACCCGAACACATCAGGCACATTGCCAAACACCTTGAAGGCAAAACGCCCCGGGTACCACCCGCTCCCCTGCCCTACGCCATGTACAGCGGCATGGAACCGCTCATCGTGCGTGAAAACACCAATTTTATCAACATCGGTGAACGAACCAACGTGACGGGTTCGACCAAATTTGCGCAGCTCATCAAAAGTGGCAACTACAACGAAGCCCTCACAGTTGCACGGCAACAGGTGGACGGCGGTGCGCAAATCATCGACGTGAACATGGACGAAGGTTTGCTCGACTCCGAACAAGCCATGGTTGAATTCCTGAACATGATGGCCGCCGAGCCCGACATCGCCAAACTGCCGGTGATGGTGGATTCGTCCAAATTCAGCGTCATTGAGGCTGGTTTAAAGTGTTTGCAGGGCAAAAGCATCGTAAACTCCATTTCCCTGAAAGAAGGAGAAGAATCGTTCATCCACCACGCCAAATTGTGCAGGCGTTACGGCGCCGCCGTGGTGGTGATGGCGTTCGACGAACTTGGACAGGCCGACACCACCGAACGCAAAGTGTCCATTTGCCAACGTGCCTACAAAATTCTGACCGAACAAATCGGTTTCGACCCCACAGACATCATTTTCGACCCCAACATATTTGCCATCGCCACCGGCATCGAAGAACACAACAACTACGCCATCAACTTCATTGAGGCAACCAGGCAGATCAAATCCACTTGTCCGGGCGTAAAAATCAGCGGCGGTGTGAGCAATTTGTCGTTCTCGTTCAGAGGCAACAACAAGGTGCGCGAAGCCATGCACGCTGCATTTTTGTACCACGCCATCCAGGCGGGTATGGACATGGGCATCGTAAACGCCGGCATGATTGAGGTATACGAGGAAATCCCCAAGGACCTGCTCCTGCGCATCGAAGACGTACTTTTTAACCGCAACAACAACGCCACCGAAGAGCTCGTGCGTTACGCCGAAAACCTGCGCGACAGCGGTGGCAGGCAGTTGCAGGAAGACCTCGCCTGGCGCGCTGCACCCGTGGAAATACGGCTCACACACGCTCTGGTGAAAGGCATCGATAAGTTTGTGGAGCAGGATACCGAAGAAGCGCGGCTGAAATATGCCCGTCCGCTACAGGTGATCGAGGGTCCGCTTATGGACGGCATGAACGTGGTGGGCGACCTCTTTGGAGCAGGTAAAATGTTCCTGCCCCAGGTGGTCAAAAGTGCCCGGGTGATGAAAAAATCCGTGGCTTACCTTACGCCCTTCATCGAAGCCGAAAAAGGCGAAGGCGACAGGCAAACCAACGGCAAGATCCTGCTCGCAACCGTGAAAGGCGACGTGCACGACATCGGTAAAAACATCGTGGGCGTGGTGCTTGGCTGCAACAACTACGACGTGATCGACCTTGGCGTGATGGTGCCGGCCGACAAAATCCTCAAAGCCGCCATTGAGCACAACGTGGATGTGGTGGGCCTGTCTGGACTTATCACACCTTCGCTCGACGAGATGGTGCATGTGGCCCGCGAAATGCAAAGACTCAACATGAAACTGCCGCTGCTCATCGGCGGTGCAACGACCTCCAAAACCCATACGGCCGTCAAAATTGAGCCACAATACCAAAATGCTCCCGTGGTGCACGTGTTGGATGCCAGTCGGAGTGTGGCCGTGGTGAGCAGTTTGCTGACGCAAAACACCGCCGACCGCGAAGCTTTTGTAAAAGCTACCAAGGACGAACTCGACAGAATTCGCACGGCACGCATCGGCAGACAAGCGGGCAAACAATTCCTTGGTTTGCAGCAGGCCCGTGAAAACCGTTTTAAAATTGATTGGGAAAATTATACGCCGCCGCAACCGGCCTTTACCGGCGTAAAAACGTTTGAGGATTATCCAATTGAAGTTTTGCTGCCGTACATCGACTGGACGCCATTTTTCCAAAGCTGGCAACTCGCGGGAAAATACCCGGCCATTTTGGAAGACAGCGTGGTGGGTGTGG
>JADLBE010000519.1 GCA_020847915.1 Saprospiraceae bacterium | reverse complement strand
TTGTTGTACCTTTCGAATACATTAAAAAAAGCCGTGGAGTCGAATGGGAGTTGCATCCTGTGTCGATTTTGACGTGAAATCAAACTGTTTGCAGGAACAAATTTCGGGATGCCAGGCTTCGGGTGCGATGATTGAGATTAGTCAGGTAGTTGATTTTTGAAGCAAATTCGGGTAAAACAGACAAGAGTCATCCCAAATTTTCGGGGATGACTCTTGTTTTACTGGAATGTATGAATGGTGTCGCAATTTTTTATATCCAACGCAAACTACTCTCCAAGCGCCGTTTTAATTTTCGCCAGATCAAGTTTGGTGGCAAAGTCCAGTTCGTCTTTTTCCGTGGCAAACCCATTGGCCTGAATGGTGATCAACGTTTGGGTCAGCGGTATTTGAATTTCGGTGTTGCGCACTTTTTTACCACCGTCGTCCTCTGTCTCCGATTTTAAAATAGCCCTCGTCGTACCTACCCGCACGCTTTTGTACTCCGAACCCATCATACCTGGATTGGTGATGTACATGTTCATGGCCGCCAGCATGGGCGAATTGGCGATGATCTGAACCTCGGCGTCATTGTCCTCATTTTTAGGGTTGCTGTAACGTTGGGAAATTTGCATGCCACCTCCGATCATGCCCATGGCGGCGGTATTCACTTCGGAGTCGCCGTCTTTTTTCAAACCGTTGATGTCGGCGGGCAGCGACTCAGCCACCTGTTTGGCCAACAACGTATTGATGTCGTTTATGGCATCCTGAAGGCTAAGATGGGCCTGTTTGTAATCCTTTTTGACCAAAAAATCCTGGGCTTCCTTAATGTAAGCCTCTGCCTGGCTTTGTGCGGTAACCTGCAGGCTGATAAATAAGACAAGTGCGAACAGAGCAATGTTTTTCATGTGGTTGCAGTTTTAGGTTGAAGCTGTGTTTGTTACATGGCTTGTCAGATAAAGGTATTCAAAATTAGGTTACATTCCAACACGAAATAAGCCTCCCCAAGGGTTCGCAGCGGATAGCAACCGGGATTCGTTTTAATGTTCCAAAAGGGTTGTTTCTGATGTTTATCCCATCCAAATACGGCATATGAAGGTCTTACGTTTTATCGTTTACGCCTTTGTGGTGATTTTTTTCTCCGCAAAGGTTTATGCTCAGTCCAACAACCAAACGCCGGCCATCAAACCGTCGATTACGATCGTGACCGACAACAGCTGGGATGTTAGCAACAAACAAACAAAGTTTGGTGAGTACCCGTTGTCGGCCGAAAAGATAGCCACGGCAACGACGCCCCTGTACGGCGGTCCGGCCAAAGCCGTTATCGCGGATTTTGGACCGCGATCAAAAATCATCCCCGGAAGCAAGCCGATCTGGCGCAACCAAACGTCCATACCGGAAACGGATGCTTACCAATTTCGCAAAACCGTACCACTCGGCGCTGAACCCATTGTAAAAGCCACCTTGGAGATCAACTGCGACGACGTGGCGCGGTTGTACATCAACCAGCGCCTGGTAAGTGTTGAGAAGCGCGACGGGACCATTAAAGACGGCTACGACGATTGGTACACCTTTCGCAGCGTCACAGGTTTCACCTCCGGCAGGATTTATACCTACGACGTCAAGGACTACTTTTTCACCAACTTCACCAACACAATACTTGTTGAGGCCGTCAGCCTGGCTTTTGATGGCAGCCATGCTTATGTGAGTGCTAAAATTGTGTTGGAATTCGGGCCTTTGCCGGTGGCTTCGAAACCATCGCCGGCGAAACCCAAACCCGCGGCCGAACCCAAACCGAAGGCACAAACACCGCCTCCGGCGAAACCTGCCTTGCCTGAAAACACCGTTTTTGAAGCGGGAAGTGATCCTGGCATAGAGAAGTTGCGTGTCGGCAGCATTCTTGAACTCGGCCACGTGTCGTTTAAAGCCGACGATTACAAACTCGATTCCGCTTCGTACGGCACGCTCGATGCCCTGGCAGCTTACCTGAAGCGGTATCCCGGTTTAAAGATTGAAGTGGGTGGCCATACCAACCTGAGGCCAAGCGACCGGTTTGCGGCCGAATTATCGACAAACCGTGCGCGCACCGTTGCGAAGTACCTGACGGACAAAGGCGTTGCGGCCCAACAGGTAACGTACAAAGGTTATGGCAAAACCCAGCCTCGCGTGAATGCTGTGACCAAAGAAGCCGACAAGGCGAACCAGCGGGTGGAGGTGAAGGTGTTGGGGAAGTGAAATCTACCCTACTTGTGTTTTTCTGTCACGTTTTTGCGTCGATCCTTTGGTTTGCTTTTTTTGATTGGAAACTTCGTGGGTTTTTTCCTCAATGCTGATGACCATTTTTTGACCGATTCCCAATTCTATTATTTTTTGTAAAGTACCCAATTGAATGTCTGATTGGTCATTTTCAATTCTTGAAATATACTTAGGAGTTGTACCACTATTAAAGGCAACCTTAGCTTGAGTAAGACCAGCTTTTAGTCGTGCCTGCCTGAACATTTCGCCGATGTGTATTTTTTCTAACTTCTTTATCAATTTACTTTGACGGTACAATTCAAGGGCATCCAATTCCAACGGCTCCGATCGGGTTGCTGCTTTAAATGTGAACGAAAACAGTACATTCGGCCAACAAAGGGTATGGTTTTCAGAAAGGGTAACTTCCTGAAAGATT
>JADLBE010000518.1 GCA_020847915.1 Saprospiraceae bacterium | reverse complement strand
CTGCCCGGCGTTGTTAAACACGCTGATGGTTGCCGGCTCGGACAACTCGGGCAATCCAATCTTTATTTTTGCATAAGCCGGCACCGGGTTGGGAGCAATGTTGATTTCCAAACGGATCTTTCCGCCGGGTTCGGTGACTTTTACCGATATCACCTGCATCACGGCGTAATTGGTAATGACCGGTTCATTGTAGTCAAAATAAATACCAGCCCTGTTGGCAACCATGGCGCCAACCGACATCCCGGGTTTTACCCTGGCCGTAAAAGCCACAAATCCGTGGCTTTCCGGTTCGTTGCTGGTGCTGTCGGGCAAATAAATCGGGTCGAAACGAAATTCCAAAACATTGGCCCCGACAAAACGCCAGGTGTATGGGTGGCTCGCGGCGATGACGTCTACTGTCGACAAATCAAGTCCGTCGGGCAAGGTGTCCAAAATCACCACAAAATCCGCCGGGTAAGTGCCCGTATTTTGGAAACGAATCACGTAACGGAAATCTGTGGTGTCCAACGCCGGCGGATCGGCAAATTCAGGGGTAATTTTTTTGTCGTTGGGGTCAAAGGAACCGACCGTCTCTGTAATGACCCTCGACTGGTTGTTGAGCTGCTTGCCGTCGTCGGCGAGGTAGGCCGAGGACGACAAGGTTACCCTGGCGCCGATGCCGTGCACAGCAGGTGTTTTCAGGACAACATCAATGACGGCGGTTTCAGCAATTTCGAGGTGCGGGATGACCCATTCCAAAAGGTTCCCGTTGATGTTCAGCGGCGCCGGTTCGGCAGAAACCAGCTCCAAAAAAGGCGTCATGGGCTCTACCAGAATGAGATTAACCGGAATGGAATCGACCGGGGCCATGCCGACATTGGTTACCTGAACGGAAACCCGGTTTTCAAAACCCGGCCGGAACGGCGTCTCTTCCACCACCGCCACACACACGTCGCGTACCGGGCCGCCCCACACGGCAAACACCATGGGCGTTTGCAACGAGTCGGCAACCAGGAAGGGTGGATCAAAAGTCAGTTGGGGCCAGTTGAGCTTCGGGCGCACCGTGTCGCCGGTAATGTCGTAGTAAAAACTAAAATTGCCCACCGAGTTGGTCATGGTGTACACGCTGTCGGGAAGCGCCGACAGCCGTGCATTGATCAAACCTGGTTCACCGGCATCCTGCATGCCGTTTTCATTGAAATCGGCGAAGACGTTGCCCGGAAAAGCAAATTCCTGGGACAAATCGAGCAACATGATTTCGTTGCCCGGCGCCACAAAAGGAATGGTATCGTATTCCAGCAACAAGCTTCCGTCGTATTGAACTTCGAGGGCGCCGTACACATGGTTGTTCCTGCCGACGGTGAGGTTTTTAGTGTAGGAGTTCCCGCCGAGAATTTGGTGCGCCCAAACCGTATTTCCCTTAAAATCGGATTTCATGATAAACGCGCTTGACCCCGGCGTGGATAATTGAATAACGCCGGGCCCGGGATCAAAATCCCCTGTTGATTGATGGAGTGAACCACCCGTGTAGATGTTTCCCAAAGCATCCGTTGCCACAGAATATGCCCGTATGACGAAATCCGTGCTGTATTGGTTGGCCCACAAAAGATTGCCTTCGGGATCGAGTTTTTGAAGGTAGAGGTCGGGGCGGAAGTCATCGGTATCGAACAACAGCGTGTCGGGGCCGGGGTCCAGATCCGTGGGATTTTGAAACTCGCCGAACAAAACAACGTTGCCGTTGACATCGACGGACAGGCCGCCGAGGGATTGAGCCTGCACACCTTGGATGGCCCGAACCCAAATAAGATTGCCGTCGGGGTCAAATTTTTGCACAAAAACATCTTTTTGCCCCGCTGACGGTCCGGGAGAAGCCGTGCCCGGTCCCGGGTCAAAATCGATGGTTCCGCTGTATTCACCGCCGATGAATACGTTGCCCTGACCGTCCACATCGAAATCGATGAGTTCAATGTTGGGTGCCGGGTTCCACGGATTAACCCACTGGAAATTGCCTTCGTTGTCGTATTTGGAAATAAACCTTCCGTTGGGCGGGTTCGGAATGTATTGTCCGGGCCCGGGATCAAAATCCACCTCACCACCGGTCGCGCCAATGAGGTAAAGCCCACCTGTTGGGTCGAGGACCAGGCCATCCGGTGTGGCGTAACCTGCATTGATGTTTTCCAGGACTTTTGCCCATAAAAAATCACCTTCCTGATCGAGCTTGACGATGTAGGTGGCAACCTGGGTCGAACTGACCATAAACGTGCCGGGGCCCGGATCCAAATCCTGGGTTCCGATGACATAGCCGGTTATGTAAACGTTGCCCGAAGCATCGGTTTCCATACGGACACCCGACGTAGGCGTTTGATTTTGTTTTACCCACAAAAATTCACCTGCGGCGTTCAGTTTTAAAACATACGTGTATCCGTTTACCGCGTAAAGAAAAGACGTGCCGGGCCCCAAATCAAAATCGAGCGTATCTTCAAAACTGCCCAGGACAAGCACGTTTCCGGCAACGTCCGTTTGGATGTCGTAACCTCTGTCGGGATATTCGTTGCCGAGGATGTGCAGCCAATTCATGGTTTGGCCGTTGAGCGATAAGCACAACAGGCCCGCGAGGCAGGTAAGGAGGAGATTTTTAGGCATGGGTAGGTTATATTTGTTGTGTCACAATGTTTGTCCTGAAACGGTTTTACGGGAAAACGGTAGTAAAGTTAAACAAGAATTATATTGCTCCCGTAAAAGCAATTTATTGCCATGAAATATTTCTGTATTGCCGCCATTGCCCTTGCATTCCTGCCTTCCTGCCGCGTTGTTGAACAAGCGTCCCAACACGGTTTTGAAAGCGGCTATTACCGGTATGTATCCGATACCGCCGTCGTGCAGCGGGTGTACCTGGATGTTGCGGACGAAAAAATTACAGGCTACGCCAAAGACGCAGAACAACCGATGTTTGAATTCAACCTTTTGCCTTCGGGCATGCCCTGCCAGGATCCCATCCATTTTAAAAAACGAAGCCTCGACATCGACATCACGACCGTGCCGTTTAAATACCGGTTTGCGATGGACAGCCTGCCCGCGCAAATGAACGTTACGTTCAACGCCGGCGTTTATACCGGATGGCGGTTCGACAGCTACTCGGTCCACCCCCAAACCACGCCCCTGCGCGAATGCCGCTACGAGGTAACCAACCGCGGCTTCGATTTCGGTGTGTTCGGCGGCATCGGCAATGTGACGGTAAATCCCTTTTCCACACGGAATAGGATTGAGTCGGAATACGACGGCATGATCCTGCAATACGGCGTGGCTGGTTTTTTGGAAACCAACTACGTGAGCCTGGGCCTAGCCGCGGGCATGGATTACCTCCTGAGCCCCGATCGCGACGTATGGATTTACAACAACAAACCCTGGCTTGGTTTCATTGTCGGCGTCGCATTGAATTGAGCATTTTTATTTTTTTGTACATAAAAATCCGCTTTAATCCGCGTTTGTTTGCATCCGCGTTTTCCGCGTTCCCATTACGATGAATGGAACGCGGAAAACGCGGATGCAAACAAACGCGGATTTAGGCGGATTTTTTATTTCGTTCCGTCCACCCTTTCCCAAACTTCCGACCAAACAATGTCGCGAAGGGTGCGCATGTTGGCCCAATAGGCCTCTATGTCGTCGGCAGGATACACTTTTTTGTGTTCTGCCTCAAAATTCATCTCTGCCAGGGCATCTTTTAAGGTGGCATGGTCGAAAACAACCACCAGATCGCTTACATCCGCACTGTTGGAACCCACGCGTACCCAACTTGAACGGTTGTTAATTTTGCCGGATTTTACGGCTTCCGATGCAATGGGATTGGATTTTTCAAGGGCGGCGCGGTATTCTTTGAATTTTCCCGGTTTCACTTCCGCGCCCGACACACGCAGGTATTTGCCCGGCTTTCCGCCTTCGGTCGTACCATTGAAACGCAACACTTCGCGGTTTACAATTTTTCGCGTTTTGTTGGAATTTTCAAGGATAGCTGCGTTTTCTTTAGACACCCCTTTGGCCCAGTCTGAAATGCCGTAACTGTCGTGCATTTCCAGGTTGGCCAAATCGTTGTACGCCGTCACCGTGATGTAATCGTATTCAGAATTGGCGCCTGATGGAAAGGTCCGTTTGAACAAACGCCAATAACGGATCTCTCCTTTGTCCAGCCTTTGCTGCCAAACGTCCTTCCAAACGACCATGTTTTTTTTGAAATCTTCTCCCATGCCCGGTTCTACTTTGAGGTAACGGATAACAACATGAAATTGGTCCGCAGGCGCCGGTGTGGTTTGTGCGCTTAGCTCGGGAACGGCCACGATGCTGAGGAACAGCACGGATAAGGCCAACAGTTGGTAAACTGATTGTTTTCTCATAATGGTTTGGTAAAAGCTTGATTTAAAAATGGTGTTAAATAAAATCGCTTAAGAGGATTATAAATTCACCATTGATAGATTCAAACCATACCTTCCGATTATGACGGTCAGGCCGTTTGCGTTTGTAAATATAATGCTGTAAACGTTTAACATGCCCAATATTTTTCCAAAAAAAACAAAATCAGGTAGTTTTTCGTGGAACAAACCAACCATCCACAGGTATATTTACGGGTACAAAAAAACATGCCTCCTTGACAGAAGCCACCATCATCACCCAAACCGCCAACTGGATCAAATCTGTGGTAATCGGTTGCAATTTTTGCCCGTTCGCAGCCAAAGCGGTACAGCTCAAAAGCATCCGTTATGTGGTTGTGCCCGAAGCAACCATGGAAAAAGCCTTAGCGTCATTTTTTGATGAATTGCGTTATTTGGACAAGACGGAAAACATCGAAACAACACTGCTCATTTTTCCCAACAACTTTGCGGATTTTGAGGAATACCTCGACCTCGTAACGCTTGCCGAACACCTTTCCAGAGACTACGATTACGAAGGCGTGTACCAGGTCGCCAGTTTCCATCCGGACTATTGTTTTGAAGACGCCGACCCACTAGATCCGGCGAATTATACCAACCGTTCCATCTATCCCATGCTTCATTTGTTGAGGGAAGACAGCATCACCCGCGCCATCGAACATTACCCCGATCCGGAAGGTATTCCGCAACGCAACATTGATTTTGCGCGCAACAAAGGTTTAAAAACCATGGAGTTGCTTCGGGCGGCGTGTCTGGAAGTCCTTTAAAAAAATCTGTTTAAATCTGTGTTGCTTGCATCTGTGTCATCTGTGTGCCAATCACAACGTAGGGCAACGGCACACGGATGACACGGATGCAAGCAACACGGAAAAAAAACGGATTTTATGGCGGGCGTTGTATTTTTGGCGGCAAGGCATAAAAACAATAAACATGCGCAATCTCCTCGTATTTATCCTCATGGTAACCGCCTTCTCGACCACCGCCCAAAACACCCAAAAATGGTGGAAAGAAGCCATTGTTTACCAAATTTATCCACGCAGTTTTAAAGATACCAACGGCGATGGCATCGGCGACCTGAAAGGCATCATCGAAAAACTGGATTACATCAAAAGTCTGGGCGTTACCGCCGTGTGGCTCAACCCCATCTACAGCTCGCCCAACGACGACAACGGCTACGACGTGAGCGATTACCGCAACATCATGTCCGATTTTGGTACCATGGCCGATTTCGACCTCATGCTCGCCGAGATGCACAAACGCGACATCAAACTCGTGATGGACATCGTGGTGAACCACAGCAGCGACGAACACGAATGGTTCAAACAATCCCGCAGCTCCCGCGACAACCCCTACCGCAACTACTACCACTGGTGGCCCGCCGAAAAAGGCACACCACCCTACCGCTACAGTCTCTTCGACGAAAAAGGCGACGCCTGGAAATACGACGCGCAGACGAATTCGTATTACCTGCACTACTTCTCCGTCAAACAACCCGACCTGAACTGGGAAAACCCCAAACTCCGGCAGGAAGTGTACGACATCATGAAATTTTGGGCCGACAAAGGTGTCGACGGGTTCCGCCTCGATGCTTTCCAGTTTGCCGCCAAGGACGTCACCTACCCCGCTTTCCCGGAGGGTTTTGAAAAAAACTTTGTCCAATACTACGCCATGCAGGGCGACCTGCACAAGTACCTGCAGGAAATGTACGAACAGGTGTTCAGCAAATACGACGTGATGAGTGTGGCCGAAGGCGCTGGCAGGAACTTCCAGGAAGCGCACGAACTGGTGGACGAAAACCGCAAGGAACTCAACATGGCCTATGCCTTCGACGGGGTGGACATCCCCAAACGAACCGGCTACAGTCTGGACCATTTCAAAACCGTTTTTTCCCGTTGGGACAGCGCCTTCGCACAGGAAGGCTGGTTGTCCATTTTCCTGTCCAACCACGACCAGGCGCGTATGGTGAACCGCTACGCAAACGCCAAACCCGAATACCGCGCAGCGTCCACCAAAATGCTCAACACCTTCATCCTCAGCATGCGCGGTACGCCTTATTGCTATTACGGCGACGAATTGGGCATGACCAACATCGGCTTTGAAAGCATCGATCAGTACAAAGACATTGCGGCCATCAACGGCTACAAAAAAGTGGTGAATACCGGAGGCGACGTGCAAACCTACATGCTCGACCTGGCTTTTGGTTCGCGCGACAACGGCCGAACACCCATGCAGTGGGACAACACCAAAAACGCGGGTTTCGGCACCGGTACACCCTGGTTGCCCGTGAACGACAACTACAAAAAAATAAACGTCGTTGCCCAGGAAAAAGACCCGCATTCCGAACTGAACCATTTCAAAAAAATGGTTCAACTCCGGAAAGACCATCCGGTGCTGGTTTACGGCAAATACACCCTTTTGCAAAAGGAACACCCCGACGTGTACGCCTACACAAGGGAACTTGACGGCAAAAAAGTATTGGTGGTTTTGAATTTTACGGAGAAAAAAACGGTCATACAGATGCCGGAAGCGGGCAATGTCGGAGAAACACTGATCAACAATTACGACCATTTCAGCATCAGGAAAAACGAAATTTTGCTGCTGCCGTACCAGGCACTCATTTTCGAGTTAAAATAAAAAAATTATTTACCCTGCTAGAAATCAATCAAATGAAAACCAAAGTCTTCCAGTTCGCCGTTATTGCAATGTTCTTGTCCATGGCAGGCCGGTCATCCGCCCAGGAGACACGCCTGCTGCGCTCACCTGCCATCAGTGCCCGGCACATCGCCTTCTCGTATGGCGGCGACGTGTGGCTGGCCGACCGGGACGGTAAAAACGTACGCCGCCTTACCACCCATGCCGGTGGAGAAGGCAACCCGCATTTTTCCCCCGACGGCAAAACGGTGGCCTTTTCAGGTGAGTACGACGGCAATTTCGACGTTTTTACCGTGTCTGTGGATGGTGGCGAACCCAAACGCCTGACGTGGCACCCTTTGCCCGACATCGTTAAGGGCTGGACGCCCGACGGCAAACACGTTGTTTTTGCCTCGGGCAGGGAAAATGCTCCGTACGCTTACCCCGACCACTTTTGGAAAGTCGCGGCGAATGGTGGTGGACTGGAGGAATCACTGCCCATTCCCCGGGTTTGGGAAGGCGATTATTCGACCGACGGCAAACGGTTCGCCTACCAGATGATTTTGCCCTGGGAGGAGGAATTCCGCAATTACCGGGGCGGCCAAAACAACCCCATCCGATTGATGGACCTGAAAACCTACGAACAGGAAGCCCTGCCATGGGAAGGTTCCAGAGACCGCAACCCCAACTGGATTGGCGATGTCGTTTTTTTTCTTTCCGACCGCGATTTTGCCATGAATGTTTGGTCGTACAACACGAAATCCAAAGCCTTAAAACAAGTTACACACTTCAGGGAATTTGACTGCAAAAACCTCGAAGCCGGCGACGGCATGCTTATTTTTGAAAACGGCGGTTGGCTTTACACCCTCGACAGCAAGGGCGGCGACGCCAAAAAATTGTCCATTGCCGTAGAAGCTGATTTCCCGCTTGCAAGGCCACACTGGGAAAAAGTGGACGCTTCGGTAAGCAGCTACGCTTTGTCGCCTGGCGGCAAACGAGCGCTGCTGTCGTCGAGGGGAGATGTGTTCAGCGTGCCTGCCGAACATGGCGATGTGCGCAACCTGACCGCCAGCACGGGTGTTGCCGACCGCAATCCATCCTGCTCGCCCGATGGCAAAAGAATTGCCTGGTTCAGCGATGAAAGTGGTGAATACCAGTTGCACATTGCCGATCCAATGGGTGGCATGGAACAAAAAATCAGTTTAAAAAATCCGACGTTTTTTTACACACCTGTATGGTCGCCCGACTCGAGGTACCTGAGTTTTGGCGATGCCGACCGCAACCTGTGGGTGGTGGAGGTTGCTACCGAACACATCATGCTGGTAGACAACGAAGGTTTTGCCCATCCGGAACGCACCATTTACCCCGCCTGGTCGCCCGACTCGAAGTGGATTGCCTACACCAAACGATTAAAAAACGAGTTCAATGCCGTCTTTGTTTGGTCTCTCGACCAAAACAAACGTTTCCAGTTTACCGACGGCATGTCCGACAGCAAGGCGCCTGCCTGGGACAAAAACGGCAAATACCTTTATTTCATTTCCAGCACCGATTATGCTTTGAACGTAGGCTGGCTCGACCTTTCCTCCTACGGCAGGCCCATAACACGATCCATTTATGTAGCTGTTTTGTCGAAAGACGAACCTTCACCACTGCAACCGCTGAGCGATGAGGAAGAAAAACCAATGGCAGCGAAAAAGGACACGGCCGTAGTCGTAAAAATCGATTTTGATGGCCTCGACCAGCGCATTCTTGCCCTCGATTTGCCGGCCAAAACCTATGGCTCCTTAATGACCGGTGAAGAAAATGTTTTGTTTTACACCGATTGGCAGGCCGACCCCAACATCACCTACGGTGCAACGTTTTCCGTAGGGCGTTACAAACTTAAGGAACGCAAATCGGAGGAAGTGATGGGTGGTTTACACCACTTCACCCTCAGTGCAGATGGCAAAAAAATGCTTTATGGTACGCCCGACAATACATGGGGCATCGTGGACGCTAACGGCACGCCCAAGCCCGGCGACGGCAAGTTGAACTTGTCGGAAATGCAAATGAAAGTGGACCCTATGGCCGAAGCACGGCAAATTTTCAGGGAGGCATGGCGTTTCCAGCGCGATTATTTTTACGTAGAAAACGTACACGGTTTGGACATGGACTGGGCCTGGAAAACCTACTCGCCATGGGTGGAACATGTGCGTCACCGCTCCGACCTGAACTACCTGCTCGATATCCTGGGTGGTGAAACAAGCATAGGCCACTCCTTTGTGGGCGGCGGCGATTTCCCGGATGTGGACAAGGTGCCCGTCGGACTGCTTGGCGCCAACTACGACATTGCCGAAGGCAAATACCGCTTCGCAAAAATTTTCAACGGCGAAAACTGGAACCCGGGCCTGAAAGCGCCGCTCACCCAACCCGGCGTAAACGTGCGTCAGGGCGACTACCTGCTTGCGGTAAACGGCGTCCAGATTGATGCTGCAACCAACATTTACAGCGTTTTCGACCGCACGGCAGGCAAAATGACCCGACTGCTGGTCAACAACCGCCCAACACTGGACGGCGCAAGGGAAGTGACCGTCGTGCCCGTTGCCGATGAAAGTGGGTTGCGTCAGCTCGACTGGGTGGAATCGAACCGCAGAAAGGTGGACGAACTTTCCGGCGGTAAGTTGGCCTACGTGTGGGTGCCCAACACCGGCGGCGAAGGGTTCACTTATTTCAACCGCTGGTATTTTGCCCAAAAAGATAAAAAAGGGGCCGTTATTGACGAACGTTTCAACCAGGGCGGTTATGTGGCCGACTACATCATTGAAGTGCTTTCCAGAACACTCTACGGCTATTTCAACAACCCCGTGGGCGACAAACAACCTACCCTTTCGCAGGATGCCGCCATACATGGGCCAAAAGTTATGATCATCAATGAAATGGCGGGTTCCGGCGGCGATATGCTTCCCTACATGTTCCGTTTCAAAAAAATCGGTCCACTCGTGGGCAAAAAAACCTGGGGTGGCCTTGTGGGTATTTGGGACGTACCGAGCCTCATGGATGGCGGCGGCATCACCGCACCCCGTGGTGGTTTTTACAACCTGGAAGGCGAATGGGATGTGGAAAACAAAGGTATTTCGCCCGACATCGAGGTGGAAATGGAACCTAAAATCGTAAACCAGGGCCGCGACCCACAGCTCGAAAAAGCGGTACAAACGGCCATGGAATTGCTCAAAACACAGGAAGTTAAATTGAAACCACAACCGGCTGATCCGGTAAGGGTGAAACGTCCGAAAAAATAGCCCCAACCCCAACCATGCGTATTGTTTTATTGCTGCTG
>JADLBE010000517.1 GCA_020847915.1 Saprospiraceae bacterium | reverse complement strand
TGCTGCCTGCTGCCTGCTGCCTGCTGCCTGCTGCCTGCTGCCTGCTGCCTGCTGCCTGCTGCCTGCTGCCTGCTGCCTGCTGCCTGCTGCCTGCTGCCTGCTGCCTGCTGCCTGCTGCCTGCTATTTCAACAACGCCGTTCCAATCGCGCATTCCAAACAACGCTGTGCATCACAATAATGTGTTTTTAACTGCAGCAACGCCTGTCCCTGACCAGCATGTTGCGCTTTGCAGCCGAGTGATGCCCACGTGCGCAACACCACATTGTCTTCGGGAGGCATGGCTTCCAGCCAGTGCAAAGCTTTGTCCATAAGGTCCGTTTTGTTTTTTATTTTGCCATAATGGAAAACAAAAGGCGTCAAAACATTGATTACAATCAGCCGGATGAAATCGTCTCCCGGTTTGTGTGCGCCCCATTTACCTTCTTTGCCAAAATGATAATGGTTGTGCCAGTAATCTGAGGGTTCGTGTTGCAACAAAGTTGTCACCTCTTTCATGTCCCGGGCATCCAGAACAGCATTCCACAAGAGCTCGTTGTGGTGCAGGACGGATGCAAACTGTGCCAGTCGCAGGGTTGGGAATCCGGCCGGACGCAGGCGAAGGAACTTCCACATGGGCGTCTCCATAGGTTTCAGATGGTGTTTGTGTTGCAAAAACCTGTATTCCTGTGCCAGCATGTTGGGATAATCCTCTTCAAAGGGCATTTCTAAAAAACCCGATTGTCCGAACACCATCGATTCCACCTGGGGTAGGCGGTTGCGGTAGCGGGATACCAGGTTAAGAGGCAGCAAGCGGGCCAGTTGGGCAAAAGGCTCGGTATTTACTTTTAACCCGTAACCGTAGGCAAGTTGCCGGTAAAACGCTTCTTCCCAATGCTGCCCTGTTGCTTCAAGCAGGTGCGCCACGACGGTCGTTTTCGCCTCCAGGCGTTCCACAAGCAGCCGGTCGAGCCAGTTGAGGCGAACGATCCCATCGGCCTGGGCAAACGACGGTGCGCACGGTATCCAGTGTTTTTCATTTTCGAGTCGGAAATACGACTGTAAAAGGCGCGGCGGAATGCGATCGCGCAGGGTCAAACAAGGAATCCGGCCATGGCCATTGCGCAGGATGGGTGCATCTTCGTCGAGCACCACATGGAGTACCACATTGTCGTAGGCGCGGTCGGTATCGTGACCATGAGCCAGCCATTCCGATGCGCGCAGGTGCATCTCCACGTTGCCTGCCCACAAGGTGCCGGAGAGCCTGATGCGTGCGTTGAAAAAATCGGGACCGGCATGGGTGTTCAGTTCGCCGGGATGCAGGATTTCGAGTTCCTGCCCGTCGGTGGTGCGTAAGGCCCGAATGTCGAAACGGCGCCAGCGCCAAAGGAAATGTAAAAAGGCTTCTTTCATGGTTGAATCTTATTTCAACCCTAATTTTTGTTTTTCAAATGCATAAAGTAAACGGCCTCAAATACATTTGTTTTAATGTAAACTTTTGTAAGTAATTGATTTTTAAATATTTAAAATAAAAAAATGACGACTTGAAGGTGTGGTGTATCTTTGCTTTTGGCAGGCAGCAGGCAGCAGGCAGGCAGTGTCACTACCACTGACCTCTTTTGCTGCCCGCTGCCTGCTGCCCGCTAACAGCCAACCGCTAAAAATGCCCGACGCTTTCAAAACCATAACCGCGCCTTCCGAGGGTGAATTCAAAGATCGGGGAAGCAAGTTTCTTGCTTTCGCCTGGCCGGTGTGTACGGAAGCCGAAATTCATGAAAAGCAGGAAGCATTGCGCAAGGCGCACATCAAGGCCCGGCACCATTGTTATGCCTGGCGGCTTGGGGCCGATGGTGCGCGTTACCGCTCCAACGACGACGGTGAACCATCGGGCACGGCCGGGCGGCCCATTCTGGCACAGATCGATGCCCTCGAACTGCGCGACGTTTTGGTGGTGGTGGTGCGTTATTTCGGTGGCACATTGCTTGGCACTTCGGGGCTCATCACCGCTTACCGCGAAGCTGCAGCCGAAGCTTTGCGCCATGCCGAAGTGGTGGAAAAAATTGTGCAGGACCACCTGTCGCTTGATTTCGATTACGCCCTCATGCCCGACGTGATGCAGGCAGTGAAAAAACTCGATATAGAAATAACCGGACAGGAATTTGGCGACCGGGGCCGGCTGGATGTAGCCATCCGTCAAAGCGAAACAGCTGCACGCCTGCACACCCTCAAGGCACAACTCTGGAAGGTGAGCCTGGAAGAAGCCGCCCAACTCGACTGGCCGGCAGGGCTTCTTGTTCTAAACCAAAGTACCCACGCCTGATGCCGCGCCGTACCCTTAAAGTTGAGCCGCTCAACCTGGAACTGGTTAAAAAACAACTGCTGCATTGGGCGTCCGGGCAGGAACATGGCGTTTTTCTTGACGGCAACGACGGCGCAACCGATACCTGGACCTGCCTTGTGGCTGCCAGCGCTCATTGGGTTATGGAATCGCAGGCTGGAAAGGCATTTGAAAAATTGCGGGAAGCTTACGATACCTTTCGCGGCGACTGGCTTTTCGGTTTTTTGTGTTACGACCTGAAAAACGAAACCGAACGCCTGTATTCAGGCCATCCCGACGGCGTAGGATTTCCAGACATGGCTTTTTTTCAACCCAAAACCGTTGCGGGTATACGGGGAGGCATTTTGGAAATCCATTGCCTCCACGACGATCCGGCGGAGGTGTGGAAAATGATCCAACAAGTTGATTTTTCGGGAAATAAAAACCAGCAAACCGTTGTTTTACAACCCCGTATGACCAAAGCCGGTTATTTGGAACGTGTGGAAACCATTCGAGAGCACATCGCAGCCGGCGATTTGTACGAGATGAATTTGTGTCAGGAATTTTTTGCCGAAGGCGCAAACATCCATCCTGTGGACGTTTTTGAACGCCTCAATGGTTTGAGCAGGGCGCCTTTTGCCACGTTTATGCGCTGGGCCGATCGCTACCTGCTGTGTGGGAGTCCGGAGCGTTTTTTGCGCAAACAGGGCGGCAGGCTCATTTCACAACCCATCAAAGGCACCCGTAGGCGCAACCTGACCGATGCTTCGGCCGATGAGGCATTGCGTCGTTCACTCGTAGAAAGTGAAAAAGACCGCGCTGAAAATGTAATGATTGTGGATTTGGTGCGCAACGACCTTGCGCGCAACTGTTTGCCCGGCTCCGTGGTGGTGGATGAGTTGTTTGGCATCTACAGTTTCCCAACGGTGCACCAGATGATCTCCACGGTGCGTGGCGACCTCAAACCCGGAGCACATCCCATCGATGCCCTGCGCGATACCTTTCCCATGGGCAGCATGACCGGAGCGCCCAAGGTGATGGCCATGGAACTCATTGAAAAATACGAACGCACCCGCCGTGGACTTTATTCGGGCGCCGTGGGATACATCGATCCGGAAGGGAATTTTGATTTTAATGTGGTGATTCGCAGCATTTTGTACAACGCTGCTTCAGGCTACGTATCCGCACAGGTGGGCGGCGCCATCGTTTACGATTCGGTGCCGGAAGAAGAATACCAGGAATGTTTACTTAAGGCGGAAGCGATGAAAAAGAGTCTTCAGTGATCAGTGGTCCGTGATCAGTGGTCAGTGGTCAGTAAAGTCGACTGTTGACTGTCGACTGTCGACTCATTTCACCGCCGGCAATCCCACAAGTTCCCGCACCTCACGCAGTGTTTGTTGCGCGCGCTGACGGACTGCGGCGCTGGAATCCTTAATGCTGTCGCGTACGCGCCGTTTGTCGGCCAGAAGGGCCTCGTAGTTTTCGCGCATGGGGTTGATGAGATCAACAAGTGCGTCTGCTACACCTTCCTTGAGGGCGCTGTATTTGAGTGCGCCGGCGCTGTAGTCGGCCATAAGGCTGTCGTACGCGTCCATGTGTTTGCAGGCGCGCAGGATTTCGAAGAGGTTTTGCACCCCGGCGCTCATTTGTCCGGCAGGCGTATCACCCGTGTCGGTCACGGCCGATTTGATTTGTTTGCGCACGCGGTCTGCATCACCAAGCAGGTTGATGTAATGCTTTTCGCCCAGACTTTTGCTCATTTTCCGGGTCGGGTCGGCGGGGGAGAGGATTTTGGGTGTTTCGGTGTAAAGCGGCTCCGGGTGGCGGAAGTACTCTTTGCCGAACTGGTGGTTGAAACGCTGGGCGATGTTGCGCGAAAGTTCGAGGTGTTGTTCCTGGTCTTTACCTACGGGCACATAATCGGCATGGTAAATAAGGATGTCTGCGGCCTGGAGCACGGGATAAAAGAACAAACCCGCGCCGACAAAGGCTTCTTTGCCCTCGTTGTCTTCGAGTTGTTTGCTTTTGTCCTTAAACTGCGTCATACGGGCGAGTTCGCCGTACGATGTAACGGTGCTGAGGATCCAGGTGAGTTCAGCGTGTTCGGGCACGAGACTTTGAATAAACATGTTCTCCGCTTTCACACCGCAGGCGAGCAGTTGAAAGGTCATTTTCCAGGTATTTTCAAGCAGGCTTGCTGCTTTGTACGGCATGGTCATGGAGTGGTAATCGACCACGCCGTACACGCAGTTGTAATTTTCCTGGAGGCGGACCCAGTTTTGAACGGCGCCGAAGTAGTTGCCGATGTGGAGGTCGCCTGTGGGTTGGATGGCGGAAAGAACGTTTTTCATGGAAGGAGCTTACAAAGCGGCGATGACGGAGATTTCGATGTTGACGAAGCGTGGCAGTTCCGACACCTGAACGAGTTCGCGGGCGGGAGCGGTGGCTTCGGCAAAATAGGTGGCATACACGGCATTGATGCGGGAGAACAGGTTCATGTCCTTCACAAACACGCTGACTTTGATGGCTTTGTCGAGCGACGAACCGGAGGCTTCGAGTACGGCTTTAACGTTGTCGAGCACGCGGCGGGTTTCCGTTTCGATGTCGGTGAGCACCAGTTCTCCGGTTGCGGGATCGATGGCGATCTGACCGGAGATGAACACCATGCCATTAAAAACGACAGCCTGGTTGTAGGGGCCGATGGGCAGGGGAGCGTCGGCGGTTTTGATGATTTGTTTCATAACCTGGGTTGGGTTAAGAGCATGTTGAGTTGGACATACTCAAAATAGAAAAAGCCCCATAACATCCCGACGAGCGGAACTGGAGCCTCCTCAATACAAAAATGCGGAAATCCGTCTTAGGCTTCGGCTTCTTCGACGCGATTGCCTGGAATCAGCACCTGACCGCGGTAGTAGAGATCGCCTTCTACCATGTATGCATGGTGGAAAAGGTGACGCTCGCCGGTCGTAGGGCAGGTAGCGATTTGCGGAACTTCCGTTTTGTAGTGCGTGCGGCGAGCGCGCTTACGGCGCTTGGAGTGCCGCCATTTAGGATTGGGCATGGCTCAAAAATTAATCAATTTCGCGTTTACCGCAAGTAGCGGCTAATTTTCAGTAAGACCCTTCAGGGCGTCGCGGATCGGATTGTTGGAATCTTCCTCGTCGTTTTCGTCCTTCAGGAATTTCAGAACTTCAAAGTTACAGGGCGGTTCAGGGTCATTTTCGCAGTCGTACGTATTGGTGATGGGCAGCGCGAGCACCATGAATTCATACAGGTATTTGGCCAGATTGAATTCCGAGGCTTCCCGCGATATAAACACCACTTCGTCTTCTGTTTCTCCTTCCGCTTCGCCGTATTTGACAATCAAATGGCGTTCATCGTTCAATGGGAGGTGAATGTTTGCTGTGCAACGGTCGCAAATGGCCCCGACGTAGCCGCTGACCACAAAGTCGAACAGCATCATGTCGGATCGTTTATCGAGCTCCACATCAAAATCAATTACCCCTTCTTCAACCGGTGAACCCTCAAAATGGCTGAGGAACTTTTTATCGATCGAAAATTTGTAATGGTGTGTCCCATTTTTTAAGCCCTGGATGGGCAGGGAGAACAGTACAAATGGATCCATAGCCACTTCGGTTTGTCAAATCGGGCGGCAAAGGTAACAGCTTTGTTCGGTTTACCCAAATGGAATTGAAAAAAATAGTCAGTGGTCGGAAGGCAACAGGCAGAAGGCCGTTTTGATAGGCAGTTGGCTGTCTATTTTCGGTGGTTTTTGGGGCAATTTTAGACGGGGAAGGAAGCGTGTGGTACCGGAATGCGGCAATTGATGCCCCCCTTTGTTCTTAATAAACAGCTCTGCTGATTGGCTATGGCACCAACCACGAAGTGGTTAAATATGAATAGCTCCGGGTGAAACCCGGGGAAACGATCCCCACGGGCTCGCAACCGCTTCGCGGTTAGCAAATCACGGTTCATTTCAAACCTAAGGAGCCAACAGGTGTCTCCCTTATGTCCTAATGAACCGTGTGATGTCAACCGCGAAGCGTTTGAATATGAATAGCACTGGGTGAAACCCAGGGACCGCGCACCCCACGCGCGCAACCGCGAAGCGGTTGAATATGAACTCAT
>JADLBE010000516.1 GCA_020847915.1 Saprospiraceae bacterium | reverse complement strand
CACGGGTTGCGTGCAGCGCATCATCCACGCGGTCTTTTTTCTCCTTCATTTCAACTTCGGTTGCAGCGCCTACATAGAGTACTGCTACACCGCCTGCCAGTTTGGCAAGGCGTTCCTGAAGTTTTTCGCGATCGTAGTCGCTGGTCGTGGTTTCAATCTGCTGTTTGATCTGGTTGATGCGCGATTTGATGTCGGCATCCTTGCCTTTGCCGCCGACGATCGTGGTGTTGTCTTTGTCGACACTTACACGTTCGCAACTGCCCAGGTGGGTCAGGTCGGCATTTTCAAGTTTGTAGCCCTGCTCTTCGCTGATGACGGTGCCGCCCGTGAGGATGGCGATGTCTTCGAGCATGGCTTTACGGCGGTCGCCAAAGCCAGGGGCTTTAACGGCAACCACTTTCAAACCGGCGCGCAGGCGGTTTACAACCAGAACACCGAGGGCCTGACTTTCCACATCTTCAGCGAGGATGAGGAGTGGACGGCTTGTTTGCAGTGTTTTTTCCAACACAGGAATAAGATCCTGCATGTTGTTGATCTTTTTATCGGTGATCAGGAGGTACGGATTTTCGTACTCGGCGATCATCTTTTCTGCGTCGGTGATGAAGTAAGGGCTGAGGTAGCCGCGATCGAACTGCATGCCGATCACTTCTTCCATATAAGTATCGGTGCCTTTGGCTTCTTCCACGGTGATAACGCCGTCTTTCGACACACGTTTCATGGCGTCGGCGATCAGTTTACCGATCGACTCGTCGTTGTTGGCCGAGATGGCAGCCACTTGTTCGATTTTGGAAAAGTCTTCACCGATGTTTTCGGTTTGCTCTTTCAGGTTGGCAACCACAAGTTTAACGGCTTTTTCAATGCCGCGCTTGAGATCCATGGGGTTGGAACCGGCTGCTACGTTTTTCAGGCCGGCCGTAACCATGGCTTGTGCCAAAACAGTGGCGGTGGTGGTGCCATCGCCGGCAGCGTCTGCCGTTTTACTGGCTACTTCCTTTACCATCTGGGCGCCCATGTTGGCGACCGGATCTTCAAGTTCTATTTCTTTGGCTACCGAAACACCGTCTTTGGTGATGGCAGGAGCGCCAAAAGATTTTTGGATGATTACGTTGCGGCCTTTGGGACCGAGGGTAACTTTAACGGCATTCGCCAAGGCATCGACACCTTCTTTGAGCTTCTCGCGGGCGTCTCTGTCGAAATGAATTTGCTTTACCGACATATTGATTGTTGGTTGTGGTTTGTAATAAATAATGGAATGGAAAAGCTAACCCTAATAGGGTCTTACACTATGCAGAGGATGTCTTCCTCGCGCATGATCAGGTAGTCCTGACCTTCGTAACTGATTTCCTGGCCCGAATACTTGCCATACAAGACAAGATCCCCAACCTGGACGGTCATCAGATTACCGTCTTTGCCGGGTCCAACGGCAATAACTTCTCCGCGCTGCGGCTTTTCTTTTGCCGTATCGGGAATGATAAGACCACCTTTCGTTTTCTCATCAGCCGCAGAAGGCTTGATGATGACACGGTCTGCAATTGGCTTCATGCGTGTACAGTATTTTTGTTTTGGTTAACCAATAAAAAAGTCGTGATTTCAGAATTTTATTCTGACACTGTAGTATTAGCAGACTTCGTGCCAAGCCGGTTTTTCTGCCATTTTTTCAGAAAAAAGTGGGTATACAACGCCAGCCTGTCAGTACCTGTCAGTCATGAGCATCAGACTGTGACAAAATTATCCGGAGACAATGAATTTGTCTTATCATTGCACCCGTTTACGGGGCCTTTACCCGGTAAATTCAATGTTAAGTTGCGTTATGCGTCGAAAAACAGACATACTTTGTGCCGGTGAACTGCTGGTTGATTTTATTACGGCTGAGTTTGTACAAACATTGGATGAGGCTACCCTATTCAAACGGGTGCCGGGCGGAAGTCCTGCCAACTTGTGTATGAACATGGCCCGCTTGGGCAACCAAACCCTTTTGGCCGCCAGTGTAGGCAACGACGACATGGGCACAGTGCTCAAAAATTACGTGGGCCGTCTGGGTGTCGACACAACATACGTTCTTCAGGTAGATGAGCCGACAACGCTCATCCTTGTTACCCGTTCGGCTTCTGTCTCCAATTTCCAGCCATACCGCGGCGCCGACGCTATCCTGTCCATCAGGCAATTCCCTTACCAGCGATTCGACGACCTGGCCATTTTCCACACCACCTGTTTTGCATTGAGTAAAAATCCGGCGCAACACGTGATTATGGAAGCGGCCGAAAAAGCACGCCGTGCAGGTTGCCAGATCAGTATTGACGCCAATTACTCCGAAAAAATAGGGCCCGAACGCCGTGAGGCTCAACGACTTGTAGCGGAACTGTGCCGCCTCGGCGCCTTGGTAAAAATCAGTGATGTCGATTGGCTTCGCCTTTACGAAGATGAAAAGTCAACTCCGGACAATGTTATTGATCACTTCCTCAAAATGGGCGCCAGCGAAATTTGTTTCACCCTGGGTGACAAAGGATGTTGGGTAGGCAACCTCAAAGAACGGCATTACCTGCCTGCCCGAGAGGTTGAAGTAAAAGACACCACAGGCGCTGGCGATGCATTTTGGTCGGGCTACCTCACAGCACGCAACGACGGCAAAACGCTGATTGAACGCGCCATGGCAGGCCGCAAAATGGCTGAGCTCAAACTTGGGCATTTTGGTCCGTTGCCCGACAAAGTTGATCGCGCTTCCATTTACGTAGACATCGAGGAATAAGTCCCCCGGGTTTTACGCCTGCCCCATGGCAACGTGTTTTTGTAGTTCAGGAAAAAAAGCCTGAAAATCGGCGTCAAACAGCTCCAAATCTTTGAAAAACAGGTTGGAAAGCCCCTCTGCATCCACCGGCAAAGGCAACCGCCCCGCAAAACGCTCCAACACAAGACGCATGCCTTTCTCCGTAGTATAGCTGCGCAAAAAACGCCCTCCGTACATGCGGGGCCAGCGTTCGTGCAACACTTCCGGCATCAGGTCGCGCCGACGCTCCAGCTCTCCATAAACCCAGGATTCAAACGGGCCAAATCCAAGCGTGGTAAATTCGTTCCAGTGCCGGTACAAAAGGTGGTCGTACAAAATATCAACCATAGGCGCAGAAAACTTACCTGCAAATGGCCTGATGCGATCAATACTGGTACGGACCACGGGGTGTGCATCGGTAAAAGCATCGATGTTGCGGTGGCGAAGAATCCCCGACTGTATTCCTTCAGGGTATTGCTGCCAGGACTTCCCCTTGACAAAATCGCCAATAAAATTACCGAGAAGATCATCGCCGTCGGGATAAGACAGCAAGCAATGGGCTATGTGGTTCATGTGATGCAAAGGAACGTATTGATTTCGGTATTTGTTCCAAGGCCTTGTGTGAACTTATCATCACTTCACATGAACCTCCGCTTTTTTAACTACCTTTGCGCCCTTCAAAACAACACCTTTTCAGATTATGGCACTTCAATGCGGCATCGTTGGCCTACCCAACGTAGGAAAATCAACCACTTTTAATGCGCTTACCCGGGGCAAGGCCCTTGCAGCCAACTACCCTTTTGCCACCAAAGATCCGAACGTCGGCGTTATTACCGTACCCGATGCCCGTCTCGATAAACTTGCCGAACTGGTTGAACCTCAACGAGTTTTACCTACATCTGTTGAAATCGTCGACATTGCCGGCCTGATCAAAGGCGCCAGCCAGGGTGAAGGTTTGGGCAACCAATTCCTCGCCAACATCCGTGAGGTGGACGCCATCGTTCACGTTGTACGTTGTTTTGAAGACGACAACGTGGTGCACGTAGACGGCTCTGTAAATCCTGTGCGCGACAAGGAAATCATCGACATCGAACTGGGCCTTAAAGACCTGGAAACGGTGGATAAACGCATGGACAAAACCGCCCGCGCCGCCAAAGTGGGTAGCAAAGACGATTTGCGCGACCTGGAAATACTCAAAACCATCAAGGCACACCTCGAAACCGGACGTCCGGTTCGTGAGCTGTTGTCCGATTTGGATGATGATGGCAAACGCCTGATGAAAGAGCTTTCACTGCTTACCGGCAAACCTGTGTTGTACGTTTGCAACGTAGACGAAGCTTCGCTCAAAACAGGCAACGAACATACCCGCACCTTCGCACAGTCCGTTGCCGGTGAAAATGCAGAAATCGTTTTGCTCAGCGCCGAAATCGAAGCCCAGATCGCTGATCTGGAAAGCGCCGAGGAAAGGGCTGAATTTTTGGAAATGATGGGACTTGATGAACCCGGCGCCAACAAACTCATCCGCACCAGCTACAAATTACTCGATCTTATCACGTATTTTACAGCCGGTGTAAAAGAAGTGCGCGCCTGGACGGTGCGCAATGGCGCAAAAGCGCCCGAGGCAGCAGGCGTCATCCACTCCGATTTTGAAAAAGGATTCATCCGCGCTGAAGTGATCAAATACAACGATTTTGTATCTTACGGCTCGGAAGCTAAAGTAAAAGAAGCCGGCAAAATGAGTGTGGAAGGCAAGGAATACGTGGTAGGCGACGGCGACATTATGCACTTCCGCTTTAACGTATAGAGCATTCACAATGAAACGTATAGCACTACTCATCATTTCAACCATTTGCTGGGTAGTAGCCATACCATCTGTCTCGTTGGCCCAACAGGCCGATTCGGTGACTCTGTTGAAGGAATTGATACCCGATTCGAACGAAAGCGTTTCGGAATACATCAACGATATCCGCAGGCAACTTGCAGATACCGCCTTTTCAGAAAACCTGTTCAAGGTTGAACAGATAGGCCTGCGACTTACCGAACTCAATCAGATTGTTGCATCTTCCTACGATACCCTCGAGCTAAGTCGTGAGCTGCCTGGTATGGAGCGGCTCATGGAGTTGATGCGCACCAACGTTCTTGAAAAAGAAAGCAACTACAATCTGCGCTCCTTGTACATGAGCCAGGTTGCCATCAACCAGTTTGCCAAAAAACTTGAGCTCTGGCAAAAAAATTTGTTGCAGAACAATCTGAATTTAAGGTCTTCAAATCAGGAACTAACCCAGTTTCTGGCCGATTCCTCTTTTAGAAATACGCCTTCGGACAGCACACTCAGAAATTTGTACGTCAAACAGCTGACCGAGCTGGCCAGACAAATCATTACCGCCAGGTTGCAAAACCAGAAAAAGCTGGTTGCTATGAGCATCTGGCAAGGTCGAGTTGCAGATGATTACCTGGAAGTTTTAAGACTCAAAGACGCCATCAGTATAGAAATACGCCAACGAAACCACAATTTGTGGCGCGACGAAATGGGGTACCTCTGGTCTACCAAAACCATAGATGCTTACCACATACCCTACAAAGAAGTCATTACCAAGTCTTTAAAACGCAACCGTGGGTTGCTGGAATATTATGTAAAACAACACTACGGGCATTTTGCTTTTTTGTTTCTGATTTGGGCAGGGTTGGCAGCCTGGCTTTACGGCCAACTTAACCGGATACGAAAAACACACACAGAATCTGCAAAAGTTATCGAAAATGCCGGTTTTACTGCCCGATTTCCACTGGCAGCCGCACTGGTGGCAGTTTTGGCTGCTACACCATTGCTGTTTGTTAATCCGCCCATAGGATTTTTGCAGGTTATTTGGACGGTACAATTTGCCCTGCTGACGATGCTCGTTGTTTCGCGCGTCAATTGGATGGCCAAAGGATTCTGGCTGATTTTACTTCTTTTGTTTGTTGGATATTCCATCATGAACCTGACGGTTCAAAACAACTACACCGAAAGGAACATACTTTTGTTTTTTAATGGCCTGTGTATTGTCATGGGTTGGCTTTTTTTGAAAAAACCCGATATCCTTCCCAAGGATTATGGTCGTTTTTTAGTACCACTCACCTGGATCATGATCCTGTTGCAGGTGACTGCCATGTTGCTTTTGGTATTTGGAAGATTTACCCTTGCAAAAATCATCAGTGTAGGGGCTTTGTTCAACATTGTTCTTGCCATTGAACTTTACATTGCCATTGAATTTGTCAAAGCTGCCATTTACATTCAAATGGAATCTTTACAAACCCGGCAGGAAGACGTACGTCAGGCTGCTGAGTTCGACTGGGAACGCATACAAAAGCAATTCAACAACATTCTGAACTGGATTGCCATTGCACTATGGGTGGTTGCGCTTGCACAAAATTTCAATGTTTACGAATACCTTGATGAAGCAGCCCGAAACTTTTTAAATAAGGAAAGATCTATAGGAAGTACCATCTTTACCTTTGGCAGCATCGGTATTTTTATCCTCATCATTTGGTTGTCGAGCCTCATTTCAGGATTGATAACCCAGCTTTTTGGCGGCTTCAACCAACAATTTGTAGGGGTTCGCAAAAACCGCCTCGGATCAGCCATGTTGCTGGTACGCCTGGGAGTGTTAACCGGCGGTTTTTTACTTGCTGTTTCTGCATCGGGTATCGCTCTCGACAAACTAACCATTGTATTTGGTGCCCTTGGCGTAGGTATTGGTTTTGGTCTGCAAAACATCGTGAACAACCTTGTTTCCGGCATCATACTGGCCTTTGAAAAACCCTTGCAGGTCGGCGATCTGATTGAAGTAGGCACACGCAAAGGCATTGTCAGGGAAATCGGATTCCGTTCCAGTAAAATTGCCACGTACGACGGCGCCAATGTCATCATTCCCAACGGCGATCTGCTTTCACAACACCTGATCAACTGGACCATGAATGGCAGGCAGCAACGCAGCGAATTGCTTGTTGGCGTTGCTTACGGGACGGATCTGGATAAGGCGCAACAAATCATGCTCGATTGTTGCCTGAAAGAAGAAAATATCCTTGACTTTCCTACGGCTCTGGCATTGGTTCACGAATTTGCCGACAACGCCATTAACCTTCGACTTTTGTATTGGATCAACGACTCCGACAACGCGCTGGGTGTTAAAAGTCGCCTGCTCAACAAAATTCACGAACTATTCGCAGCAGCCGAAATCAACATTCCTTTTCCGCAACGGGAATTGCATATCCGCAGCATTGACCCATCGGTTAAATCGATGATTGTGCAAGATATTACCCAAGAAACTACCAGTGAATTGCCTGAGTAATGGCCAAATCTTATAATTTTGAGGCACATTAAAATCAAAACCAACGAAACAACATGCGTACATTCTCCTATCTTTTTTTGTTTTTCATGGTCTTTACCATGTCGTGCAGTTCAACAACCAAAATGACAGGCTCGTGGGCCAATCAGGAGGCTTTAAAAAGCGGCAAAAAATACAAACAGATTTTTGTTTCCGCCATTGTTGACAACATCCAGGTTCGTCAGTCCGTCGAAGCGACCCTCGCCAACGAAGTACAAAGCAGAGGCCTGATGGCTGTAAAAAGTGTTGACCACTTCCCGCCTTCCTTCACAAGTGGTACACCTCCAACGAAAGAGGAACTGCTGAACGTCATTCGTGCTACCGGCAGCGATGCCATCCTTACCGTTACGGTTAAAGACAAAGGCAGCGAAACCCATTATGTGCCCGGTACCACTACATACGCACCCTACCCTTCCTACGGTTATTACGGCAGCTATTACGGCTATTACGGCTACCACTCTGCCATGTATTCTACACCTGGCTACTACACTACCGACAAATACTACTTCCTGGAAACCAACCTTTACGATGCCCAAACGGAACAAATTCTGTGGTCAGGCCAGTCGGAAACGCTGAATCCAGGCAGCCTCGAACAATTCAACCGCGACTACATTCTCGCTTTGGTGACGGCCATGAAAAAAGACGGCATTATCAGGTCGGAAAAGAAAAAATAGATTACCACCATTTATGCAATCCAACAATGCACCAAACCGCGTTGCCGTACTCGATTACCTGCGCGGTTTGGCCGCTTTGTCGGTGGTGTTTTTTCACACCGACAAATGGGTTTACGGCGCTTGGAATCCGGGAACCTTAATCGGAAAATGCGGTATCTATGCCGTTTCTTTGTTTTTTGT
>JADLBE010000515.1 GCA_020847915.1 Saprospiraceae bacterium | reverse complement strand
TTTCTGTGAAAATCTGTTCCTTAAATCTGTGTGCATCTGCGTGAAACCTTTCGCATCAATAATCATCCCCCGTCACCTCATCCTTATCGTACTTCTCCCCTATCGACACAATCACCGCCAACACACCAAAACGTTTGGCCGGGGGCGTGATGGGCGCGGACTGGTAATACCCGTCCGGACCAGGCTGCGAGGCATACTCGTAACTGAACACTTGACTGAAACCCGGCAGGTTGGTCACGCTCAGGTACACCACCGTGAAATGCCCCCAAAGGTTGGTGAGGTACGTGAGCGTAGCACTCACGTCGTGGTAAGCCGGCGTACGCGAAGTGTTGAACTGCTCCGACGGCAGGTTGGGATCGTAGTACGGCCGACCGGAATTGAAGGCGTACGACGCGCTGAAAGCCAAATTGGTTTTGGGAAAAAATTGTTTGTACGCCACCGAAAAACTGTGTTTCATGGCAAAATCGGGCACGGCAGACTGCGGAAAATCGCGCCAGTCGCGACGGGTGTCAAGCAAAGAATACGACACCCAATAATCGCCGCGGCGGATGGTTTTGTTGTCGCGCCAAAACACGTCCACGCCCTGCGCATAACCCGAACCGCTGTTGCCTGCGCCGTTTTTGAGCAGGTTGTCGTACCATTTGCGGTACGCCTCCACCCGGAATACATAACCGTCCTTCATGCGCTGGTAATTCACCATCAAATGCGTCGCGTTTTCAAAACCGACGTCGGTGGTGGGTAAAAGCTGGTCGTACTCAGGCGTTTGGTAAAATTTACCAAAAGCCATCGAAAACTGCTCATTTTTGCCCAAAACATACGCCATAGAAACACGCGGGGCTAGATTTGCTTTATCCAGCATGCCTGACCGTTCGCCGCGCAAACCCAAACGTCCCACCAGTTTTGGGGTAAAAAACACATCGGTTTCGGCAAACACGGCGCCATAGGTTTCGTTTAAAATGCCGTTTATTGAAAAAGTGCTGTCGGCGTAACGGTTGTGGTAACGGCCTTTTAAAAACTCGCCGCCCCATTTCAAACGCCACGATTCGCCCATCGGACGGGCAAGCGTAAAACGCGCCTGCAACGACTGCTGCCCAACCTCATTTTCAAAATCCGCATCGGTCAGGGCGTTGTTGTACGAATACGCAGCACCCGCAAACAACAACCAGTTTTTGTCCACCATGTCGCGGTACGATACGTTGCCATACACATTGTCTGCCGTGAGTTGCAGCGGATGAAACGTGGCCGCCTGTTCGTCGTCGGGGTACATCATTTGCATGTCGGACCGGTTCACATTGGCATAAAATTTCAACATGCCACCGTTTTCGGAGGTTTGTTGGCGGTACGTAAACTCACCCACTCCCGAAGACGGCGCTTTGAGCCAGTCGATTTTTTGCGGTACCAGGGCGAAGTAAGGCGACAGGTTGTTGTACGCGCCCGACACGGACACGGAGCTGCGTTCCCAACGGTGTGTATGCGCCAGTCCACCGCCGACAGAAAGCAACGTAATGCCCGTAGCGGTTTTGGGCGCCAGGTCTTCCGTGTTGAGGAGGAGTGCCGACGACATGGCCTGCCCGTATTCCGCTGAATAACCGCCTGTGGAAAACACCGTGCCTTTAAAAAGGAAAGGTGAAAACCGGTTGCGCGCGGGCAGGTTGTTCACCGTGTTGCTGTACGGGTTTTGCACCAGCAGACCGTCCATAAACGTGCGGGTTTCGTAGGCTGCGCCGCCGCGCACGAGGATTTGTCCACTTTCGCCGTTGCGGGTTACGCCGGGCAGCATGGCGATGGCCCCTGCGATGTCGGCCGAGGCGCTGGCGGCCAGGGCGATGTCGAGCGACGAAAGGACGGTGGCACGTTTCCTGTCGCTGCCCGCTTCGAAGTTGCCGGCAGTGACCACCACTTCGCGCAGTTCTCCGCGCGATTCGGCGAGTTTGATGTTGAGGTCAGGGATCTTGTTGCCGTCCAGGTTCAGGGTTTGGCGGAACGTGTCGCAACCCAGGAAAAGCACAAGCATCGTGCGTTCGCCGGTGGCCGTGGTAGAGAAAGTGAAACGGCCCGTACTGTCGGTCGTAGCGCCGTCGTACGTGCCTGGTAGGAACACGTTTGCGCCCGGCAGCGCTTCGCCCCGGGTGTCGGTTACGCGGCCTTGCAGCAACGTTTGTGCGTTGGATTGAAGGGGGACAAATAGCAGGAGGAAAAACCAAAGTTTCATCGTGTTCGGGTGTTTGATGAAACAAAGTTGGGGTGGCTGGGGGTTGGACGGCGGTTTGGTTGACTGAAGTGTAGGAATGGGGGTGTGAAACGTAAAAATCTGTGTAAATCTGTGTTCGAAGATCTGTGTCATCTGTGTCCCATAGCGCGTGGTGATTGGTACACGGATGACACGGATGCAAGCAACACGGATTTACACGGATTTTTTACGTAGAGTGGGTTTCGCGCAGATGTTCACAGATTTAAGGCGCAGATTTCCACAGAAGATATTTCCAGTTGGTCAGTACTACTGAGCGAAACCCTATCTGCGAAAATCTGCGGCTTAAATCTGTGAACATCTGCGTGAAACCTTCAGAAAAATCCGTGTCAATCCGTGTTGCTCGCATCCGTGTCATCCGTGTGCCCATAACGATGCCAATAGGAACGCGGAAAACGCGGATCTTACGAAACGCGGATTTAAAACGGATTTTTCCTACCACCCTACCGTCACCATCTTCACCACTTTTTGCTCCCCTTGCTGCACCGAAACAGCATACACGCCTGCTCCCCACAACCCTGATTCAATGGTGCATTGGGCCGGGATGCCCGGCGCAAGTTGGGTTTCGGTGCGGTACACTTCGGCGCCGAGCGCGTTGAACACACGCACCGTGGCCATGGATGACACGGATGCAAGCAACACAGATTAAAACGGATTTTTAAAGTAACTCCAAGCTCTGCTTGAAGCTACGCTTAAAATCCCCGCGTCACCGCCACCACAAATCCAAACCGCTGGTGTTTGGCTCCACTTGGGCCCTCTTTGAGGTTATTCAGCGTGAGTCCGTAACGCACTCCGGGCTCCACCGCCCACAAGCCGCCTTCGCCGAAAGGGAAAACCACTCCAGCTTCAGCCAGCACATTGATGTCCACTTTGGAAAACGTGCGCGATCGGTACCAGCTTCCGTCGCGGGTGTAGGTAAGTGCAGTATCGTCGAGAATACCACAGCCGAGGCCCGGTGCAAAGTAAGGCCGGACCTTACCAATAGGACGCTGGAAACGAAAGGTTATTCCCAAATCGATGATGTTTTGATCGGCGCTGTACAGGTAAACCACATAAGGATCAACGGCGTTGAAGGTTTCAAAACCATATTCGCCACGCACCTTGCGTTGCATGTATCCGGCTTCAAACTGCAGGGCAACCCAATTGGTCATCGGCAAGCGGCACAACAGCCGGGCGCCAAAACCTGTCTGGGGTTCGAAATCATACAAATTGGCATCTACCGAAAAACTGGAATTGAAAAATTCACCCTGAAACCCAAGTTGTACTTTTTGTGCGTGGACAGAAAAGGCAAAAACGAGGAGAAAAGCGAGAAAAAGCGTGATTTTGTGCAACATATTGGATTAAGTTGTTTTTTGTCAGCACAAATAAACGACTTTTACTTCACCGCATCCTTCACCACTTTCCCATCCTTCACAATCAACACAAAATTTGCCGGATCGGCCACCAGGTTGATGTTTTGCAGCGGATTGCCGTTCACCAGCAGCAGGTCGGCCAGGGCGCCTTCTTCCACCACACCGAGTTTGCCGGCGTAGGGCGCCCGGTTGCCCGACAAAGCGAGCAATTGTGCGTTGTCGTGGGTGGCCAATTTTAACACCTCGAAAGGTGTGTACCAACGACTCATTTTGGCGAGTTGTGCGCCCTGGTTGGTGGCCAGTTTGGCGTCGAACAACACGTCCGTCCCCCAGGCGGTTTTGATTTTGTATTTTTTGGCCAGTTTGACGGCTGTATCGGTGCCGTCGGATACCTGCAACTGTTTGGCGCGCTGTGAAGGATCGGACCTGGGAATGGAGAATTCATCTTCCAAAAACGGTTGAATGCTCCACCAAATGTCTTTTTCCGCCATCAGTTTGGCGGTTTCCTCGTCGGCGAGCTGACCGTGGTCAATACATTTTACACCTGCCATCACGGCTGTTCGGATGGCCTTGGGCGTGTAAGCGTGTACCGTAACGTAGGTGCCCCAGTTTTCGGCAGCTTCCACGGCAGCGCGGAACTCAG
>JADLBE010000514.1 GCA_020847915.1 Saprospiraceae bacterium | reverse complement strand
CTACTATGCCAGCAGCCCATCCCAAAATCCCATCGGCCCCAGTACCGGCTCCTACCGCGTGAATCGTGGCGGTTCGTGGAACCGCTACCCGCAGCGCTGCCGCGTTGCCTATCGCTTCAGCGATTCGCCGTACAGTCGGTACTACTTTATTGGCTTCCGTCTGGCCAGGGCGGTTAGTTTTTAGTTTTTTACCTTCTTACCTTATACAAACGGCATACAAACAAGGGGTGCGGGCTGAAAGCCCCGCCCCTTGTGCTTTTGGTATATATGCAGAGCCTAAATGCCCATATATACCATGGAAAAACATGAACCATATATCGGATTTTTAGAGCAATTTTACACCAATGCTGCAGCATATATCGGTTTGGATATATCGGAGTGTGTTGAAAAAACATAGGGGGAAAGAAAAAGCCCCACCTGCGTTTCGGCTGGAGCCTACTAAGCCGGCGGGGCGTCGCGCTGTTCGCCACGACAACCCTGGGGTGTCGGGGGCAGGACTCCGGGCGGGGCGGTTTCGGGCGCAGGATGTTTGTCCGTAAACAAACATCATCGGGCGGGTAACCGCATTGGCCAGACGGAAGCCAATATTGTTGTTCCGATTGTCCGGCGAATTGTTGTTGCGATTGGCAACGCGGCAGTTCTGCGGGTTGTTGTTCCACGAACCGCCACGATTCACGCGGTTGGAGCCGGTTCAAGTCCGGTAGCCCTATTCCATCAAGTCAAATATTTGTTGTCGCAAAGCCCCGGTATGGTAAACGGAAAGATGCGCGTTGTAGCTGTTGAGCGTTGCGAGCCATTCGGTTTCGGTAATCACATCGTCGTGGTACATTTGGTGTTTCATTTGCAAGCTGCGGCGCAGTCTTTTGGTATGGCTGGGCAAAAAACGCAGGATGTTGGGGAAGATGCGCACGCCCAAAAACGGGAGGCCGTGTCCTTGTGGGTGCAGGCGGGTTTCGCTGTTTTTAATACGCACGGCAAGTTGATGGTGCAGCATTTCCGTAACCCGTAGGTGTTGGTCTTTCAACACTTGTTTGGACGGACCGAACAAAACAAAATCATCCATGTAACGCACATAGCCGGAAGGTTTGCAGTGTTGCAGCACCCAATGGTCGAAAACATTGAGGTAAACATTGGCGAAAAACTGGCTGGTGAGGTTTCCGATGGGCAGTCCGAGGCCATGGTTTCCGCCATTGCGAATGATTTTTTCCACGACGGATAAAAATGGTTTGTCTTTTACTTTGTTGTGGATAAAACCGAGCAGTCGGTTTTGGTCCACCGAATCGAAAAATTTCTCCAGATCCATTTTCAAATACCAGGCGTTTTTGGCCAGAAACTGTTGGGCTTGAAAAACGGCTGCATGTGTTCCTTTTTCTTTTCGTGTGGCATAGGAATGGTGGATGAAACACCGTTCGTACAAGGGTTCCAACAAGCTGACTACGGCATGGTGTACCACCCGGTCGCGAAACGGCGCTACGGCGATGGTGCGCCGTTTGGGGTCGTGCACGGTGAAATAACGGTAAGGTCCGGGCATGTAGGCGCCTGATTGAAGTTCTGACTGGATCAACAGCAGTTCATTTTCCTGAAAAAAAGCAAAGGCCGTTGATTCGTCCGTGCGCCTTGTGCCTCTGCGTGCTTTGCGGTATGCGCGGTAAAGGTGATCGTAGGCGCACAATGGTTCGAAAAAGTGTGCTTTCCGTTTCATGGTTGGGCGATGGATTTCAACCAGCCGCCCACCATTTTTCCGGTTTCGTTGATGGAGTTTGCGGCAAAAGCGTGTTGTTGAAGGCTGATGTAGTGCCTGTCTTTGGCCAGGCGCAAGAGGATGCGCAGTTGTTCCAAAAGCAGATTGGTGCGTGTCAGCAAAGGTTTTCTGTCTGTGGTGTACACCGCTTCTATCAACAAAGCTGTTATATCGAGTGCAAGGTTGGCTATCCTGCCGCTCAGGGTAAAACGGATGTGTTTGGGCATTTTGTCGCAGGTTTGCAAAAGCCAGTCGCAGGTTTTGTACCAGGTGTCAAAAACGGGAAAAGCGGTTGGGGGAGGCATGGCAATGGATCTTAAAAAGGTGGATTTTGAGCGTTGTCTTCATTTTTAGGCTTTTTTTCCTCATAAAATGCTTTGATAACATTGATCAAAGACTTGCCGTATTTTTCAACCCGGGAACGGCCGAAACCTCTGATCGGTTTGAGCGCTTCCATGGTTTGGGTTTTTCGGCGCACCATTTCGATGAGGTGCTGGTTGGTGGCGATGAGGTAAACGGGGATTTTATCCTGTCTGGCACGTTCCTGCCGCCATTCGCGCAGGCGTTCGTACAGCAGTTTTTGGTATTCATCGAGGTCAAGCGTTTTGTCTTCGCCTTTTTTCAAAATTTCGTAAACGAGGCAAACCGTCCAAAAGGCTTTGCCGTCGGCGATGAAGAATTGGGAGTCCAGTCGATGGATTTTTTTATTCAGACAAAATTCGGTTACAATTTCATCCGGAAAACCCTCCAGAACCGGGTCGAAAGGCAGGGTGATGACGCGCAGAAGCATGGTTTGTTTTTTGGGTACAATTAGTATTCAAAGGTACGTACTGTGGATAGTTGAAATGGTGGGCTATAACGAAGGGTATAGCATGGGGAGGTATCACGATACTTTTCGGTGCGATGCACCTCGAGTCATATTTTCTTGTGATTGTTTCTGTGGGTACTCAAGCCTGGCCACAGTTGTGATTGTGTATTGCAACGTTTAAGAAACTCCCGAAGGTTTCTCAAACGTGTCGGTTGGCTTGACTGACTCCCCACTTCGCTCCCGGTCAGTCAGCCGGTGACAAAAAAAGTCACCGGCTGACGAGGAAAACAGGGTTTGCCCAACCATGCACTTCGCTCCCGGTGGAATGGGTGCATGAGGTGTCATCTGCGACGAAGGAGCAGGTGACATCTCACATGTTTCCGGGCTGCCGTTCAGGGTGAGATGTCACCTGCTCCTGCGTCG
>JADLBE010000513.1 GCA_020847915.1 Saprospiraceae bacterium | reverse complement strand
TCGCCGAGTTCATCCCATTTTACACCGGCAAAAAACGGCACAATACGTGCAATTTCCTCCAGCATGGTTTTGGCATTGTACGGCGCCTGTTTGTAACCCATGCGGTTCATGATGTCGACGATGATTTGTCCGTCGGCTTTGGATTCGCCCACCGGTTTTACCACCTGGTTCACCCGTTGTATGCGGCGTTCGCCGTTGGTGAACGTGCCTTCTTTTTCGAGGAAAGAAGCGCCCGGAAGCACCACATCGGCGATTTTGGCGGTTTCGGTCATGAAAATTTCCTGCACAATGAGCAAGTCGAGCGACTTCAGGGCTTTAACCACCTTGTTGGTGTTCGGGTCCGACTGCACAAGGTCTTCCCCCATGATCCACATGATTTTTAGTTTGCCTTCAAGGGCTGCGTCGTACATCTGCGGAATGGTCAGGCCAATTTCCGCAGGCACCTGCACGCCGTAAAATTCGCTGAACTTATGGATCACCTCCGGACTGGTCACGTCGAAATATCCGGCACTCTGGTAAGGCTGAACGCCCATGTCGGCCATGCCCTGCACGTTGTTTTGCCCGCGCAACGGGTTCACGCCGCAGCCTGGTCGACCGATGTTGCCGGTGATCATGGCCAGGTTGGCGATTTGCATCACGGTAAACGTGCCCTGTGAGTGCTCGGTTACGCCCAAACCGTGGAACGACATGGCCGCGCCTGCTTTGGCATACGCTATGGCGGCGGCACGCACCTGTTCGCGAGGTACACCCGACACATTTTCAAGTTCCCCAATGTTGAGGTTCAAAATACTGGTGCGGAACTCCTCGTAACCCTCGGTTCGGGCCTCGATGAAGTCTTTGTGATCCAGACCTTCCTTAATGATGTAATACAGCATCATATCGAGCACGGCCATGTTGGTACCGGGCCTGAGTTGAAGGTGGTGTTGGGCGTAACGGGCCAGTTCGGTTTTGCGCGGATCGATCACGATCAGCGTTTTGCCTTTCATGGCCTGCTGTTTGATTTTGGCGCCGGTTACAGGGTGCGCGTCGGTCGGATTGGCGCCGATGACCATCATACATTCGGTGAACTGCAGGTCTGCCACCGAGTTGGTGGCCGCGCCGGTGCCAAACGTGCGTTGCATGCCGATGGCGGTAGGCGAGTGGCACACCCGCGCGCAGCCGTCGATGTTGTTGGTGCCCACTACCGCGCGGATGAATTTTTGCATCAGGTAGTTTTCCTCGTTGGTGCAACGCGACGAGGAAATGCCTCCAATAGCGTCCGGACCGTTTTCTTTGCGAACGGCGCTTATTTTTTCGGCAAGGTAGTCATACACTTCGTCCCAGCTCACACGTTCCAGTTCGCCGTTTTTGCGGATCATCGGATATTGAAGACGTTCGGGGTGGTTGTAAAAAGAAAAGGCGTAGCGGCCTTTCAAACAGGTATGCCCCTTGTTCACTTCAGCTTCCCACGGCGCCTGAATGCTCAGAATTTCGCCGTTTTTTACACTCACTTCCAGGTTGCAACCCACACCACAATAGGTGCAGATGCTGCGGACTTTGTCTTGACCCACTTCGGCTTTGGACTGGTAAATGTCGGAAATGGCCGAGGTCGGACACGCCTGCGCACAGGCGCCGCACGACACACAATCCGAGTCAAAAAAGCTTTGGTCAAATCCTTTGATGATTTTGCTGTCGAACCCACGACCCATCACGCTGAGCACCAATTGGCCTTGCACCTCGTCGCAGGCGCGCACGCAGCGGTAGCACAGGATACATTTCGACAGGTCGGAGGTCATGTACGGGTGACTGAGGTCCTTTTCGCGGTCGAGGTGGTTTTCACCGGCAGGGTAGCGCACCTTGCGGATGCCCACACGGGCTGCCGTGTCCTGCAGTTCGCAATTGCCGTTTACTTCGCAGGTAAGGCAGTCGAGCGGGTGGTCGGTGAGCACCAGTTCGATGATGTTTTTGCGCAGTTTTTGAATGGCAGGCGACTCGGTATAAATAAACATACCGGCTTCCACCTGTGTGTGGCAGGAAGCTTTGGTGCGCCGCGGACCGTCTTGTTCCAACGCAACTTCTACGCTGCACACCCTGCACGAGCCGTAAGCTTCGAGGTTGGGCGCGTCGCAGAGGGTCGGCACGGAGGCTTTGCCAAAGTGCCGTCGGGTAAACTGCAGGATGCTTTCCCCGGGCTCAAAGGCACAGGGCATGTCGTTGACGTAGGCGATGGTGGTGGTCAGGCTGGACATGGCAGAGCTTTTTTTATAAATTTTGATTAAATTTTTAAAAATCAGTCTTTTAAAGTTTAATCAAATAAAGTTTAAACGTTGTGTGCGGCGGTTTGGGGTGTAAAAAACGTTTTAAGTTCCTCTTCGAAATACTTCAATGCGTTTTTTACAGGCAACGGCAAACCGCCACCGAGGGCACAAAGGGATCCTTTTTCAAGGGTATCGAGCAAGTCGGCGAACAACTCGCGGTCGATGCGGCGTTGTTGTTTACGGGCGCCTTCAAGAAGCTCCTTGCCCCGGACCGAACCGATGCGGCAAGGGAAACATTTGCCGCAACTTTCGTGGGCGGTGAAGGCAAACAGGTGCTCGAGGTATTCCACCAAAGGAAATGCTTCGGGGATGCTCAGTACGGAAGCGTGCCCCAACAAAAATCCGTTGGAAGCGAACGATTCAAAATCGACGGTGAGGTCTTTGGTTTTGTGCAGCGGCACAAGGCCGCCTAGTGGTCCACCGATGTGCAGGGCTTTGACGGGTTTTCTGAAACCGCCGCCCAAACCGTACAACACTTCATCGAGCGGCGTGCCCATGGCGGCTTCGTAAAGGCCCGGGTTGTTGAAGTGGCTGTCGAGCGACAACAATTTCGTGCCACTCGATTTTCCCGTTCCAATGGCCTTGAACGCCGCGCCGCCGCCGGTGGTGATGGCGTACATGTTGGCCAATGTTTCCACGTTACTTACCACAGTTGGTTTGCCGTAGAGTCCCGAATAAACAGGAAAAGGTGGACGGGTGCGCACTTCGGGCCTCAGACCTTCGATGGAGGAAAGCAATGCCGTTTCTTCGCCGCAGATGTAAGCGCCGCGCGCTTTCATGATGTACAGTTTGTACTGCACCGTTTCGCCGTCGCTGCGTGTAAACGGAAACAAAGCGTTGAAC
>JADLBE010000512.1 GCA_020847915.1 Saprospiraceae bacterium | reverse complement strand
GCCAACCAACAAACGGAAGTATGGAAGGACGGAGAAGCACTTTTAAACAATTGTGTAGAAAAAACGCCTGAATCGTCGCTTTGTCAGTGCAATTTGGCTTACAACGAGTTGCTCAGCTATAATTTTCAAGGCGCCATCAAACACTATTCAGAAGCGCTGAAATACGATCCCAATACGGTGGAGGCCTACAACGGACGCGCCCAGGCCTACCTAAACAACCGCCAGTTTGATTTGGCACTCAGTGACTTCACCAAAGCCCTGGAAGGCGGCATCGTCACCCCTCGCCTTCACCTTGGCAGGGGCAAATGCCTGGTCATTCTTAACCGCGCCTCCGAAGCGCTTCCCGACTTGAACACAAGCATAAAACTTGAGCCCAATTTGCCGGAGGCGTATTATTTCCGCGCTGTTGTTTATGAAAAAAGCGGCAATACCGAGGCCGCATTGAAGGATTATACGGAAGCCATCAACCGCAAAGGAGATTACCTGGAAGCCCTCGTCAACCGCGGTCTTATCCATTTCAATACCGCCAGGTACATGGAAGCAGTTGCCGATTACAGCGCAGCCCTGAAGGTGAACCCGCGACTTGAAATGGTGCTCACCAACCGTGCGAGCGCCTATCTTCAAAATGGAGATCCCGAAGCGGCGCTTAAAGACGTAGAGGAAGCTCTGCGCATCAATGCCAACTACCCACGTGGTTACCAAACCCGTGCAGCCATAAAAAGCCGCCTTGGAGACCAGGCCGGCGCACAAGCCGATTTGCAAAAACTTCAACAACTGCAGAGCAAATAGACCTGCACCTAATATCCCTTGACATGCATAAACTACACATTACATTGCTTTTTTGCCTTTGGGTTTTCAGCCTTGCTGCTCAAACCGCCGGCACAAAAACGTATGCGTACCAAAATGGCAGTTGGTACAACGGAACCGATTTTACCAGCGCTACATGGTATGTGGTTAACGGTACATTCACCAAAAAAACGCCGGTAAAAGTCGACTCCACCATCGACCTCGCAGGCCGCTTTGTTGTGCCTCCCATGGCCGACGCGTATTCTGCAAGCCTCACCGATCCAACCAACGGACCTTCCATGCCCAAAAACTACATGGATGAGGGCATCTTTTACATTCAGGCCATCGGCAATACACAGGCAGGCTACAAAGCCATTGCCGACAAAGTAAACCGCCCTACGGCTCCCGACGCCGTTTTTTCCAACGGCGCCATTACCTGCACCCTGGGTTACCCGTTTGTATTGTACGAAGGACCGGCCAACGGCATCTACACGCCTCAAATGATGGGACAACGCTACGATCAAATCAAACTCCAGAACAAAATGCTGGGCGATGGTTACTGGTTCATCGACAACAAAACGTCGCTGGAAGCAAACTGGCCTAAAATCATGGCCCAAAAACCGGGATTGATCAACATTTACCTGCTCGACGCTGCAACCAACGGCGGCAAGGAAGGCAAAGGCCTTACGCCGGAAGTAGCCAAACTGGTGGTGAAAAAAGCCAAAAAAGCCGGTCTGCCCGTATATGCCCACGTTGAAACGGCCGATGACATTCGGTTGGCATTAAAACTTGGTGTTACCGGCATCACCAACATACCAGGCAATACCTGGGACGGCAAAGGCGACGCCGCCAAATACACCCTTACCGATGAGGATTTGAAAAAATTGGCCAAGAAAAAAACGGTGGTTATTCCACAGTTTTCTCAGGCACAACAAACTACGGGTGTTCCCGCAGCAATTACCGCCCGACAGGCTGAATTGCTTAAACGCCTTTTCGATAACGGCGTTAATGTCGCCATCGGTTCCAACGACCCGCAACGCAGCATCCGCGGCGAATTGAACTACTGGTTCCAGTTGGGCAAACTCAACTACAATACAACCCTGAAAATACTTTGCGAAACCACACCACGCGCTGTATTTCCCAAAAGGAAAATCGGCCGCATCGAGGAAGGTTACGAAGCCAGTTTCCTGGTGCTCAACGACAACCCGCTCAACAACATCCTCAAACTGCGCGCGATCTCGTTTAAGGTGAAAAATGGCGTCGTGTTGAAATAGTCTTAACCCGGATTTTTGAGATTTGGGGGATTGGTATTTGGGTCCCACGCTTCGCTGGGATGACAAAAAAGGATTGGGATGATAGGATTGGATTTATGAGGCTGCATCTCACGTGTCTTACATTTTGCAATACCCATGAATGAAAAAAACACCTCCGGCCGAAGGCTGGAGGTGTTTTTTTCATTCATGGGTATTGCAAAATGTAAGGGCCAAATCAAATCACCTGTATCAAATCATACTGCGTCACAATGTGCATGCCTCCAGTGCGGTCCTGCGCAATCACTGCCGGGATGGATTTGCTGATGTAGCGGCTGAGCTGGCTGATGGGCAAATCATCCTGAACCACCGGGAAGGCATCGCCCATGACGTCGCGCAGGTTGCGCTCGGCGTTGTTGAGCGGGTTTTCAAGAAGAAAATGCAGGACCTGGGTTTCGGTGATGGAGCCTACAACCGTTTCGCCGTCCATCACGGGCATTTGACTGATGTCGTGCGATTTCATGATGTTGAAAGCGTTTCTAACGGATTCTGTGGCTTGTACTCCGATGAAACGACGGTCTTTTTTGCGGGCAATCAAATCGCTGACTTTCATCTCGTCTTCAAGGAAGCCCCGCTCACGCATCCAGTCGTCGTTGTAAATTTTGCCGACGTAGCGGCTGCCGTGGTCGTGGAAAATAACCACCACGATGTCGTCAGGCTTAAGTTCATGGCGCAACTGCCACAAGGCGCCGAAGGCACTACCTGCGGAATAACCCAACAAAAGGCCTTCTTCACGTGCAAGTCTGCGTGCCCAAAGGGCAGCGTCTTTGTCGGTTACTTTTTCAAATTTATCAATCAGAGCAAAATCAACGTTGGCGGGCAGGATGTCTTCGCCAATACCTTCGGTGATGTAGGGATAAATTTCCTTTTCATCAAAAACGCCGGTTTCGTGGTATTTTTTGAACACCGAACCGTAGGTGTCGGCGCCCCAAATTTTAACGTTTGGGTTCTGCTCCTTCAGGTATTTGGCGACTCCGGAAACGGTGCCTCCGGTACCCACGCCTACAACGAGGTGGGTGATTTTACCGTCGGTTTGTGCCCAGATTTCTGGTCCGGTGCTTTCGTAGTGGGCTTGTCTGTTGGACAAGTTATCGTATTGGTTGCACCAGAAAGAATTGGGGATTTCTGTGCTCAGGCGGCGTGCCACCGAATAGTAGGAACGTGGATCTTCCGGACCAACATTGGTTGGACAAACAATCACCTCTGCGCCAAGCGCTTTGAGTGCATCCACTTTTTCCTTGCTTTGTTTGTCGGTGGTGGTAAAAATGCAGCGGTATCCACGCACGCAGGCAACGAGCGCGAGACCCATGCCTGTGTTGCCGGAGGTACATTCGATGATGGTTCCGCCAGGTTTGATGTCGCCGCGTTTTTCGGCATCATCAATCATTTTAACCGCCATGCGGTCTTTGGTGGAATGGCCAGGGTTAAACGTCTCCACTTTGGCTAAAACGAGGGCGGATATGTCGTCGGCTACATGGTTGAGTTGAATCATCGGCGTATTACCGATGGTTTCGAGGACGTTGCGTTTGTATTGCATGGATGATGAATGGTTCAATTGTGATGGTTGACCAGGTGCTGAATCATTTGGTTTTGCACCCGCTCTTTAAGCATGGGTATGTCTTCGGCAGTCATGCCGATCGTTTCAATGGGAGTATCCCACACGATGTGCAGAACACCGGGTTTAAGGTCGAGGTCGCTGCCACTGCCAGCTGAGACGTCGCGTATGTTGCAAATGGTTTGAACAGCCAGAGGAGCTTTGGTTTGAATAGCGATGCGAAACGCTCCGTCGTAAAACGGTGCAAGAGGCCCTTCTGTTTGGTTTCGGCCGCCTTCAGGGTAAATAAAAATACTCCAGCCTTTGGCAAGTTGTTCCTTGATTTCCACCACACTACGGGCCCGCGACATTGCACTGTGGCGGTCGACGGTAAGGCACATTTTTTTCACTACCCAACCAAACACCGGTACTTTTTGCAGTTCTTTTTTTGCCAAAAAACGAAAAACACCAGGGAATGCCTCCGCATTGATGATGAAGTCCAGCGAGGTTCTGTGGTTGCTGATGATGACATAAGAACCCGCCGAATCCAGTTTTTCCCTGCCGGTTATTTTCAAACGTATGCCGATACATGCCAGAAAAATGGGCGTAAAGATGTGGTGCAGGTAATGGATGTTGCGACGCAGGACAGCATCGGGGGATCCAAACATGCCATTGATCAATACGATGGGCAAACTGAGGAACATCATCAACAAAAAGAGGATGACCGCATATATGGCCCATATTTTTCTAAAAATACCCATGCGTTGTGGTTAGCGGCCGCAAAGGTAGGCATTTTAAGCGTTTCTTAGCCACATTTGGAATAACCACAGCTTGCACACGTAAGGCATCCTTCCTTGTAAATCAGCGATTCAGTATCGCCACAATTGGGGCAGGATTCCTTGTGTACCTTGGTGCCGTCGCGGATATGGCGTTTGAGAGCCCGCAAAACACCGTTTTTCCAGGTATTGATGTGGTCCTCAGCGGCGTTGAGTCCGTTGATGAGGTTAACGACCTGGTTGAGCGGCATGCCCAAACGCAGGACGCCCGAGATGAGTTTGGCGTAGTTCCAGTATTCCTTGTTGAACGAACGCGACAAACCTTCAATGGTGACGCGGTAGCCGTCCTGGTCCCTGAAACGGAAATCGTAACGGTTGCGGCCGTCTTCATCGCGGTTTTTAATCACCCACCCTTTGTTTACGTAGGTTGGAAGGCGGAATATATCCTCTGCACGTCCGGTAAAGATTTCATAGGGCCTGTCTTCAAAAAGACCGATCACCGCGATCCACTTTTCATCGTTGTTGTTGAAACGAACCACTTCAGCGTCCAGTTCCACCGGACGCTGGGGCGGCAAAGTTTCGCGGAAGGCCGTGTTTTCCGCACTTTCCGAAGCTTCTTTTTTGGTTTCGTTGCTGATCAATACACCCGAACGGGAACCGTCGCGGTAAATGGTACAACCTTTACAGCCGGTTTCCCAGGCCGTTTGGTATATTTTTTTCACCATATCCACGGTTGTTTCTTCCGGAACATTTACCGTTACGCTGATGGAGTGGTCCACCCATTTTTGGATGGCGCCCTGCATACGTACCTTTTGAACCCAATCGACATCATTGGCTGTTGCAAGGTGGTAAGGAGAGGCTTCGATGATGGGTTTGAGTTCTTCTGCGCTGAGTTTTTTTACCATGGCTACGTCGTAACCCTGAATTTGCAACCAATCGGCAAATTTATGGTGAAAAACATGGTACTCTTCCCAGCTGTCGCCCACCTCATCCACAAACGAAATGTGAACGTCTTTGTCGTTGGGATTAACCTTTCTGCGCCGGGTGTAGGATACCAGAAAAACAGGTTCGATGCCCGACGTGGTTTGGCTCATCAGGCTGGTTGTTCCGGTTGGCGCTATGGTGAGCAAGGCAATGTTGCGGCGTCCGTGTTTTTTCATTTTTTCCAGCAACGAAGGGTCTGCTTCCGCAAGGCGGTTGATGAATGGGTTTTCAGCTTCGCGTTTGGATTCGTAAATCGGGAAAGCGCCGCGTTGCTCGGCCAGTTCTACCGACGAGGCATAAGCGCTTACGGCCAGGGTGCGTTGTACATCCACGGCAAAACTGTTGGCCTCCTCGGTTCCGTACCGGAGTCCAAGCGCTGCAAGCATATCACCTTCCGCGGTAATCCCCAGGCCTGTTCGGCGGCCTTCCGTACACGTTTTCAGCACTTTTTCCCAAAGTTGCTTTTCAACGGTTTTGATGTCGTTCTGCTCAGGATCTTTGGCAATTTTAGCCAAAATACCATCAATTTTTTCAATTTCCAGATCGATAAGGTCATCCATCAACCGTTGAGCACAACGCACGTGTTCTTTGAATTTTTCAAAATCAAAATACGCGTTGGGTTTGAACGGATTAACCACATAACTGTAGAGGTTGACAGCCAGCAATCTGCAGGAATCGTAAGGGCACAATGGAATTTCACCGCAGGGATTGGTAGAAATGGTGCGGTATCCAAGATCGGCATAACAATCGGGCACCGATTCGCGCAGAACCGTATCCCAAAAAAGCACGCCGGGCTCGGCCGATTTCCAGGCATTGTAAATGATTTTATCCCAGATTCGCGAAGCATCTATGTCTCTAACCATCCGTGGATTGTCGCTCTCCACCGGAAACTGGGCTTTGTAGGGTTTGCCGCTTAGTACTGCGCGCATAAATTCATCGTCGATACGCACCGAAACGTTGGCGCCCGTTACCTTGCCTTGTTCAAGTTTGGCGTCGATAAAGTCTTCGGCATCGGGGTGGCGGCTTGAGATGGTAAGCATCAGTGCTCCGCGCCGGCCGTCCTGCGCAACTTCACGTGTGGCGTTGGAATAACGCTCCATAAAGGGAACAACACCGGTAGAAGTCAGGGCGCTGTTTAACACGGGAGTTCCTTTTGGACGAAGGTGCGACAAATCGTGGCCCACCCCTCCCCTTCTTTTCATGAGTTGTACCTGTTCCTCATCGGTGCGTATGATGCCGCCATAGGAATCGGCCTCACTGCCGATGACAAAACAATTGGAAAGGGAAGACACCTGGTAAGTGTTGCCGATGCCTGCCATGGGACTGCCCTGTGGTATGATGTAGCGAAAACGGTACAACAACTGGTATATTTGTTCTTCGCTGAGTGCTCCGGGGTATTTGTTTTCAATGCGGGCAAATTCGCCGGCGATACGGCGATGCATTTCATCGGGCGTTTTTTCATAAATTCGGCCGAACGAATCTTTTAAAGCATATTTGTTTACCCATACACCGGCGGCAAGTTCATCGCCTTCAAAATAAGCTGTTGCAGCTTCAAGTGCCTCGGTATAGGTGTAAACAGGACGATCGGGCGTGCCCGCAGATTGTTGATTGGTTCCCATGGTATGTAACTTGTAGTATGGCTACAAAGATACCGGACAGGCCTTGAATAACGGTGATCCTCAACCCTTTAATTCCATAAAAACGGCGTCGGTTTTCATGATTTTTACCAACATGTTTATCCACAGACCAGTTCTGTGGTTTATGGCGCTCGCAAGCCTTGCAGGTTTGGTCGGCTGCCGTGATGAGGTGAATCCCATCCCGCCGCCCATCATTTTGTACAACCAACCCGTAAATTTACCAGAATCCCATTTCGATCTTCCCCTGACGTACGGTCTCGAGGAATTTGAAGCCTGGTTTAATGAAAAAATTCATGGCACCTTCATCGAACACGGGATGTTGCTCAACAATGGGCGCGACAGCCTGTTTGTGAGGGTTAAAAAATTAGCCCCCATCGAATTGAGCGTGCGCGACGGACGTTTGGTCATGAAAGTACCTCTAAGGATAAAAAGCACCTATTATCTGCGTACTAAGGGATTAAAATTGCGCAATCTGGTTCCCATAAAAACAGATGTCGTTCTTACCTTTTCGTCCAGGGTAAAACTGGAAAAAAACTGGCACATCCGTACACAAACGGAATTGGAAGATGTTACCTGGATCAAGGAGCCCTTTGCACGGATTATGGGCATCAAATTCAACCTCCAGGAACCGTTGGAAAAATTTATTGATGCTGAAAAGGCGGTATTGGTAGCCAAACTTGACGAAAAAGCTTACGAAACCATCAATCTTGAAAAAGCCATCACCAAAGTTTGGAAAAAAATTCAGGAGCCCAAACGAATCCTGAAGGGAGCACCATCTTTGTGGCTCAAATTCCAGCTTACCGAGATACATGGTGAAGACATCAGGCTGGACAACTCGGGGTTAATCAATGTTGATTTGATGGTAACGGGACGTACCTACATCAGTACACAACCTGAAACTCTACCGTTTTCCACCGAAGTATTGCCGCCTTATTTGCCCAAACAGCAGATGCGCAACGGGTTCGATCTGTCCGTTCTTGCAACCATTCCTTACGACTCGCTTTCAACTTTGTTAAACAACAAATTCCGAAACATCAAATTAGGAAAACTGGGTAGCAAGCTTAAGGTTAATGAAATCAAAATTTACGGATCAGGCGATCAACTCGCGGTTATGGCTGATGTTCGGGGCATTGTGAAAGGCAAATTGTACATGTTGGGCACACCAGAATACGATGCTCAAACCAATCAAATACAGGTAAGTAATTTCGAATATGATGTAAATACCGACAATATGATTCTGGGTTTGGCCAACAACCTGGTGCAAGCCCAACTGCGTGACTCCATTGCCGCGCATTTGTTTCTCGACATTTCCCGTTACGTTGGAAAAGTGCCTGGACTTATTTCGGAAGCGGTAGAAAAAGGGAAAGCAGCCAAAGCGATTGATCTGAACATCGACAACATGGAGATTGAATCCTGCGACATCAGGCTCACCACCAACGAACTGCAATTGATCATACACAGCCGTGGCCGCGGATCCATAGAATTGCAAAAACTCAATGCAAACAAAAAGCTAAAGATCCGATGACTGTGTGATTTGGGGCTTGAAGCCGAGTTTGGCGCCTTCCATCAGCATACGTCCAAAAGCCTGTTCGTAGCTGTTGTCAATTTCTCCTTCCAATATGGCCTCCCGAACGGCAGTTTTGATCACGCCCACATCGCGTGAGGGTGGTATCTGAAAGGTTTGCATGATGATTTCTCCGGTGATGGGTGGCTGCCAAAGGCGCATACGATCGGTTTCCGTAACCAACGACATACGTTCCTTCAGCCATTCGTACCCTTCCAGGTACCGGGCCATCTTTTTCGGATTTTTGGTCGTGATGTCCGATTCACATAGTTTCATCAGGTCATCGATGTCCGGGCCGGCATCGTACAACAGCCTGCGCACAGCACTGTCGGTCACCTGTTCTTTGGTGAGGCTGATGGGACGAAGGTGCATGCGCACCATTTTTTGCACATATTCCATGTCCGTTCCAAGCGACAACCGCAGGTTCCGGAATATTTTAGCCACCATGTTGGCGCCTAGCCAGTCGTGGCCATGGAATGTCCAACCAACTTCTTTGCTGAACTTTTTGGTTGCAGGTTTGCCGATATCGTGCAGCAATGCAGCCCAGCGCAACCAAATGCTGTTGCTTTTGCGGCAAAGGTTATCCAACACTTCAAGTGTGTGGTAAAAATTGTCCTTATGGCCTTTTCCATCCCGGTCTTCCACGCCTTGCAACAAGGCAACTTCAGGAAGAAAAAGCTGCAACAATCCGCTGTCGTACAACAAATTGAACCCTATGGACGGTTGGGGGCACATCAGGATTTTTTCCACTTCACCGGCTATCCTTTCTTTGGAAATGATGTTGAGCCTGTTGCGGTATTTGTGGATACCTTCAAAGGTTTTCTTTTCAATGGAGAAACCCAATTGATTTGCAAACCGTATGGCGCGCAACATGCGAAGCGGATCATCGGAAAAGGTTTGACCCGGTTCAAGCGGCGTTTTGATGATCTTGCGCTCCAGGTGCTCCAATCCTCCAAATGGGTCAATGATTTGGCCAAAAGTGCCTTCATTCAGGCTTACAGCAAGTGCATTGATGGTAAAATCGCGGCGGTTTTGATCGTCTTCCAGGGTACCGGCTTCCACATCGGGTTTGCGGCTGTCGGCGTGGTAGCTTTCACGGCGAGCTCCTACGAATTCAATTTCGTTGCCTTCATGACGGAGCATGGCTGTACCAAACCGTTTGTATACAACAACCTTGGGTGAAGGATACAATTTGGAAGCAACCTTTTCGGCCAGTACAATGCCGTCGCCGACACAAACTACGTCGATATCTTTGGTGGGACGGCCCAAAAGGCGATCGCGCACGTAGCCACCCACGACATAAGCCGGAGCGTTTACTTCTCGTGCGCATTTGCCGATAAGTTCAAAAATATTGCGTTCGTGTTGCTGTATGGAAAATATCATCCTTCGGCCTGGGTCGTAAAAAATAAACGCTGTATTCAGGCGCTGAGTTCCATGTCGGCATAAACTGCCTCCATTTCATCCAGAACACTGTACAGTTCTTCGGGTTCGAACAAGGTCACCAATTTGGCCCTGTAAGGCTTCACATTTGGCAATCCCTGGAAATATGGAGCATAATGGCGGCGCATTTCCAAGACACCGAGTTTTACCCCTTTCCATAAAAGACTATCGTCGAGGTGTTGTCGCGCTGCTGCTACCCGTTCAAAAATGTCGGGTGGAGCAAGCAATTCTCCTGTCGCAAAATAGTGTTTGATTTCGCGAAAAATCCAGGGATATCCGATGGCTGCCCTACCGATCATGATGCCGTCGGGACCAAAGCGACGGCGGTAATCAAGGGCTTTTTCCGGACTGTTGACGTCTCCGTTGCCAAAAATGGGGATGTGCATGCGTTGGTTATCTTTCACACGCGCTATCCATTCCCAATTGGCTTCACCTTTGTACATCTGGGCACGTGTACGGGCATGGATGCTCAGGGCGGCAATGCCAACGTCCTGCAAACGTTCAGCGACTTCAAGAATGTTGATGGTGGTATCGTCCCAACCAAGGCGGGTTTTCACCGTCACTGGTTTGCTCGTGCTTTTAACAACCGCAGCGGTAAGTTCCACCATTTTATCAATGTCGCGCAACAAGCCCGCGCCGGCCATACGGCAGGCAACCTTGGCTACGGGGCATCCAAAATTGATGTCGATAACGTCCGGATTTTTCGACTCGATCATCTCAGCGGCCTCGATCATGTTGTCGAGCTGCCCCCCGAAATACTGTATGCCTATGGGGCGTTCGTAATCGAAAATTTCAAGCTTTTTGAGCGACTTGATGGCATCGTGTACCAGGCCGTCGGCACTGATAAACTCCGTATACACCATGTCAGCGCCTTGCTCTTTACACAGGCGGCGAAATGGCGGATCACTCACGTCTTCCATCGGGGCAAGCAACAAGGGAAACTCACCCAATTCTACATTTCCTATTTTTACCATAAATCAGCCGCAAAAATACGGAAAAGTTTTGGAATTAGCTGTTAGCCGTTAGCGGTTAGCGGTTAGCAAAAATAGATCCCTGGTAAAACCATGACAGGGATCTATTTTTGCTAACTTCTAACTGCTATCAGCCAACTGCTTACCTAATCAACGTCACTTCACCATTGCTGTTTTGTACCGTTCCGTCACCACGTTTCCAGCGGATGACGTAGACGTACACGTCTGAAGGCGCTTCCTTACCGTCGGCGCGACCATCCCAGCGGGCGTCGGGCGCATTCAAATCAACGATCTTATTGCCCCATCGGTTGTAAATGGTGAGTTGTTCGATGGTGGCCAGCCCTTCGCGAACGAAGATGCCAAAGTCATCGTTGACACCGTCGCCGTCGGGCGTAAACGCATCGGGGATCTGTACCAGAGGTTGTACAATGTTGAAACTTATGGTTGCTACTTGTACACATCCGGCAGGTGAAACAGCCTGAACCGTGTAGGAAATGGTAGTGTCGGTGGTGGACACCACGACATTGATGTCCTGCATATTTCCGATGGTAGCGCCACCTTCTGTCCAGGTAAATTCAAAACCAGAGACATTTTGCGTTGGTGCAACAACCGCGTTAAGTTCGATTGTGGCGCCCAGGTCTACCTGGTTCGTGTCCGGCACCGAAACGATGCCAAGTACAAAGTTGGGTTGCACTTCAACAATGACCGCGTCGGTAAGTGTACATCCATCGCCAAAAGCAAACACAACGTCGTAAACGGTGGTCGTATCCGGGGTTACCGTTAAAGTTGCTCCCGTACCACCAGGCGTCCAGGTGAAACTGCCGTCTACATTGGAAATGGCACTGATGGCAGCCGATTCGCCTTCACAAATCAGCGTATCCGAACTTACCGTAAGTGTGGGCGAAAATGCCGTTACCGTTATGGTCGTAGTGCTAACGCAGATACCCAGGGTTGCAGTAACAGTATACGTTGTGGTCTGACCGGGCGAGACTATCGGAGCAGGATCTGACGAGGTAAATCCAACGGGATTGGAAACCCAGTTGTAGGTTGCTCCCGGGGTTGGTGTTGCAGTATTTAAAACCACGGTTTCACCGGGACAAATGGACAAATCTGTGGGTGGCGTAACTGCTGCTCCATCACCTTGCACCGAAACCAAAACCTGCTCGGTTAAAACACAATTGTCGCCGTAAGTGTAGGTTACCGTGTACAATGTTGTTTCATCGGGCATTACGCTGATGCTTTGTCCGGATTGACCATTGCTCCATGCATACGTTCCCGGCAAAGTGCCGGAAGCATTGAGTGTTACCACGAAATTGCGGCAAATGGTCGTATCGTTGGAAACTGCAAGTGTTGCGGCACTCACTGTTACGGTGATTTCGCCTTGTACCTGACAACCGTTGTTGGCTGTGACGAAATACGTTGTTGAGGGCAGGGTCGGTGTTACCACAGGCTGCGCCTCCTGCGATGTAACAAAAGCAGGATCGGTTGAAGTCCATGTGTAAACGGCCGATGGATCATTGATCAGATTCAGCGTGATTGATTCACCGGCGCACAATTGGTTGTCGCTGGGGAAAGACAATCCGGGAAGAGGCTGAATCGCCACGGTAGCACTTGCAGAAACATCACAACCCATAAAACTTGCATCCACCGAATAGGTAGTTGTGGCTGTCGGTGTCGCCACCGGATCGTTGCAGGTGGTGCACGACAAAGTTGACGAGGGACTCCACTCTACGTCTGTAACGCCAGCACTTGCATTAAGGGTTAATGTTACGGACTCACCGGGGCACAAGGTCGTCAGTGCCGGGGTTATCGACATTTGAGGCGGCTCAACGACGGTTATGTTTGCAGTAGCCGTATCCGCACAAGCGCCACTACGGCTGATGCGCTGGTATACGGTGGTAGCTGTAGGCGTGGCTACAAGGTTGTACAAACTGTCGGGCGTTATGCCTCCTGGCGTCCAGGAGAATTCAATCTCAGGGTATTCTGCCGGATCGTAAATAGGCGATCGCAACAGTACAGGGTTACCATAACAAACCATGGTATCGGCCGGACTGATGCTCATATCGTCGGGCAAGCTGTCGACCCTCACATACACGGCATCCTGACGTACACAACCTGGCACACTCACCGTAGCGGTGTAAAGGGTTGTTTCGTTCGGTGTGGCGGTGGCCGTGGTGCCGTTGGGGCCAAGTTGTAAGTTGGTTACAGGAGTCCAGGTTACCACTGTGCCCGCTGGTTCCGCGGCAGCAATAATATCAAGGCTTTCTCCAACACAAATTCGCACCGTGTCGGGCACCGATAGGTCCACGGCTATGTTGACAACGTCTACCGTGAGTGTGTTTGTGGTGGTGCAAACACCATTGGTGGCAACGAGGGTATACGTGGTAGTTTGTTGTGGTGTTGCCAAAGGCGTGGCCGATGCCGGATTGTCAAGGCTGCCGTCGTTGGGCGACCAGGCATAGGTAACAATGGCTTCCGGAATGGTGTAAGCCAGTTGTATCGTTTCTCCCTGACAAATGGTGGAATCGTTTTCCAAATCAACCACAGGTAACTGAAAAACCGTCACCGTGACACTGTCTATGCTGGTAAGCGGACAGGTACCGTTGGAGGCTTCCAGGAAAAAAGTGGTTGTTTGCGTGGGTGTTACTACAGGATTGGCATCGGTACTCACAAAGCCGGTCGGCACGGAAGTCCAATCGTACATTGTTCCTGGCGTACCGGCGCCACCCAGATTAACAGAAGTGCCAACACACACCGTAAGATCATCTGACATGGTGTATTGTGCAGCTTCCCCGCTGATAACTGTCACCTGAAGGGTGTCCTGCAGGGTACATTGTGGCGTTGAAAGTGTTGCGATGTAGGTATAAACACCGGTGGTCAGCCCGGCAATGGTTGGTGTAGGACAATCGTAGCAGGACAGTCCCGGACCACCGATCCACGTGTATGTTGCTTCTTCGTAAGGATCGGGATTGATCTGGAAAGTTGCATTGTTGCAAACCGTTACATCGGGGCCCAGCTCGAGTTCAATGATTTTTACATTGACTACCTCACTGATCGTATTGCAGGCTGTTGCAATCTGAACCTGGTAGCTGGTGCTTACCAATGGTGTTACCAATGGGTCAGGGCAGGCTGTGCACGACATGCCGGGATTGTCCTGCCAGAAATAAGCAGCGCCTCCGGTTGCCAACAGTTGTACAGGTTCGCCGGCGCACACTGCCGTATCGGAAGTTACGGAGATCAGGTCTTCTCCTGCCCCCAAAACTCCGTCTTCAGTGTTGTTGAAGTTGATGGAAATGCCGTTTTGTTCGATGGCATTGCCGAAGTCATCGAGCAGAATAACATAGATCTGCCCTTCGAGCACATCGATACGACTCACGAAATCATCGCCTCCTGCGCCGGGTGTTGCCGGACTACCGCAGTCAAATTCGTCGAGTACAGGCGTGTTCAATACAGGATGGATGTCTGCCAATCCGGTAGGATCAGCGCCACCTGCCCAGGAGGAGCGGATGGGCTGGTTGTTGCTTACAAAGTCACAAATGTTGACAACGCTGTCGATTGGGCCCCAAACGTTGAAGTCAATGTCTGAAGCCTCAGCCGGATCGGCAGCCTGCACGGTGAAACCGAATTTACCATCGGCGCCTGCTGTAAAATAGAAGAACGCATAGTTTTGCTGGGGAGCCACAAAACATCCCTGATTTACGCCGTTTTGGATAAACGAAGGATCACCCGCGCCTGGGTTGAGCGCGATGATTTCAGGAAGCAGGTTGCTGCATCCACCGATGTTCAGGGCGTCGTCGCAGGTGGAAGCTGAGGGCAAAACCACCGGACAAGTGATGGTATCAATCGAAATATCAAATGGTGTGCAGTTGATACCCGCACCAAAAACGATGTAATAGGTGCCGGGATTTTCCAAAAATGCTGCGTTGATGAAGGGGTCTACGCTGTTGAAACCACCACCGGCGGCGGCAACACAAGCTGTTCCTGCAATGGACGGACAGTTGTTGTAAACACCGATACCAGCATTTAAATTGGTTCCACTCGTGGCGATCTGGATGCATTCATCACCCGCCGATGTGTAGGAAAACACATAATCATTTCCGGAAAGGAAAGCGTCGTTGCAGGGACCGTCCTGGATGGTATTTCCCGAAAAACAGTTCGACAAACCGTTGGCGCCGTAAGGAAGCGTGCCGACATCTACCGGATCGGCACAGGTGGTGGGCGGCGGTGTTGTGCAAACATCGGGAGAACAGGACCAGGTCAGTTTAAAGCCGGGTTGTTCAGCAAAGCCATCGGAGTTGAACCGAATGGTTGCACACGGCGCCGGAATCTGAACTTCAAAGTTGTTGCCGAAGCCGCTTTGTTGTGTAATGAGGGTGCCAGTGGCGATGTCGTCGCCGGCGTAAAAACCAATGAAATCAAAACCAAATTCGGTGTCGTACGATTCCAGGTTGAAAACGATACACTGGTGGTACTCCTGCGGACAAACCGTAAAAGTCAGGTCTTCACCCGGCCCGTAATCGTTGTCCGGACCGCCGCTGTCCCACAGCGTGCCGGTACAGCTTTGCGTGCCGGGTACATCGCCGATGTTGAGTTCGGGGACGTATTTTTCGACGCAAAGCCTGAATGTGCCCCAGTTGGGTGCAGCAGTAGCCGAATAATCGTTGATGCGTAAAAAATAAGGAATGCCTGGCGTCAGACCGAACTGATCGAGCGACACCACATTTTCGTTGATGAGGGCTGCTGCACAATCCAGTTCCGCAAGTTCGCCGTAGGCACAATCGCCACGGTAAATGGCTACCTGAGGCATGTGCAACGTTCCGTTGCCTTCGAAATCACCAAAAACCGTGATGGTAACATCGATGATGCTTCCGTCTGCGGGCAAAGTGAATTGAAACCAAACATCCCTCTCGGTGCCGTTGTTGAAACAGGCAGGAATGTTGTTGGTAGGATCTATGTCGCTCGCCGTGGCATCAACGTTGGTGTATTGAGCAGGTTGTGAGCAATAAGGTACTTCCCCCAAATCGATGATTCCGGCACAGTCGTCGTTGATGGGCGCCTGGGCAAATACGATGGAGGAAAGCAGTGTTAACAGAAGGGTAAAGTTGATTTTCATGCACATGCCGTTTTTCTTGGCCGAAATTTATCTTTAATTATTCAAGCTGCGCCGGGTATTTTTTAAGATGTATGGTCTTTGCCAAATTCCTTCACATAAATACGCAACAACAGTATCAGTAGTGAGATGAGAACCGGACCAAAGATAAAGCCCACAAAACCAAAGAGTTTGAGCCCTGCGATTACCCCAAAAAAGGTAATGAGCGGATGGGTATCGCCAATCTTTTTTTGCAACCACATGCGCGCCACATTGTCGGCCGAGCCGATGATAAAAAAACCGTAAAGCAACAAAACGAGCGCTTTTACGGGCTCACCCAGGCTGTAGGTAACAATGGCAAGCGGTACATAAGCAAAAGCAACACCTATGACCGGCAACATTCCGGATATACACGTGATGGCAAACCACAACCACATGTCGGGCACTCCGGCGATCCAATACGCGATCAATCCGGCAAAGCCCTGAAGGATGCCCAACAGCGGAATACCGACCGCATTGGACATCACCAAACCATTGAATTGTTTTTTTACAAAATCGGCATTTTCATCGCGCAGAGGTAAAAGCAGCTGGAACATCTCCTCCATCTTTCCCTGGTTGATGAGCAGAAAAAACAACAGGAGGTAAGCAAGCAATAAGGTTACCAATCCGCCCAGGGTTGCCTGGATGAACAAACGCAACTCCTTCACCGCCCAGGCATTGAAATTTTGCATCACCTCATCCGTCAGCAAATCCACGTTGTACTTCGATTCCAGGCGTTGAATAAAAAATTCTACGTTCTGTATGATGATTGGCGTGTTGTGGACTGTTTCGGCCAATTTGTTTTGAATCAGGTGGTAAAAAAAACTGATCGGAATGGCCAGAACAATGAAAGACAAAAGAATGAGCGCCAAGGCTGCCGGCACTTCAGACCATCGTTTTTGTGCCGTAAGCCAATGCATGGGGCGGGATAAAATCACATACAACGTGTAAGCGCCCATCACAGCCGGTATGTACGGATACAGGGGATAAACCAATATGATACTCAGCAAAAAGATGAGCAGCAAAAACAACAGCTGGCGAAGCAGGTGTGGAGGAATACGATTCATGGCCTAAAATTAATCAAGCCTGTTGTTCTGACAACATTCAACTACTTTTGTGCAAAAATTCTTCTGCCTTGAACGTCCGAATCATCAACCAATCACCTTTTGAACTGCCTAAATACGAAACCATGGGCAGTGCTGGTATGGACCTTCGTGCCAACCTCAGCCATCCCGTCTCCCTGCCCCCCCTTGGGCGGGCACTCATTCCGACAGGTTTGTTTATTGAACTTCCCGATGGCTTTGAAGCGCAGATTCGTCCGCGCAGCGGACTGGCCATCAAACGCGGCATCAGCCTGGTCAATACCCCTGGTACCATTGACAGCGACTACCGCGGTGAAATCAAATGCATCCTCATCAACCTTTCGGATGAAATCCAAACCATAGAACATGGAGAACGAATCGCCCAAATGGTTGTTACACGTTATGAACGCATTCAATGGGAAGCCGTCGAAACACTCAATGACTCCACACGGGGTGATGGCGGTTTTGGAAGCACTGGCGTTTAATACCTGATTATCTCCTAAAACCAACAAAACAAATTTATGAAAATCATAATCCCCATGGCGGGCAAAGGCACAAGACTCCGTCCGCATACACTCACCGTTCCCAAACCACTCATTCCCGTCGCAGGAAAACCCATCATCCAAAGACTTGTGGAATCTGTCGTCGCAGCTTACGAAGGCCCCATTGAAGAAATCGCTTTCATCATTGGCGACTTCGGCATCGAAGTGGAACGCGAACTGATCAGCATTGCTGAAAAACTGGGCGCCAAAGGGAAAATTTACCATCAGGAGAAAGCACTTGGCGTAGGCCATGCCATTTTTTGTGCCCGCGAAAGCCTGAACGGGCATTGCATGGTCGCTTTTGCCGACACCCTTTTTAAAGCCGATTTCACCTTTAATCCTGAGGATGACGCCGTCATCTGGGTTCAAAAAGTTAAAGACCCAACATCGTTTGGTGTGGTCAAACTTGATGATGAAGGCATCATTAAGGAGTTTGTCGAAAAACCCACGACATTCGTTTCGGACATGGCCATCGTCGGCATTTATTATTTCCGCGAAGGCGAAAAACTGCGCGATGCCCTGCAACACATCATTAAAAACGAAATCAAGGAAAAAAACGAATTCCAACTCACAACAGCCCTCGAAATGCTCAAAAACGACGGCATGCAATTCCGAACCGGGGACATTGAAGAATGGCTCGACTGCGGCAACAAAGACGCCATTTTGTATTCCAACGAACGCATGCTCGAGTTTCACCGCCATACCCAATTGGTATCAAAAACCGCCTCAATTGTTAACAGCGTTATCATTCCTCCCTGTTTCGTGGGCGATAATGCCGTCATCCGCAATTCTGTAATTGGCCCACATGTCAGTATTGGACACAACTCCAGTGTAGAAAATACCGTTATCTGCAACAGCATCATCCAGAACAAATCGGTTATCCGAAACGCTGTACTCGAACATACCATGATCGGCAACGCCAGCCGCTACATCGCTTCGAAATACGAGCTTAACCTGGGCGATTATTCCAATTTTTCGAAACACTGAAACATGAATCTGTCCGAAGTCCGAAGTACTAAGCAGGCAGCAGGCAGCAGGCAGTTGTTTGCTGGTTTAGCAGCATTGATTTTGCTGTTTAACTTTTGCCCTCCTTTGATTGCCCAAAATACCATCGGCGGACAAGCCAAAATTGTACCTGAAGCTGAAGTGGAGCGCCAAAGCCTTTTTGTAAATGCAGAAAAGGAGCGTATGCTGGGCAAACACGATAAGGCCATGGAGTTGTACCAAAAATTCCTGTACGACAACCCGGCAAACGACGCTGCATGGTACAGTTTGGCACGTACCCAATACGTCATGAAAGACCTTGTGGGCGCTCAGGAAAGCATTGCCAAAGCTGCCAAACTCCAGCCTGCCAACGAGTGGTATGCCATCTTTCAAGCCGATTTGTTTGAACAAACCGGCCGAACCAAAGACGCGGTCCGTATTTACGAAGACCTCACCAGGCGCTACCCGCAAACCGCCGAATTTTACCAGCGCCTGGCTTACCTCGCCGTGCTTTCCGGCGATCCGCAAGGAGGACTTAAGGCACTCGACAAGCTTGAAAAACTCACAGGCATTACTGAGGAAACAGCCAGCAAAAAACACGTCATATACGTCGGAATGGGCGACATGAAAAAAGCAACCGCCGAATTGGTGCGTCTTTGCGAAGCCTACCCCGCTGAAACCGACTACAAACACAGGCTGGCCGAATTTTACGAAACCATCGGCAACAAAGATGCCGCCCGTCAGACCTACGAACAAATCCTGCGCATCAATCCCGATGATCCGATAGCCAAACTCGCCGTTGTCGCCAAAGCCAAAAGCAGTTCCGATGCCGCCCACCTGGCATCCCTCAAACCCCTTTTCGCCGACCCAAGGGTTAGCCTTGACGCCAAAATCAAGGAAATTCTGCCCTATTTTGAAAAACTGGAAAAAACCAACGACCAGGAACTGGTGACCAACCTGCTCGAACTCGGCAGTTTGCTTGAAAAAGCGCACGCCGACGATCCCAAAGCCTGGAGCTTGTCGGGCGATTTGTATTTTTACGCCAACCGTATCGACGAGGCCCTGGCCAAATACCAGCAATGCATCAAGCTTAATCCGTCCGTTTTTAGTGTTTGGGAAAACACCCTGGACATCCTCGACCGTCAGGGCAAAACCGATGAACTTTACAAAACTGCCGAACAAGCCATCGATGCTTTCCCCAACCAACCTCGGGCTTATTATTATTACGCCAAAGCTTCCAATACCAAAGGACGCTACGACGATGCACTCAACCAATTGGAACAAGCCATGCTGATGAGCGGCAACCAGCCCGCACTAAGACTTGACCTTGCAGACCAGATGGCCGTTGCCTTCATTGGACAAAAAGACTACCAGGGCGCAAAAAGCCGACTGGATGCCGTTTTGGGTAAAGGAGGCATGCAACACGCCGGCATCCTCGAACACTACGGCGATACCCTTTACCACCTGGGCGAACGCGACAAAGCCCGGGATTACTGGCAAAAAGCACAGGCCATTGCGCCTTCGCAAACGCTTGAACAAAAAATCGCATCGGGAAAACTGTGAACCATTATTACTTGCTCGCCAAAACCCAGGCCGGCCTGGAAGGCGTACTTGCCGACGAACTTAGGGCAATTGGAGCCACTGGCATCCGTGAACTTAAACGTGCAGTGGCCTACGAAGGCGATAAACGTGTTTTGTACCGCTCCAACTACGAATTGCGCACAGCATCTCGTATTTTGGTGGAGATTCATGAATTCGGCGCTTTCAGCGAAAAAGATTTGTACGAAGCCGTACGCGACATCGACTGGACCGAGTTTATGGGCATCAACGACACCCTCGCAGTAGATGCCGTTACCTCCGGTGAAGTGTTCAAACACTCCAAATACGCCGCTTTGCTGGCCAAAGACGCCGTTGTGGACCAGTTTCGAGATCGTTTTGACCGCCGTCCGAATGTCCAGCAGCTTTCCCCTACCCTGCGCATTCATATCCACATCCAGGGCACCCACGGCAACATCCTGCTCGACGCCAGCGACGAAGCGCTTTTTAAACGTGGTTACCGAAAAGATACGGTAGACGCCCCCATAAACGAAATACTGGCCGCCGGTTTGGTATTGCTCAGCGGCTGGAACGGTCTGGGGCCGTTTGTCGACCCCATGTGCGGAAGCGGCACCATTCCCATTGAGGCAGCCCTTATCGCGCGCAACATACCCATTCAGTACAAAAGGCAACATTTCGGTTTTCTGAGATGGCCCGATTTTGATGAAACGTTGTGGAAAAGTGTCAAAGAAGAGGCTCAAAAACGCATCACACCCTTCGAATTTCCCATCATTGCCTCCGACATCGATGGCCGCGCCCGCAACGCAACAGCCATGAATGTGATGTCGGCCGGACTCGAAGAGGACATCCGCATTGAAAAAATGCCGTTCGACAAACTGGTGCCGCCAGACGGCATACACGGAACACTTATTGCCAATCCGCCGTATGACGAACGTATGCTCGTTGACGATACCACCGCTTTTTACCGTAGCATCGGCGACAGGTTTAAAAAATCATGGGCAGGCTGGAATGCCTGGCTCATTTCTTCAAACCGCGAAGCGCTCAAACAAGTAGGTTTGCGCCCTTCCAAACGCATTACCCTGTTCAATGGGCCACTGGAGTGCAGTTTTCAAAAATTTGAAATGTATGAAGGCCGAAAAGTGGAGTAAACTCGTTTTATTGGGCGCAGCCTTAATTTTGTTTGCCGAAGGCATGATTGCACAAACGTGCACTGCACCACAAGGTGCAGGTTTCCGGATGCCCTCCGCGATGCCGGTTTGGAGTAAAAAAACAGTGCAGGAAAAAGGCGTACCACTTTACACGCAAAACCTGCTTTTGCCCGAATGGGAAGCTGACAACCTGCCTTTTTTTTGTAGGATAGAACACAAATGGAGTAAAAACAAGGCTACTGCCTTCAAATTCCGGCTCGGGTCGGTAGATTATGTGGATTGGTTGGAAGGCAAGTCCCACTTCGCTACTTTTGCACCTTAGAGCGTGTTGAGTTTTTCGGCTTTGCTCTTAACCATGTAAGCTACGTGAAGAAATTTCCCATTTTGTTGTTGATTTTGGCCGCGATTGCGGTGTTCCAGTGCAAAACCAAGTCGGGAGAACCCGACAGTGACCAAACACTGTTTTCCCTTTTGCCTTCGGCAAAAACCGGCATCGATTTCAGGAACGATCTGGTGTACGACCGTGAGTTCAATATTTACCGATACCGCAATTTTTACAACGGCGGCGGTGTAGCCATCGGCGATGTGAACAACGACGGTTTGCCCGATGTGTTTTTCTCCTCCAACATGGGGCAAAACAAACTTTACCTCAACCGCGGGAACCTGAAGTTTGAAGACGTGAGCGAAAAAGCCGGCATCACCGGTAAAGGCTCCTGGGCAACCGGGGTGGCCATGGCCGATGTAAATGCCGATGGCAAACTGGACATCTATGTGTGCAATTCCGGCAATCCGCGCTCCAGTGAAAAATCCGCGCAATCCTTCAGCCGCGAAAACGAACTGTTCATAAACGAAGGTGGCGACATTCCGCATTTTTCCGACAAAGCCAACGAGTTTGGACTTGCCGACAGAGGACTTACAACACACGCCGCGTTTTTCGACTACGACCGCGATGGTGACCTCGACTGCTACATCCTCAACAACTCCTTCCGACCCATCGGATCGTTTGACCTGCGTAAAAACCTGCGTTATACCCGCGACAGCCTGGGCGGACACAAACTCATGCGCAACGACAGTGGTAAATTTACCGACGTTAGCGAAAAAGCCGGCATTCTCGGCAGTGTAATCGCATTCGGACTGGGCGTTACGGTCGGCGATATCAACCACGATGGCTGGGATGACATCTACGTTTCCAACGACTTTTTTGAACGCGACTATTTGTACATGAACAACGGCGATGGCACGTTTTCAGAAGATCTGGAAAAACAGATGAGACACATCAGTGCAGCAAGTATGGGCGCCGACATGGCCGACATCAACAACGACGCCTATCCCGACATCTTTGTGACCGACATGTTGCCCGAATCCGACCGTAGAATCAAAACCACAACGTCCTTCGACAGTCCGGACCGGTTTCGGTATTCCAATGCATCGGGTTATTACAAACAGTTCACACGCAACATGTTGCACCTGAACAACGGCGACAACACATTTTCCGACATTGCTTGTTTGGCAGGTGCCGAAGCGACCGACTGGAGCTGGGGAGCCCTTATGCTCGACATGGACAACGATGGGTGGAAAGACATTTATGTGGCCAACGGCATCGCACAGGACCTTACCAACCAGGATTACCTGATGTTTGCCAGCGACCCTGTGATCAAACAGGAAATCATCGGTGGCGGCGAGGTGGATTTTAAACGGTTGATTGATTCCATTCCGAGTGAAAAAATAGTCAACTACGCTTTCCACAACCAGCGCAACCTTCGTTTTGAAAACAAAGCCGTGGCCTGGGGGCTCGGACAAGCTTCGTTTTCAAACGGCTCTGCTTATGGCGACCTCGACAACGACGGCGACCTCGATTTGGTGGTAAACAACACCAACATGGAAGCATTTGTATACCAAAACAACACACGCGAGCTTCAAAAAGACAACCATTATCTGAAACTGGAGCTTACGGGCGAAGGCGCCAATACTGCCGCTCTGGGCGCACGTATTTTCCTGCGGGCCGGCGGACAAACGCTTTACCAGGAACAATTGCCCATGCGTGGTTTCCAGAGTTCGATGGACCCCAGGCCGAATTTCGGGCTGGGCACGGCAGCTACTGTAGATACCCTGCTGGTGATGTGGCCAACAGGCAAACACACGTTACTTAAAAGTGTAAAAGCCGATCAGACCTTAAAAATCAATGCATCGGAAGCAACCGCTGGTTGGCCTCCTGTTTCGTGGATGCAGCCTAAAAGTAAGCTCCTGCTTCGCGAAGCTACCGTACAGATGTATCCTGTTTGGAAACACCAGGAAAACACTTTTTACGATTGGGACCGGGACCGGTTCCTGTTTTTCCAGTATTCCACCGAAGGTCCACGTTTGGCTGTGGCCGATGTGAACGGCAACGGCCTGGAGGACATCTATTTTTGCGGCGCAGCCGGACAAAGTGGGGCTTTGTACGAAAACAAGGGTGATTTTGGATTTAAAGCTGTTGATCAGTCTGCGTTCAAATCCGATGCAGACAGTGAAGATACCGATGCTGTTTTTTTCGATGCTGACGGTGACGGAGATCAGGATTTGTACGTTGGTTCCGGTGGTAATGAAGCCGAAACGCTTAGTCCTCTTTTGGCCGATCGTTTGTACATCAACGACGGCAAAGGCAAGTTTACAAGAAAAAAAGACGCACTTCCCGGTAAAAAGCCATTTGCTACAGGTTGTGTCGCGGCGGCTGATGCCGACGGCGACGGTGACATGGATTTGTTCGTCGGCATGCGCCTTTTGCCGGGCAAAGTGGGTGTCCCCATGAGCGGATACCTGCTCATCAACGACGGCAAAGGATATTTTGAAATGACCATGCCTGAGTCGCTCAAAAATATCGGCATGATTACCGATGCCGTTTGGAACGATGTGGACGGCGATAAGGACCCCGACCTTTTGGTGGTGGGCGAATGGACAACAATAAGGTTGTTTCGAAACGACAAAGGCAAATTGACCGACATCAGCAAAGATGCAGGACTTGGCGGCACCTCAGGCCTGTGGAAACGTATCGAAGCGGGCGATTTTAACAACGACGGCCGGATGGATTTTGTAGTAGGAAACATGGGCCTCAACTCCAGGCTGGAAGCCAAATCCGGTGAACCGCTTACGCTTATTTTCAACGATTTTGATAAAAACGGACAACCCGAACAAATCCTCTGCCGCTACAACGAAGGCAAACTGCTGCCGTATGTACTGCGTGGCGACATGATGAGCAACCTGCCCTTTTTGAAGAAAAAATACCTGCGCTACGATCAGTATGCCGGAAAAACGATTGAAGACATATTCACGCCCGAACAGCGGAAGGACGCCATTACACTTACGGCGGAAATGCTTGAAAGCGTGGTGCTTATCAATATGGGTAATGGAAAATTTGAAGTTCGGGCTTTGCCTAGCGAAGCGCAATTTGCACCGTTGTTTGGCCTATGCAGCTCTGATGTGAATGGGGACGGCCATTTGGATGTCGTGGCAGGAGGCAATTTCCTTGGCGCCAAACCCGAATTCGGGCATTTGGACGCAGACTATGGTACAGTTTTGCTGGGTGACGGCAAAGGAGGATTTACAGCCAAACGATCAAGGGAAAGCGGTTTCAAAATTGATGGCGAAGTGCGTGATGTTCAGTCCATAAAATTGGTGAATGGAAATGCTTTTGTGGTGACCAGGAACAACGATGAAGTTTTGTTTTTTAGAATATACTAAACTTTTAGTTCCAAGGATCAAAAAAACATGAGTCACCCCTAAAAATTAAGGATGACTCATGTTTGTCCAAAATCACATCTCGAAATCCGTTATTCAACGTCGGTAAAAAACCAGGCCAGGTTGATGCCAAGGACGTTGTTTTTGATAGAGCCATCGTCGATATCCTGGTAGTCTTGCGGAACGACATTCATAAGGCCAAGATCGTAGGACACGGAAATACGCAAGGGTGCAATGACGTGGTAACCTACTTCAAAACCCAGGCCGAAATCGATGGGTGCAAAGTCGTCATCGAGGTCGTTGCCAAATTCTATATCCTCGGTTTCTTTATCGCCCATAAACTCAAAACTGTATTGGCCGAACAACCCGAAGCCGATGTATGGGCCAACACCGGCGTAAAATCCGTTGTTGCGGTAAAATACATTTACGGGTACTTGCAGGTAAATCGGGTTAAATTTGATTTCAGCACCCGATTGTTCCAATTTTGCACCTTTTCCGGCAATTTGCAAACCTACCCCCAAACCCATGTTTTCGGAAAAATCAAACTCGGCAAGGCCTCCAACATTGAAGGTTGGCAACATTTTGAAATCTTCCTCAGGTTCAGGATCATAGGCTACGTTTGCCAGGTTAAGTCCGGCTTTAATGCCAAAGCGTTGGGCAAATGCAGAAGATTGTACAAACAACACAAGCAGGATTGCGGCAATCCAAAAAATGGGTTTTTTCATAACATTTTGGTTTTATTGTTGGAAATAGTTGGACCAAACATAGCTGTTGTCAGCAATAAAAACAAATGTATCTTCTGAAAATCACCTCAAATCAAACAAATTTTCCACGCCCGGCGTCCTGCTGAACATAAACCCTTCGGCAAATTCTGCCTGGATGGGGCGGCCGAACACCCGCGCTTTGGCGTGCATAAAATCCAAAAATTCTTTTCCTGAAATAGGCGTTGAGGGTTCGCCGGAAGCATCATTGGGATCGAAAAATTGGGAACGAAATGCGAGGATGGACTGCATTTTTTGATCGAACCAGGGTGTAATGTCCACCACAAAATCGGGTGTTAACTGACGGTCCTGGATGTAATGGTACACGGCTTTCGGGCGCCATGGCTCCTGTGGAACTTCGCCTTCAAAAGTTTCTATACGTTTTAAACCTGCATAAAAACATGCATCGGCCGTCATTTTGGCCGCGCGGCCGTGGTCGGGATGCCTGTCGTCGATGGCATTGCACAGCACAATTTCCGGACGGTACATTCGGATGATGCGCACAATTTGCATCCAGTTGTCGGGATGGTGGGTAAAAAAACCGTCGGCTACGTCAAGTTGTTCGCGGAAACTGGCGCCCAAAATGCGTGAAGATTCAGCTGCTTCCTGTGCACGAATTTCAGCGGTACCGCGTGTTCCCAGCTCGCCCCTGCTCAAATCGAGGATACCAAAACTTTTTCCCCCAGCGGCATGGCGCAATAATGTACCTGAAGCACTCAATTCAACATCATCGGGGTGAATACCTACAGCAAGAATATCTATTTTCATTGGTTCTGCTACTTTTGTACCTGTCTAAACCAACAAGCATGGAATCGAATCCGGAAAATACGCCCGAAGGTCGGGAACTCCTTCAACAATTGAAACAAAGCGTTCAAGTGCTGGAGCAAAAATTGGAAGAAGCCAACACTTCGCAACAAAAGTACACGCAGGAAATGGAAACATTGCTCCGCGAGCGATCCGTGTTTCAATCGGTGCTTCAGAAATTGACGGACGATCACCTGCAATTGGAAAAGGACTACGAAACCTTGCGCATCCAAAAGGGCGGGTTTGGATTTAAAATACTTTGGCTGAGTGGCTTCCTGGGCTTCCTTTCCGGATTGGTGTTGTGTTATTTGTTTTTCCGGCCGAGCAGCAAACACGAACTGGTATTTTCCAATTTCCAGCACGCAACACAATTTCATGTGGAATACGCCATAGGACAAGGCGACTTCGTACAGGCCGAGGAGCTTTTGAAAAAAAGTTCCGAATCCAGGGATTACAAAATCATTGAACCCGAAATCGACATGATGCGGAAAATTGTGAGCGCAGCAAAGCGTAGGTGCGAGTAAGAAGGGGTTTCGCACAGATGTACACAGATTTAAATACAGATGTGCACAGAAAAAAATCTGCGAAAATTTGTATTTAAATCTGTGTACATCTGTGCGAAACCCCCTCTACGAAACGCCGTACAAACTGCAAATAGGGCACGACTCCTTTTTATGCCCTCGCGCCGGACAATACTGCCGGCCAAAAAAGATGATTTGCAGGTGAAGTTTGTTCCAGGTCGCTTCAGGAAAAACTGCTTTCAGGTCTTTTTCCGTTTTAACCACATTTTTCCCGTCTGTTAAACCCCACCTTGTTGCCAGTCGGTGGATGTGTGTATCAACGGGAAACGCAGGAAAACCGAAGGCTTGCGACATCACAACTGAAGCGGTTTTGTGCCCTACGCCCGGCAGCGCTTCCAAATCCTGGAAAGTTTGGGGTACTTCGCCGCCGTGTTTTTCCAGAATCAATCGGGAAAGTTCCCAAATGGCCTTTGATTTGGCAGGCGACAGTCCGCAAGGTTTGATGATTTCCCTGATTTCCTCTACACTCAGTTTGATCATGTCGGCCGGATTGTTGGCACGTTTAAACAAGTGTGGTGTGATCTGATTCACCCGCTCGTCGGTACATTGTGCGGAAAGCAGCACAGCGACCAGCAAGGTGTACGGGTCGCTGTGCTTTAAAGGAATGGGTGTTTCCGGGAAAAGCTCATCCAGTATGGCCTGGATGTGTTTGGCTTTTTCTTTTTTGCGCATGGGATCAGTGGCGGAAATGGCGGAAACCGGTCATCACCATGGCCATGTCGCGTTCGTTGCAGGCATTGATGCTGTCCTGGTCCTTGATCGAACCACCAGGCTGAACCACCGCCGTGATGCCTGCTTCGTGGCCTATTTCAACACAATCGGGGAATGGGAAAAACGCATCGGAAGCCATAACGGCGCCCCGAACATCGAAACCAAACAATTTGGCCTTGTTGATGGCCTGTTGGAGAGCATCAATCCTGTTGGGTTGTCCGCAACCCATGCCGATGAGTTGTCCGTTTTTCACAAGTGCGATGGCATTGGATTTGAGGTGTTTGCAGCATTTTACGGCAAACAGCAAGGATTCTACCTCCTCTGAAGTTGGCGTACGGTTGGTCACCGGTTTCAGATCGGCGGCGGTTTCCGATTTCAGGTCGGCATCCTGTTCCACCACGCCGTTAAGCAAGGTTTTGAAGCTGCGTTGGGGGATTTCGAAATGTTTGATGCGCAGGAGGATGCGTTGTTCTTTTTTGGACAAAAGTTCCAATGCTTCCGGGGTAAAGGCAGGCGCGATGAGCACTTCGTAAAAAAGTTTGTTGATTTCCCGTGCCGTATCGGCATCCACCGTGGTATTGGCGATAAAAATGCCGCCGAAAGCAGAAACTGGATCACAGGCCAGGGCATCGGTCCAGGCTTCGAGTAAGGTGTTTCTTTGGGCAACACCACAAGCGTTGGTGTGTTTCAGAATGGCGAAGCAGGGTTTGGCGTCCTGAAATTCGCGCATGAGCTGAACGGCCGCGTCGATGTCGACAAGGTTGTTGTACGAAATGGATTTGCCGTTCAGTTTGTCAAAAACCTTGTCAAAATCGCCGAAAAATACACCTGACTGGTGCGGATTTTCGCCGTAACGCAGGATGTCGGAACGGTGGATGGAGTGTTTAAACGCTACAT
>JADLBE010000511.1 GCA_020847915.1 Saprospiraceae bacterium | reverse complement strand
TGGCTTTGGCTGGGTCGTCGGTGCGTTCAAACGAAATGCCATTCACCACAACGTCTTTTGCGGCATCCGGATTGTTTTTTAAAAAGTCGCGCAGGAAAATCTGTTCGTCGCGGCAATTGGGACACCACGTCCCTGTGATGGTGAAAATTTTGATTTTTCCGGCGTAATGTTCCGAAGGGTAAACACGCGGCTGGCCTTCGGGCGTTGCCAGGGAAAAAGAAAACGTTTTACCGGCTTGCACCGTACTGATCGAGTCGGGGTGACGCAACTGAAAATTGGGATCCCGCCACGAGGTCCAGAGGGTGTTGTAATGTGTGCCCGACCGGAACTCGCCCTGCAGACTGTCGCCTTTGATGCTGCCGGTGAACAGATAGGCGTGGGAGCCATCGAATGTGGAAAGGTAAAATTTGCGCCCCTGCACGGTTCCTTCCAGAAAGCGGTAATCACCGGACTCGGTACGGAAGGTGCCCGTCAGGTTGTTGCCTTCCTGTTTGAACTCTCCGATGGCACGGGATGGTTCTTCCTTACCATCTACGCCGAACAGGGTTGCCCACGAGCCGGTGAGGTCGCCTTCGGGTGTTTCTTTCATCGACGTAAACCGGAAGTTTTTGCCCGCATGGGCATAAAACGGTATGCGGTAGTTGTTTTTGGTGGTCACCACCCATTCGCCCTGCATCACGCCGCCGCGCACCTCGCAATGGAGGTACGACTGGTATTCGGGGAAAAAGATGTTGAAGGTATCGCGCGCCTGGCTGCGGTCGCGGCCATACACGATGCTGTCGCAAAGTATACGTTCATCACCGTTAAAAATGGTGACGGTAAAACGTTCCTCATCTGTGTAGGTCACTTCAAAATTGAAGGGCAATTCACCGGGTTTGAACTGTTCGTGGAGTACAAAAATGGTGTCCTTGTCGCGCACCGGCACGTTGTAATGTTCAAGCGACAAAACGCCGCGCCAGATGCCCGGCGCCACGCGGGTATACGGTTTGGGTGTGGAAATGCAGGAGGAAATCAGCATCGCCAGAGATGCGGCGAAGGTGAGAAAAGCAGCGTGTTTGAACATGGTTTGTTTGTATAAGTCGTAAGTCGACAGTCGTAAGTCGGCAGTCATCGGTCGTAAGTCCGGCTATGGTGGTGGACTGGAAACGGTGGCCGACCGTGTTTTGTTCAGGCAAAGGTAACGCCAAGCTCCACTTGACGGCGCGAAGTGGGGATCTGATCCGGACTTTATTTTCATTTTTCCACACCATTACACCGTTTAACGGCATCTTTCTTTTCAATACCATTCACAAAACTACATTTATGGTGAAACAAACCATTTTACTTCCAATTCTAGTTTCGTTAATGAGCTTGCTCCTGATGAGCTTTTGCACCAAATCCAATACCCGTCCGGTCGATTTTTTTACCAAACACCACCAAAAACCGGTCGATATTAAATGTGTGTATCTTCAGGATACTGTGTTTTTAAATCACGACACACTGGCTTCCGGGTACAGATTCAAAGTGGCCCGCTGGGATTTGTACGACACAAACAACTACATGGAAAAATACATTTTCAACGGTATTTTATACAAGGAAGGAGAAGCCATAATGTACATCGATTCCATTTCGGGCTTAACATCAAGGTTGTTTAATTTTGGTAAACATGAGGACAAAGATTATCCAATGGTGCTTGCACATGCGAAGGGAACAGCGTACAAAACGACACATTTTCAAAACGATACGTTTGAGGTAAAACAGACCGCACATTTCTTCAGCAGTTTTTACAAAGGCTATGTTACTGAATTCACACTGGAAAGGTTTGATCAGTCTGAAAGTTTGGATTTGTCATTGTTGGTCAATGCCGATTATGGCATATTGGGCATGTATGTAGCCTCTGTACTCACAACCGATGATTCGATTAAGACTAAAGTGGTTTTTACATACATTGGAGATATGTTTCCATACAGATTTGATTGTAAGGATGTCCTGTTCAACAATAGGGCCGTGGAGAAGTAAATTAGTGCCCTCCAAACTGTGAATCCTGTAACCATTCACCAGATGGATGCAACACATCACAACGCCATTGTCAGCACCTTTGCAATGGAAATAAACCATTGTAAATAAGCGTTATGAGACTGAAAAAGAATAGAAAATTCAAATCCGTCCCCAAGAACGGAAGTATGCTGCAGCAAAAAACAAACGAAGATTTCAACCAAAAACCACCTGCTCCGAATGATGTGACCGGTAAAAACCGCACATCGGGCACAGAAACGCCGGTGGTTGGCAACGACGCCAAACCGGAAAAAACGCAGCACTAAAACCAACGGTTATGAACAACGGATTAAGAGGTCTGATCGCCGGCGCCGGCGCTTACAAATTGGGTGGCGGCTGCCTGAGTACCATCGTTATATTCATTGTTATTTGGATGGCACTGGGGTATTGCAATTAATTTGTCTTAACAAAAAACAACCGCACCCCCGTAACACGGGAATGCGGTTTATGCGTCGTGACAAAAGCCACGACCAAGGTTGCAAATGTTCGAAGGGAGGGAAATAAAAAAAAAGTAGAAGGCGGGGGCCAGGAAGGCCAGGATTATGCCATTAACAATTGGATTCCACAAAACCGTCGGCAGGCATAGGACAGTGTGGGTGGATTAAAAAAGAGGTTGTTGTTCAGATGGATGGATTATCAGGTAAGAAAGCAATTGCTGATACTATTTTCAATAACAGTGCCAATTTTCGGCCGAAGGCCTGAAAAAAACACTTTTTACATAACATTTTTATTGATGTTATGTAAGAGATACTTCTTTTGGTGTAGACGATGGTTTGTTGGATATTAAGTTGGTTTTTTTTTAATTGCGGTGCTGTAACGGCTTTTAAACCATTATACCAACCATTAAAAACCCCAACCCCATGAAAAAGCCAATGTTGTTCCTTTGCCTGTTGGGCATTTTTCAAACCCTCTTTGCTCAAAATCAGGAAACTGTTCTTCACGTCCGTATCTGGCTGGATGGCAAATCCATGCACGAACTCGAAGCGGCAGGTGTTGATATGGATCACGGTTTTTACGATACAGGACGTTCGTTCCGGTCAGAATTTTTTGCTTCCGAAGTTGAACAGGCCCACAAAGCAGGTTTCCGCATCGATACCCTCGACACAGACGTCGTGGCGACCTACCTGCGTGAAAACGCCAAACGCAAACCGGTGCGCACCAGGGTTTCCGACCGGGGGGCTGGCGCCTGCGCCGATTACGGCGGCTCCGGTTCTGCAACTCCCGCCAATTACACCTACGGCAGCATGGGAGGATTTTACACCTACGAGGAATACCTTGCCGTACTCGACGACATGCGGGCCAAATTTCCCCACCTCATATCTGCCCGCGAAGTGGTGAGCACAAACCTGCTCACACACGAAGGCCGTCCGCAATGGTTCGTGCGCATCAGCGACCAACCCGATAGCGAAGACCCAGGGGAGCCAGAGTGTTTGTACACCGCCATCCACCACGCCCGGGAACCAAACAGCCTTTCCCACCTGATTTATTTCATGTGGTTTTTGCTCGAAAATTACGAATCCGACCCGGAGCTCCGTTACCTGCTCAACCACACCGAACTGTATTTTATCCCCTGCCTCAACCCCGATGGGTACATCTACAACCAGTTGAACAATCCGGCCGGTGGCGGTTTTTGGCGGAAAAACCGGCGCGACAACGGCGACGGTACCTATGGCGTTGATTTGAACCGCAATTACAGTTACGGATGGGGACAGTGGGGCGGATCAAGCCCGCTTACCGATTCGGAAACATACCGGGGACCTGCGCCTTTTTCAGAACCCGAAACCCAAATGGTCAAAACATTCATCGAAACCCACCAATTTGAAATCGCACTCAACTGCCATACCTCGGGCAACAAAATGGTGCACCCCTGGGGCTTCGCAAATGTGGTACCTTCCACCGACATTTCCACCCTGGCCGCATGGCTCACCCGCAACAGCAATTACCCTTCCGGTAATTGTTTTCAAATGCTGGGATATTACTCCGACGGAACGTCCGACGACTGGTGGTTCTCGGAGTTGGATAAATTGGCATACACACCGGAAACCGGACTGTCGTTTTGGCCGACGATCGATTTGATAGACGGCAACAACAAAAGCATGCTTACAACCAACTTGTCGGCAGCCTGGTATGCCCTGGGCGGCGCAGTAATCCGGCAATTGCCCGGAGCTTCTTTTTCAGGAAATACACTGGTCCAACCTTTTAAAATAAAGCAGTACGAACTCGATACCGCTTCGGTTCAGGTAAGTTTCGAAGCGCTTACGCCCAACATCCTTGGTTTTTCAACCGTGCAGGCGATGACCATTACCGATTTTGAACCTGTTTCGTTTACAACGGTCGTCAGCCTCGGAAACAACCTGCAGCAAGGCGAAATCATCCGTTTTGTTGCAAAAACGGAACGCGACGGTACGGTACACAGCGATACCGTTGAAACATTGTTCAACGCAGGTTCATTTGTACCTTATTACACCGAAAACAACGAAACACCCAATGCACAATGGGTTTTTGGCGGCTGGGGACAAACCGACGAACAGGCCTATTCGCCGTCCAAAAGCATGACGGACTCGCCCAATGCCGCTTATACGGCGGAAGAAAATGCCCTTACCACAGCATTGCCGCTCACCATTCCCGCCAATGCCGACGAGGCGAGGTTGCGGTTTTATGCGCGGTGGGACATCGAACCAGACCTGGATTGGGGCCAGGTGTTGGTGTCTGTCAACGGGGGGGCATCGTTCACGCCGCTTGCCGGTGTCCTCACGCAGGAAAGCCCGGTTTCCTTTGAACCTATGTACGACGGCAGTCATTTGTATTGGGAAGAAGAATGTATGGATCTTTCAGCTTACATCGGCCAGCCCTTGTTGCTGCGATTTGCTTTAACGGCTTATTCCGGAAACTTCAACGGACGCGACGGGTTTTACTTCGACGACCTGATCATCGAATACCAAACGCAGGGTGGTGTTTACACAATCGACCTTCCTGAGGCCTGGGAGGTACAATGCCGGCCCAATCCGGCCGATGAAACCGTGCTCCTGACCTGGGTCATAGCCGCCGATGCGCAACTTGAAGTCGTCGCTTCAAACGGCAAACTACTTTATACCGAATCGGCCGACCAGGCAACTTCACACCGCATCGAAACAGCCAACTGGCCGGATGGCATGTACTTTTACAGAATGACCAGCGCTCAGGGAAGTTCTGTCTGGAAAAAACTTACGGTGGTGCACAACCGGCGATGAAAAACAATTTTGGCAGATGTGTGTTTGACATTGCTTGTACAATCCATTGGCTGCGCACTTGTAAAAAGGTAAAAGCCTTTTTCAGCGAAAATGCGCTGTTTGTACTACCTTTGCTACCGCACACACCAAACGCAAAACACGTATGCTTCAAAACTGGCTTAAAGATCTGGTAGAACGGCACGCTTTCGGCGTTTGCCAGTACCTGGGTGAAAAAATGGAAGTTGCACCCGCCGAAGTACGCAAGTATTTCATTTACACTTCTTTTATCGGCATGGGCTCACCGCTCATCATTTACCTTTTTGTTGCTTTTTGGGTTAACCTGCGCACG
>JADLBE010000510.1 GCA_020847915.1 Saprospiraceae bacterium | reverse complement strand
CTGTGTACGTCTGCGCAATTTGTCTGTGTACGTCTGCGCGAAACCCCTCTAAGAAACGTCTGCGCGCCCCCCCTCTACGTTCCCCTCTACGCACTTTAAACTTTAAACTTTAAACTTCAAACTTTAAACTTTAAACTCACCTCCCTACGATCTTAAAATTCACATTCAGCGTGAGCCGCGCCGGGTTGTTGCTGAAATGGTATTCATCGCCGAAAAAGCGGATGTGATCGCCCTGGTTGTTGAAATTGCCTTCGTAGCGCAGGTCGACACCCACGCGGCCGGCACCGACGCCCAGGCCTGCGGCCCAACCCCAGGTAAACTGGTCGAAACGCGCTTCGTAACCTTCCACATCGGTGAGTTCCGAGGTGCTGTTGAGGTAGTAGTGGCCTACCGGACCTCCGTGAAACAACAACGGACCCAGTTTAAATCCCACCATCAGCGGCATGTCGAGGTAGTTGTAGGTTTCGTTTTTCACCAGCTCTTTAACACTGAATTCTTTGACGCTGTAATCGGCGCGGCTGGAATTAAACATGAGTTCGGGCTGAAAATAGATGCCCCTGCCGAAGCGGACATAACCGCCGAACTGGTATCCGACGCGGGCGTCTTTGAGTCCGAGGATGAAGGAGGTGTCGCCGCTGCCCACCGTGATGTCCGACGGTTTGGTGATGAGTTGGTGCATACCGCCGCGCAGACCAAAGGAGATTTGAGCGTTGGCGGTGGCCGCGAGGCAAAAAGTAGCTAAAACAAAAAGAACGGGCTTCATCATATCGTGGGTGTTAAAGATTGGTTGGATTAATACGTTGGTGCAGGTAAAACGCGGGAGGTAACCACGACTTGTATGAAAAATAAAATTTTCACCAGGTTTTAACCTTTTTGCGCGTTTCGCATGGTGGCGACAGGAAGGCTTAGAGCTTGTTCGGGTTTCGGTTTTGAGGCGAGCGCGAGAAAATTTTGTTTTAAAGAAGGCAAAATTTGCAGCTGTAGCCGGGTGTCTACAGCGAAAATTTTAACGCACTTTAAAATAAAATTTGTCGTGCGTAGCCCAAAAGCCGAAATCCGAACAAGCTCTTACCGAATCCGGCCGCTATAGCGTACTTTTGCCGGTCCACTCCGCAAATATGGATATCAACTCAACCGAATTTATTGCCAGTCATCCGAATACGGCCTCTTGTCCGAAAGAGGAAAAGCACGAATTTGCCTTCATAGGGCGATCCAATGTGGGTAAATCGTCGCTCATCAACATGCTGACGGGCAAAAAAGGTCTTGCCAAAGTGTCGCAAACACCCGGCAAAACCCAGTTGATCAACTTTTTCCTGATCAACAAATTCTGGTATCTGGTGGATTTACCGGGCTACGGCTACGCCAAAGTTTCGAAGACAAAACAGAAGGGACTGGCCCGCCTGTTGAACGATTATTTTTCCAACCGCACACAGCTTACCCTCGCTTTTGTACTTATCGACAGCAACATCAATCCGCCAAGCAAGGTTGATTTGGCGTTTTTGGACGAAATGGGTAACCTGGCCGTACCATACGTTCTTATTTTTACCAAATCTGATAAAATCGGCAAAGTAACTTTGGATAGAAACATTGACGCCTTCATGTCTGAAATGTCGAAAAACTGGGATACCCTGCCTCAATATTTCATCAGCTCGTCCGAACGCCGGACGGGCAGACAAGAAATCCTGGATTTTATCGGCCAGATTATTGGCCAGTAGCCCTTCGCCCGACCATGTCCAAAAGCAACAACGATACGTTGTATCCGCACATCATAGAACGCGTTGAAGACTGGCCGATTTACCGGCTCAGCAAGGACCGCACGGAATTTATTCGCGAAATTGACGCGTTTACGTTCAACCGCCTCGTTTCCAGGCACAGGAAAGACCTGCCCGACGTTTTGGTTAAAACCATTTACAACGAACGGATCCGCATCAAGGAAGATCCATGGAAAGTGGACCCGCCCAACGAACGCTCTTTTTGGAACAAAATCAGCAGCAAACTGATCAAAAAGTCGCTCGACAAACGCGACCACGAAGCCAAAGAAGTGGCCGAGGACATCCTGCAAAAGATCATCCACCGTTATTCGGAAGAGATCGTGGGTACGTTCCAGCTCAATACCTTCCGTTTTGCCCAACGTTTTTTGACCATACTTTTCAACCGACTGCTCAATGCAGCGGTGGACAAAAGTTTGCGCAGCCTGTGGCGCGGCCGCCGTCAACTCTACGAACGCCTCAACGTTACGGGCGAGGTTGATAAGGTGCGCGAACTGTTCAAACACGGCACCGTGGTGGTGGTACCCACCCACTTCAGCAACCTCGATTCCATTTTGGTGGGTTACGCCATGGACCAGATCATGGGCCTGCCCTCTTTTTCCTACGGCGCAGGTTTGAATTTGTACAATTTTGGTCCTGCCGCTTATTTTATGAACCGCCTTGGCGCCTACCGTGTGGACAGGCGAAAAAAGAACTCGATTTACCTTGAAACGCTCAAAACCATGAGCAACCTGAGCATTCAGCGCGGGGTAAACAGTCTGTTTTTCCCGGGCGGTACCCGCTCACGCTCGGGCGCTTTGGAAAGCGACCTGAAAATGGGTCTGCTCGGCACCGCTGTGGAAGCCCAACGCGCTTTGTGCCAAAAGGAAGGCAACAACCAAAAAGTGTTCATCGTGCCCATGGTCATCGGTTACCACTTCGTGTTGGAAGCGCCGTTTTTGATCGAACAATATTTGCGGTCCACAGGCAAAGAACATTACATCCGATTGAAAGACGAAGGCCAAAGCGTTCGGAGCTGGCTGCGTTTTATTTGGCGCTTTTTTTCCACCACCAGCGACATCACGATCAGCGTGGGCAAACCCATGGACATACTCGGCAATTTCGTCGATATGCAGGGCCAATCCTACGACCAATTCGGCAAGGAAATCGATGTTAAAGAATATTTTATCAACAAAGGCAAGGTAACCGAAGACCGACAGCGCGAAGAGGAATACACCAAACTGCTCGCTGAACGCATCGTGGAACGTTACCACATTGAAAACGTGGTACTTAGCAGTCACCTCATCGCCTACGCTGTGTTTGAAATGCTGGTGCACGAAAATCCCAAACTCGATTTGTACGGCATTCTGCGCCTTCCCGACGACGATTACATTTTCCCCATGCATGCCGTGCAGGAAGTGGTAGAGCAATTGCTCGCCAAACTGCAGGTCATGGAAACCGAAGGCAAAATCAAACTGGCGCCCGTACTCCGTCAACCCGTTGAAACGGTGATCAAGGACGGGGTGAAAAAACTTGGCGTGTACCACAACGAAAAACCCCTGAAATTCAACAAGGAAGGCAACATCATGTCGTCCAATTTCCGGGTTTTGTATTACTACCACAACCGCCTCAACAGCTACCATCTCGACAAATACGTGAACTGGAAAGCCAGCGAGATTGAGGTTTTAAAAATAGACTAACACAAACTACGATAAACCATGGTTTACGAAAACCTGAACATCCAGGTCGACAACGGCATCGCCGTGGTGACCATCAGCCGCGAAAAGGCGCTAAACGCACTGAATAGCCCAACCATCCTCGAACTGCAACATTTTTTCGGCACCGAAGGCCGCACCATCGCAGGCCTCAAAGGTGTGATCCTCACCGGAGCCGGCGAAAAAGCTTTTGTGGCAGGCGCCGACATCAGTGAGTTCACCAGCCTTAACCCGCAGCAAGGCGCCGCTTTGGCCATGCGTGGACAGGAAGTGTTCAACCTCATCGAAAATTTCCATGTTCCCGTGGTAGCGGCCGTCAACGGTTTCGCCCTCGGCGGCGGTTGCGAACTGGCCATGGCCTGCCACCTGCGTGTGGCCGGCGAAAAAGCCAGGTTTGGTCAGCCGGAAGTGAACCTCGGACTCATCCCGGGTTACGGAGGCACACAAAGACTCGTACAGTATGTCGGCAAAACCAAAGCCATGGAACTGCTGCTCACCGCCGACATGATTGACGCTGCGGAGGCGTTCAGGCTAGGTTTGGTGAATTACGTCGTGCCTGTTGGAGAAGAAGTAAACAAAGCCAAAGAGCTGATTGAAAAAACGGCTACCAAGGCGCCGATGGCCATCACGTACATCATCGAATGTGTAAATGCTTATTTCAACAAAGACGCCGACGGGTTTAGGGCCGAAGTGGAAGCTTTTGGCCAATGCTGCGGCACCGAGGATTTCCGCGAGGGCGCAAGCGCATTTTTGGAAAAAAGAAAAGCCAATTTTCAGGGGAAGTGATGAAAATCATGGGGAATCGTGAGCCTTTTCAATCCAGTTAATGCCAAATAGCACCATCTTTGCACCCGGAATTAAAAATTTACAGGATTGAAATCCGAGAATGCAAAGGATTTCAATCCTGTACGTTTTTGTATTATTAATGAAAACCGGCGTTAAACCCTTACGCTGCAAAGTTGTTGTACCCGACCATGGGAGATCTGAACATGCAAACAAACACCATCGAAACCGACATTCTCATCATCGGCGCCGGTCCGGTGGGTCTATTTGCCGTCTTTGAAGCCGGCCTGCTTAAAATGCGTTGTCATTTGATCGACGTGTTGCCTCAGGTAGGCGGACAGCTCACTGAAATATATCCGAAAAAACCTATTTACGACATACCAGGCTACCCGAGCGTAATGGCAGGTGAATTGGTGGACAACCTGATGAAACAAATCCAGCCATTCCAGCCGGGTTTCACCCTCGGGGATCGCGCCGAAACCGTAGAGAAACAAGCCGATGGCCGCTGGCTCGTGGTTACACAACGCGGCGTACGGCACCTTGCTCCTGTAATTTTTATCGCCGGTGGTTTGGGCTCCTTCGAACCCCGCAAACCGCCGATTCCGAACATCGAAAATCTGGAAGACAACGGCGTCGACTACTTCGTGCGCAACCCTGAATTGTACCGGGGCAAAAACATCGTCATCGCAGGTGGCGGCGACTCAGCGCTTGACTGGACGATTTTCCTCGCCGATTCCGTCAAAAGCCTTACACTCGTCCACCGCCGTACCGAGTTTCGCGGCGCTCCCGATTCGGTTGAAAAAGTGATGGAGCTGGCACACATGGGCAAAATCAAACTGGTGACCAACGCCCAGGTAACTGCCGTACACGGTGAAAAACACCTCGAAGCGCTTACCGTACAACACGACACCGAAGGTGAATCAATGTTGCAAGCCGACCATTTTATCCCCTTGTTCGGCCTCACACCCAAACTCGGCCCCATCGGCGAGTGGGGACTGGCTGTCGACAAAGGCGCCATCACCGTGGATACCCTCGATTACAGCACCAATGTGCCCGGCATTTATGCCATCGGCGACATCAATACGTATCCTGGCAAGTTGAAACTGATTTTATGCGGTTTCCACGAAGCAACGCTGGCTTGCCAGTCCGCCTTCAAATTTGCTTTCCCGGATAAAAAACTCTCCTTCAAATACACAACAGTGACGGGCATCGAAGGCATGCCGTCCACGGCTGAAAAAGTGTGATGGAAAATACCATACAGATCACCGTCATCGACCGCGAAAACGTGGAGCATGTGCTCGACGCGCCCACAGACATGGGTTTGAACCTCATGGAGCTGTGCAAAAGTTACGAATTGCCCGTGAAAGGCACCTGTGGCGGCATGGCCCTTTGCGCCTCCTGCCACGTATACGTACTCACCGATCAGGACCTCCCCGAACCTTCGGAAGATGAACACAACATGTTGGATTCAGCGTTTTTTGTGCAGGCAAACAGCAGGTTGGGATGCCAGATCAAGTTGCATCAGGAGTTGGATGGCATGGTGGTGAAGTTGGCGGAGGAGTCGGAGTAGTATTGTAGCTCCGGAGCTCCAGCTCCGTGGGCGAATTCGCCAGGTGTCTCGCTTCGCTCGACATGACAAGACGCTTATTATCAAGGCGTTATCCGGGTTTCACCCGGGGCTATTTATTTTGGGGCTGTGCAATAAGGGTAGCGTTGTATTAAATTTAATTTTCACTACCGAATAATCTTTGGTTTCGGGGGTTTCAGCCCCCTTCCTCCACAAACCCAATCGACTTGTCATCCCAGCGAAGCGTGGGATCTGTTCCCTTATCCGCATGTCCAAATTTCATACAACAATACGAATGATCAATGCATTGTCCAGTCCTCTTGATCTCCTGGTAATGGTTCAGATCCCACGCTTCGCTGGGATGACAAGTCGATTGGTTTTTTTTCCTGTTTTAAACATCAACGCACAACCGTCACCGATCCTTGCCTTTCCTTCTCAAAACCATTGCATCGGTACATCAAGCTGAGCACCACAGTGTTCATGGATCAATGAAATCAACCAAGTGGAATTCAGTGTTTTACCAGGAATCGCCCGACAATCTGTGTGCCGCCGGCATGCAAAACGAACACATGCAATCCCTGTTTCAATCCAGAGATGTCCAGAACCTGCTTCTCTCCATTGCCAGTCACAAACAAAACCTGCCTGCCCAAACCATCGAAAACAACGATTTTTTCAATCGGCGCTTCAGCTTCAAAAGTG
>JADLBE010000509.1 GCA_020847915.1 Saprospiraceae bacterium | reverse complement strand
TTGGGCTGCGGCAATGGAGGTTTAGATTGGGGCAAAGTAAAACCCATGATTGAACAATACCTTGAGCCTCTAAAGGATGTTGACGTTATCGTTTATGAGCCAAGTGATGCCGTTAAGGCGGTACTTCAGGAACAACAAGTCAAAAAAGAAGCAAAACTTACCCCTGCGAGGGCCATGTTGCTTTTTGCCATGTACCATTACGAAACCTTGGGCGAGGCGCCCAATCTGTTCGTTGCTAACAAACTGGCCTGGTTCCTTCAGCGGATGGGTGAGCCTTTGAAATTGGAATTTACAAAACACCTATACGGCCCTTATGCCAATAAAGTTGAACATGTTTTGTACCATCTTAACGGCAAGTATTTAAGTGGTCTGGAACAAAAGCAAGCCAGACCGTTTGAGTCGTTAACTTTGAAATACGACACCTTCAAAGAAGTAGAAAACTTCGTAAAAAACGAATTGACTACAGAGCAACATGCAAGATTGGAACGGTTGATACATTTGGTTGATGGCTTCCAGTCTTCGTGGTCGCTTGAGGTACTGGCATCTGTGGATTATTTGCTTAAGGAAAATCCATCACTCACCCAAGAGGAATTGCTTTTGGCCATGCAGAACTGGAATCCTCGCAAAAAGCGATTGGTTGAGCCCAGGCATGTTGAAATCGCCTACAAACGATTGAAAGAATATCAGGAAGGTCTTCAGTAGCCTTTCAAAAGTATGATCCTGCAGCCCACGAACGCCCTGGTTCCACCAGGTACATTGATGTAGTGGGCGCGGGATTTTTTTTATATATGTTATTGAACTCCGGATGTGGGCAAATAATTATGTAACCCTACACGTGTGGTGCTGATAGGTGTTTTACCTACAACCCCCCACCACCCTCCAAACCTCCACCATCGCCAGCGTATCCAACCCGCAATACCTCCGCAAATTGTCCATCACCTGCAGCCGTTCCGCTTCCGTTAGGTCGCCTGTCGCCAGCTTGTGCCAGTGGATGGAGGCGAGCATGCCGTGGTGGATCGGCAGTCCCTCGTACGACAAATGCGGGGCCAACACGGGCAACACGTTTTTGATGGAATAGCTGCCTTTGAAGGCCGGGTGTGCGTAGTCCTGCTTTTGGAAGATTTCCATGAGGTCGTACACGCGGTTGTTCAGGTCGAGGAGGAAGTCGGCGTGCTGTGGGGACATGGCAGCCAGCTCCTTGTTGCGGGCCACTTCGAAGGATTTGTTCCACACCACCACGCTGCCGCCGTCGGGTGGAATGGCCGCGCGCAGGGCCTCCACGAAGTGCAACGCCGGATGATCGCTTCCGTCGGACAAAAAACCCAGGTGCTCCGGTTCTGCACCGGCCTCACGCACGATGTGCAGCGACCATTGGAAGGTCATCTGCTGGTAGGGCGCCAACGCGTCGTAAAGCGGTATGGCGTAAGCAAGGGTTTCGTAATCGAGGAAATACAAGGGGTACCGCAACGTATTTAAAGACGCGCGGATGCGTTCGGTTTCGATGTGTGGTTCGCCGGACTGGGCAATACGAACCTGCAACCGCTGCTTTTCCGACAACTTGAGTGTTTCCGGCACGTGTTTGATGTCCACTATGCCCTGCTGCAAACAATCGATCAGCACTTTTTTGTCTATCCGACTGATGTGGAAAACGGTGTAGTGCGGCAGACCCGGATGCATCATTTGTACCACCGGACAAGCCAGTTTTTTACCACAACATTCGTGGAGCCGAACCGTAGGAGCCGGTTTTGAAAGGTAGTCCAGGGCATGCCTGATCAGCATGGTTGTTCCATCACGCATGGCGCCCACCTGCCTGGTGACGTCGGCAAAAACAAACAAACGTTCGATGTCCAAACCGCCGCGCCGAACGTAGGTATTATCGATGTGCAATAGGGCCACGCGGTCGAACAAAATGCCGTTTTCGCGGGCCACATGGCATTGGAAAGCCAGGTCGTAGAGGTATTCGTCGGTTACTTTTGTGCCCGATTTGATCTCTACAAGCGTGCGTTCACCGGTTTGTGGGTTGGTGAGCACCACGTCGGCGCGGGCGTACAGGGTATCTGTTTGAAAAACCGTTTGGTACTCGATCTGCAGGGTGACGGATGGTTTGAACCAGTTCCGCGCCAAAGCTTCCACCGCTTGTCCCTGCCGCATGGTGAACAGGTCTTCTTCACCCGGCGGCGCTGTAAAAAGTTCCGGCCGGTGTTTGTTGTACCAGAACTCCGGTGGACAGGCGAGGTAGAGCAGGAAGTTGGATTTGGTAATGGGCAAGGCGGCGGACATGGCTTTCGCAATTTCCATGGCAAAATACAACGCAGCCGATGCAGTGAATTTGCATTTTTAAATTCAATGTGACATCTGATTGACAAATGGGGTATTTGATAAAAGATTCTTCCGCCCAAGGACACACGCTTGCTCCCTCGACGGAGCGGTTGGCGTGGCATCGGGAGCGGTGGGGGTTGAAGTAACCGTCCCGAAATTATTTATTTAAAACATTTTATATCATATTTAAAACATTTTATTTATTTTTGTAGCCGCGTAATTTTACCTTAGTATAAATCCTTTACGGTAAAATGATGCTCTAATAAACTTATAAGTGAACAAAAATTTGTAAATTCACTTTTAAATGAATAATTTTACCCTCGAAATCTGGGACGACGAATCGCACCTTGTGACATTTTACACCGTGCGAAACGATAAAGATCCTGAAACTGGTGGCGTGAAATCTGCTACCAGCGCCCAGGAAAGTGAGAGATTGGTTTACTATTTCCATCAGGCAAATACCTTTGCAAAACGGATTGAAGAAGCGCTACACGATGAGATGATTGTGATTCATGAGGAAGACGATCGGCTACTTGTGGACTTTCAGGGAAGCACGGAACTTTACATTTAATCCGATTTAAAATTTACTACTACCATGCGCAACCATACCGCACGACAAATTTTAGCCGAAACACCACCGGAAACACACCAGTTCGTCCGCCGTTACGGTGAGCTCGTCGTCCGTATACATGAGCTGCTGGAAGCCAAAGGCTGGAGCCAAAAAGACCTTGCTGAAAGGATGGGTAAAAGTCCATCCGAAATCAGCAAATGGCTCAGCGGTGAGCACAATTTCACCTTGCGTTCTTTGGCCAAACTGGAAGTTGAATTGGGAGAAGATTTGATCCAAATTCCGGTTAGTAATTCAAAGCGCAAACAACCT
>JADLBE010000508.1 GCA_020847915.1 Saprospiraceae bacterium | reverse complement strand
CACCCTACACGACGTTGAAACGCTCGCTGCAAGTAACCCTGATCATCGTTCTGGTACTCCTTATAGACCAGCTTTCGAAGTTTTACATCAAAACCAACTTCGAATACAACCAGGACTACGCCATACTCGGCCTTAATTGGGCCCGCCTGCATTTTGTTGAAAACGAAGGCATGGCTTTCGGCATTACGTTCGACTGGGAATATGGCAAATTGCTGCTCAGCTCGTTCCGCATCCTTATGGTGTTGGGCCTCATTTGGTACATCCGCCAACTCATAGCCACACCTTCCGCACCCATCGGCTACCTTTGGAGTATCGGCTTCATCACCGCCGGTGCACTCGGAAACATCATCGACAGTGCTTTTTACGGCCTTATTTTTACCGAATCACCGTACCACGGCGGTTTGGCACAGCTTGTTTCGCCCGGACAAGGTTACGGCACTTTCCTGCACGGCAAGGTGGTGGACATGTTGTATTTCCCCATGAAATACCTCACCATACCTTCCTGGGTTCCTTATTTCGGTGGCGAGGAGTATTTGTTCTTTTCCCCCATCTTCAATGTAGCCGACGCGGCGATCACCACGGGTGTGTTCAGCATTTTGCTGTTTCAGCGCCGTTTTTTCCGCGAAAGTTTGCTTGAAGAAGAGCCGGTGAAACCACCAGTTGCTGAAGTGACTGAGGTCGAGGAGACAAGTGAAGTTAAACCTGAAGAAAACCCGACGTAGATTAGCAGGCAGCGGTCAGCAGGCAGCGGTCAGCAGGCAGCAGGCAGCAAAAAAATGGTTCGTGGTTATGTAAACCGCGAACCATTTTTTTTGCTGCCTGCTGCCTGCTGACCGCTGACCGCTAATCTACGATGGCTTTCGCCGCATTGTCCGCGATCGTCAGGTTTTCGATGATGCCTTCGAGTTCGCCTTCGATAACTTTATCCAGGTTAAAATTTTTGTTGTCGCCTTCCAGCCTGTGGTCGGTTACCCGGTTTTGGGGCCAGTTGTAGGTGCGGATTTTTTCCGAGCGGTCGCCCGAGCCTACAAGACTTTTGCGCTGGCTGGCCATGGCCGACGCCTGCTGTTGTTCCTGCATCGCTTTGATTTGCTGCACGAGGCGGCCCATGGCGATGTCGCGGTTTTTGTGCTGCGAACGGCTTTCGGTACTTTCGGCCACCATGCCCGTGGGAATGTGGGTAAAACGCACACCCGATTCGGTTTTGTTTACGTGCTGACCGCCGGCGCCGCTCGCGCGGAACGTGTCGGTGCGGATGTCTTCCTTGCGGATGTCGATGTCTTCGATGTCCATCTCGGGCATCACGGCCACCGTGGCCGCTGAAGTGTGTACACGGCCTTTGGCTTCGGTTTCGGGCACACGTTGTACGCGGTGGGTACCCGATTCGTATTTGAGTTTGCCGTACACGTTTTCGCCGCTCACTTCGAGGATCACTTTGGCGAAACCGCCGGCCGTGCCTTCGTTTTCATCCACCACTTCCACCTGCCAGCCTTGCGTTTGGAAATATTTCAGGTACATGCGGTACAGGTCGCCGGCAAAAAGCGCCGCTTCGTCGCCACCGGTACCCGAGCGGATTTCCATGATGCAGTCTTTTTCGTCCTCGGGATCTTTCGGCGTAAGCAACGCGATCAGTTCCTGCTCCACGGCATCGAGCTGCGGTTGCAGCCCATCTATTTCGTCGCGGGCCATTTCGCGCATCTCCGGGTCGGTTTCGGCAGCGAGCATGCGGCGTGCGCTTTCGATGTCCGACAGGAGTTTTTCATACTGCGCATGGGACTGCACGATGGGTTGCAGTTTTTTGTATTCCTTGTTTACCTTTTTAAAACGCTCCATGTCGCCCACGGTACCGGGGTCGGAGAGCAATTCTTCGAGGTGAAGGTATTTTTCGCGTATGGGTTGAAGTTTGTCGAGCATGTTTTTTCAAAAATAGCCCGCAAAGATAAGGTAAAAATCTGCCTTAATCAGCGTTTCGTAAGATCCGCGTTTTCCGCGTTCCCAATACGATGCCACATGGGAACGCGGAAAACGCGGATCTGGCGAAACGCGGATTAAGGCAGATTTTTTAGCGCACCACCACTTTCCCACTACCCAAATGCCCGCCGTGCCCCGCGCGCAACTCCCACACATACAAACCCGAAGGCATCCCCGATAACGAAACTTCCACGCCTTCGTTTACACCACCTGCAATGGCAGTACGTACCCGACGCCCCATGCCGTCGTACAACGACCAAACGGCGCCTTCGGACAACGGACGGTTGGGCAAAACCCGCACATACTCCGACGCAGGATTGGGAAATACCGACACCAACGGCAAACCGGAATTAAAAACAGGCGCTTCCGTGCTGTTTACCGTGTACCCGGCACACGGGCTCACCGGCTCGCCAAGTGCACCTAGCCGAAAATTGGGGAAATTGGGGAAGGTAGATCCATGGTGGGTAAGTGTATTTAAAGCATGTTGTTCAAAATTACAGTTTAACCCAAGCTCGTTTGGATTGTGAATAACATGGACTACTCTGTTATCATTACCAGGGAAAACGTATAATTTGCAGTCCGGCCCCATTAACCCACGTCCGAAATTGGCCGCCAACGGGTCCGCATAGCCATCGTAGTCACCTACCAACGTTTGCGAACCTTCCACATCCGCGGAAAAAAGATCCATTTGGTACAAATGACGTTTAACGGAAACATACAGATACTGTCCGCTGGGTGAAATCAGCAGGCCCCCGTCGAAAGGAGATTCGTTCCCAAAATCCACATCGATGTTTTGGTAATTACTCAGCAACCCTGTGGTACGATCAAAATCAAACATTCTGATTTTGTTGTGGGGGTTAAACCTGATGTATTTGCTTCCATCAGGGGAAAACAATACTTGGCCACCGCCTTCGCCGGCTGGGGGTGTCGGGTCGCCTATTTCTAATTCATGGGTGAGCGAAATTCCTCCGGAATCAAATTTGAATACAAAATATTTATTATTTCTTCTTCCTGGTGTGACAAGCCACCACTCCTCTCCATTTGCATGCCGAACAGCAGTCATATCACCATAGGAGAACGTATCTTGAAAAACAATCTGGTTTTTCGAAATTACCTTTCCTTGACCATTATTTGCTGACATGTCTACAACAGAGCTTAAAAGATCAAGTGATAAAATTGAGAGCGGATTATTTACAATCACCACGCGTTTATGAAATAGATAATAAATACTGTCTTCATTACTCAAAGGCAATATAATTGAACTTTGGAAACCTGATGGATATCCATCTGAATTGCTATCAGTACAATACGAGTTAAAAATACTACCGATATTAATGCTATCTCCGTTTTCTAGCATTTCATTTTGATAATTGGCTAAGCTGCAACCGTTGGTATAAAACAACAATGAGCCTGAATATGAGCTAATTGCCGCTTCATTTCCATTGCTAAAATTCATATATCTATCTTCCTTATATATTTGCAGTGCGTCATTGTTGAAATTAACAGTTATACCTCCAAAGTTAGGATTTGTTGAGAAACTATCATCGCCGGCCAGCCAAATGTAATCTTTTTTTTGAGCCTGTAAATGCCCTATAAAAAAGATTATAATCAGAGTTGAAATTAATTTAAAGCTTTTCATAAATTTATAAATTAAAAACAATGGAGCACCGTAGTGGTGCTCCATTGAATTGAGACTGTAAATTTATTGCTGAACGAGGAATTTGCCAGAATGGATAATTCCTTCAAGGTTTGAAATACGATATAGGTACAAACCATTAGGTATCAATGGCAGGCCAATCGGAATAGTATGTGTCCCGCCTGGAATCGATTGTTCAAACAGTAACTTTCCTTGCAAATCAACCATGCTAAATAGATAAGTACCTTCTTGAATTAAGGAGTACTCAAGTATAAGTCTGTCGCTTGCAGGATTGGGCCTAACAACAAATGAAACTTCGTTATTATTTAAGGTCGTACTGGAAGCTGTTGGACGGGTAAACGATTGACACAAAATGGCATCGTTGTAGAATCTTGCCATTGTATCAATACTCTCCAGTAAGTTTCTCGCTGCAATTACACCATCACCACCTTCCAATGGACATTGTCCGGCTATATACTCCAGTGTAGCAATGTTTGAACTTGAAATTGGTAGTTTTTGCGCAACAATTGAGATGAATATCGCATTAACAACCTTTTCGTTGCTTTGATACAACATGGTATCGGGAAGCGTTCCATTGGAAATTTGAACGTTTGCAGATTCTACATATACCAAACTATCGATTGCTCCAACCAAATCCAGAATTGACTCAGAAGTGCCTTCAGCGCTTTGAATAAAACCCCGAATGGCCTGCTGAAGTGAATCCAAATCTGATTCATTAATTGTTGTGTCTGCCAGTTGGATTTCTGCAAGTGCAAGATTTGTAAACAATTGGCCCAAGTGATTCTCTCTGGTATGAATCGTATTGCTGTCACTACTTGATAGTGAATAGAGGATATGAAGATCCGATTCAATATGGCCAAACTCCCTCAGTGTTTGATTTGTTCCGGATGTAAGGAAATCCGAAATAAAGGTATTACCAATGTAGGGGTTGCCTTCGGAGTTTAGCCTACGGTAAAGGTGCTTTTGTGCTGTCCAGTTTAATGCGTCTTCAAAATGTGTACCCAAGACCTCTCCTTTTGAAATGGTGGTTTCAAGCTGTTCCCTTGTTGGAACAATGAAAGAAAGTGGCGCACAATTTAGTGGATAACCAAGTTGTTGACCACTACATTGAAAAGTAGAATTGTTGTCTCCTTGAATTTCAAACCAACCCGAAGGGCCATTAATTGAACTGGGGTAAAAAATTGAAGTTATCCCTTGACTATTATAAGTATCATCAACAGTAAATTTTGACGCCAAGACGAAATCTGCATTACCTAAGTACCTTGCTCCTGCATTAAACAAGGTTGCATCATCCCAAATATTCCCTCGATGAACCTGTGGTCCCGTAAAAGCATCACCGTTGGCGGGCGCCAGACCGATTTGCAGACCAAAATTCAGTTCCTGAAATTTATTTCCACGTATATCGCTCAATTCGCTTGCCCCTGAAAACTCCATTCCTATGCCTGAGCCCATCATGAGGTTACATCCCCATTCATTTTCAGGCGAGTTCATGCTTTGATAAGCTCTAATATTGATGAAGTCGGTTGCTTCCGGTCCTCCACTCGTTGATTGCGCTTGCAATGAACCCACCACATTGTTACACAACACTGCATTTTTATAACCGCCATTTGCTTGTATGCCTACGTAGTTGGAACCGCCTTGCAGGTAAACGGTATTGTTGCTTACCGTAAGCTCATTGGTTTGGTTCATCTCTATGCCTTTTGCTGCATTTCGAACGTAAACTGCATTGTTTTTAACCACACCACCTTTGTGCGTTGCGTAAGGAATTCCTCCGAGTTTGATGCCCACCCCAGCCGGATTGCCGTTGATGGTTATGGTATTGTCTGCAATAGAAGCGCCTCCAGGCGCCTGACTGAGTTGGTGTAAAGCAATACCAGCTTCCGAAGCTCGAATGTTGTTGTTTTCAATACGGTAAGGCCGAGGTACATTAGAAGTGGAACGAACGCCGTAAAGCACATCCTGCATACGGTTGTCATAGATGTAAATGGATGCCAAACTGGCACGGATGCCATTGGTACAATTGCTAAAAGTTACAGGTGAAGATGAAACATCATCGCCCAAACCGTATTGGTGTAAAGAACCTTGCGTAACGAGAATACCGTTTCCACTAGAGGCCAAAGGATACCCAAAAGGAACTGTGGTTTGTTCCATATGGCTAAAAATAGAATTGCGAACCTGTATGTTGGACTTTTTTGCTACAATACCATTTTGCAGGTCATGAAATGTATTGACTTCACTGGATGGATTGCCTACATTCAATAAAGCATGGTTTTCAACATACATTCCGGCATAACCTTTGTTTCCAGGATTTGGAAATTGTCCGGAATAGGCAGACTTTAGACCTTCGGAAGTACTGTGAAACTCGTTTCCAGTTAAAATAATATTTGGACTCAAACCACCTTTGGGAGAGATAGAATAAATACCAAAGTTGTTGTTTCGAAATTCTGAATTGGTTATGAAGGAATGGCTTGAACCATTGTACTTTAGTCCGAATTGTGCATCGGCTACAAGGGTGTTTTCAAGAACGACAGAAGCGCCGTTATCGAGGTTCACACCCTTCCACATTTCGCTGCAGCCTTGGAGGGAACCTTCGATCATGGTTAGTTTTACATCAGGCTCGAGAATAATGGAGGTTCCTGAGGCCATGCGAAGATTCAATTGTCGATCAGCTATTGTTCCACTAGGAGGGATAAACAAATAGGACGTTATACCACTTGTTAAAGGTACTGGATCAAGGAAAACCGGAAAAGGCACTTGAGGGTTACCCGGTTCAAAATCCAATTCAGTTACATAAGGAAGAATTAAATCGCCTCCTGTAATGTGAAAATTGTAATAAACAGGTTTAGCGGGTGGCGGCGTGAAAGCATCAATAATAGTTTGGCCAGGTAAGATTATTTTTTCATAATAGGGAGAAATATCCAATACTTCAATGTCCAATATTCCTTTTAGGGACTTGCCAAGATAAGAACTAATAGTGTAACTATCAATTATGTCGGCATAAGATGGATCAAATTCAAAAATCATAGAAAATGTAATGGTCTGTTGCTCATAACCATCTAATGTAATATATTTTTCAGAGCCATCTGAATTCAGTGCTTTCAATTCAGTATATAAGGTATTCGAATTCACGGTGTAATTTGTAAAATAGTTGCTTATGATTTGGCCGCCCGAATTTAGTAATGGCTTTATATGACCAGTAGGGAATCTCACCCTTATAGGTAAATCAAATGGTTGGGTACAACCACCTTCAAGTACAATTGTAAAATTCATAATATTACCCTGCTCAAAACAATTTTCAATAGGAGTCTGATTGTCACAACTGAATGAGACTATGGTTGTGTTACAATAGTTACAATCATTGGTTGATAAACCTGTATGATGTTGATGTGTTAGACATTCGCATTCTCTTTGGTTCAAGTAACCAATTAGTCTACTGCGAATGCATGCTGTTATGTTTGTGACATCATTATTGGAACAGCCTCCATTTTGACACATCAATGATACACACTGAATAGGGCAATCGCCAACACAAGGGGATGGGCCCTCATTTTCATGATATTCAATTCCCATAAAATGCCCAATTTCATGAGCGACTGTGTATTTTAAAGTAGAGAATGAGTTATTCAAGGCGACCAATATCCTTCCTCTTGTCTCGTAAGGATTTTCATTATAACAAAGCGTTTGATCTCCATTAGTCCAACCATTAAATCCTGATGCACCTGTAAAAAAAATAATGCAATCAACATTAATGCATTGATTTTGTTCTGCCCATTTAGTTGCAGCAGTATTTGTCATAGAAGATGCATTACTACCTGGAATATCAATCGAAATAGTAGTGCCACTTTTTGTAAATATGGGAGAAAAACCAGAATTAATTACCCCTATATTTGTCCAAATATCCCATGCATCATTTAAAGCAGTAAGGCAAACAGACTCAGCTTGTGAAAAACCGCCGCATGCATCTTCGAACTCTTTATCAAAGGCTAAACCAAACTCTATACGAATATCGTCATTGCAGACCCATACCCCCCCCCGTTTGGTATATTATTCTGCGAATAAAGGTCAAGGCAAAATAAAAGCACGATCAAAATAATGCTTGATTTCTTTACCCAAATTAATTTTTCCATGTTTTAGTCATTTATTGATTCAAGGATTCCCAAAGATAATAGCCTAGCTAAAATATTTATATATTTTGTCAATATTTAACAACTTCTAAATATCAGGAAGTTTATAAGCTACTTTTTCCCAATAAAGTAGTTTTAAAAATCTGAAAATAATTCTGTTTAAGACCTGATTCATAGCATTGAAAGATAGAAAGTGAAAGATTTTTTACCGCACTACTACCTTCCTTACCACCGTTTCCCCACCCACCGTCAGCCTCGCAAAATACACACCGGCCGAAGCATCGCGGGTATTCCACACCGCCGTTTGTTCGCCTTCGGGTTGTTGGGTTTGCACCAATGTCGAAATCAATCGACCGGAAGCGTCGCTGATGTCGAGGCGAACTTCTTCACCTGATGGTAAGTTGTATTGCAAAAGTACCGTTCCGCCCGTTTCCACAGGATTGGGCAAAACGCTGAAACCAAGGTTTGGTTTATCCGGCGTTGCAGCAGCAGAAGTTGTCATTTCAAACACCCGCAACGTACCCGTTTTATCGGCCATCAAAAGCATGTTTTCACCCAGCGTGGGGTAACCGCCATGATGGTAGTTCCAGGCGTATTGTCCTGTGGCGCGGTGTACGGCGTACACGTTGTCTACGGAAGCGACAAACACGTAATCGTTGTTTAAAACCGGCGGATAACTCAGCGATTCAACACCGTTAAATTTCCACAACAAGCTGCCGGTGAGGGCGTTGCGCGCTTCGAGCATACTGTCGCGGATCACATACAACACACCGTCGAGCAGGGCCGGGCTGATGCCAAACGTGCTGTTGATTGTCCATTCAATTTCCCGGGTATCGAGGTCGATGGCGTGCAAATGGTAATCAGAAGTGGTAAAAATCAACCTGTTTTCCACATCAATCACCGGTGCGGTTTTCATTTCGTAGGTAAAATAATCGAAGGGCAGGAATTTTTCCCAAAGTTTGGCGCCCGTAGGCACGTCGTGGGCCGAAAGTGCGCCTCCGGCAAATGCGTAGGCCACGCCTTCAAACACGGCGGGTGTCCATTGGTCGAACTGCGGCAGCGGCGTAAACCACTGCTGCACGCCGTTGAAAGCGTTGTAGGCGTACATGCCGCCGTATTGTCCGCCGTTGATGAATACACGACCCTCGGCGACGGTGGGCCCCAGGTACGATTCCCACTGGGCATCAAACGGCGATTTCCAAACCAGGTCGCCGGTAAGCAGGTTGTAACACGACACGTTGCTGTTGTTGGTGTTGTATCCCGCCTGCACGTACACCTGACCGTAGCCGTAAGCCACAGGATTCATCGAATGGTTGGGCACGAACTCTTTGGTCCAGACGGTATCGCCATTCAGCGTATCCAAACATTGCACGGCGCTGCTGAAGTAGCCCTGGAGTGGCGCCAGCAGGTAGCCGTTGGCATAGGTAACCGGGCGCAGGGCAATGTAATCGTCGTCGAACGTTTTGCTCCATTTCAGTTTGAGCGGCGGCGCGAGGGTGCTGCCGGTGTTGGCGTTGGTGTGTTGCGCATTTTGTCCAAACATTGGCCAGCTTGCTGCCGATTCGGCATTAACCGTTACGATCACTTCCACAGGTAGTCCCCAGTTGCCGACCAGGTCGCGGCCGCGCACAAAAATGCTGCGTTGACCACCCGTCCAGCCTAAAGCCGAAATATTGGCAAAGGTGTTTTCCTGCACGTCGCCCCAGGCATTGTCCGTTGGAGCGAAAGCTGTGCCGCTTCCGGGTGTACCGGGCTGGTCGAGGTAATATTCCGCCGCAGCGACGCCGGTAGTGGCCTGCGCGGACAAGTCAGAAAACAAAACGGCCAGCTTAAAAGACATGCCCGGCCAGATAATGGAAGGCGTAAGGTTGGTGCTCAAGGCAACAGGACCGAGGTCATCGAAACCGGTGCCCGTCGTAAAAGTCCAACTGTAATCGTCGGCCGGGGTGCCGGTTCCCGTGCCGTCGTTGTTGCCGTCGAGGGTGTTGCCCGACGGGTCGGCGATGGCGCCAGAAAACCACACCGTAATGGTGTCGTTGGAAGGCCAAACGCCTGATAACGGGTCCATTCGCAATTGGTAGAGGAGGGAGTCAAAGAAGAACGACACGTAAATCGATGCACCCTGCGCATCCCTAACCTTAACGGTTTGGGAGGTTACCGTTAACAGGTTGGGAATTTCGTTTAGCGTTGCTATAACGGGCACGTCGATGGCCTGGTACTGCGCATCGGCCACCGGTTGTGTACTTCGCACACGGGGCGGCACCACATCGGGGATGGACGAGGCCGAGCTGAAGTGGTAGGCGCCGAGCATGGTGCCCACAAAAATGTCTAAAAACTGGTCGTTGAAAAGATCGCTTACGTTCAAATGAACGGCGCCAAAAACGTTGTTGGGTTGGATCACGTCGCTGCGCCAGGTTTCCAAACCGGTTTCCAGATCGATGATGCGCAAACGTGCATCAACCACCAGCAATTCCTCCCGGGCGTCGCCGTCGAGGTTAACGGCTTCGAGGGCCCAAAGTTCGCCTGTGGCGGAAAAATCGTAAGTGATGTCCAGAGCTTGGGTAGCCAGGTCGTACACTGATAAGGTATTACCACGGGCGACAAGCAGTTCGAGGGCGCCGTCGCCGTCGAAATCAGTCACTTCCATATCTCTTGCGCCGTAAAAATCACCGATTTGCCATTGCAATGCTTTGGTTGTGCCGTCGAAACAATACAGGATGGACTCCGAGGTGCAAAACAGGATTTCCAATGCCGGATCATCGTCCACGTCAAACACACGCACCGTTTGGATTTGGCCAAAAATCACGCTGTTCCACTCGGGAATCAGGTTGCCATTGTTGTCGAAACCTAAAATGCGCACCCGGCCGTCGCTGCCGCCCACGATGTATTCGTCGCGACCGTCGCCGTCGATGTCCGCCGTCACCACGTCGCTCACCACGCCCACGTCGGGCTGACCGAGCAAAGCATGTGTTGCCGCATCGAGGGTGTTCAGCAGACCGAATCCGCCGGCGATTTCCCATTGGGTGCTGCTGCGGCCGCGGCCCATGGTGGTTCGTGCAAATCTGTCGTTGACCGGCTCCGACCATATGGCATCGCCTGTGTTCACATCAAATGCCAAAATATGGGCGCCATCGTAACCGCTGTTGCTGCCGTAGGAGGCTATGAAATATTCCGAATCGTCGTCTGCATCGGCGTCAACGGCGTTTAGGTAAAATGGTCCGTCAAGATCTTGGGAGGTGTATTGAACCAGTTGCAGGTTGAGGTCGGCGATGTACAGGTTATCGGCGCCCGACGTGCTGAAGCCTGCGCCCCACACCACGTCGGTATCGCCGTCGTTGTCGGCATCGCCTGCGCACACCCGTGTCACGCCGTGGTTGGGATTGTCGATGGTTTTGATTTGCACGCCTGTTTCGGCATTGTACACCCGGATTTCGCCCCATTGGCTGTCGCCGACAAAAACTTCATCCACGCCGTCCTGGTTGGTATCTCCTGTCCACATGGCGTCCACGCCGTTGGGTATGGCGACGAGTTCATCAACAGGCGTGTGCAGGAGACCATCGTAAATCGTAATGGAGCCGGACCATGACGCGCCGAAGATTTCGGGCACGTTGTCGCCGTTGGTGTCAGCAAGTGCCATGCGGTTGCCGAAGCTGCCGAGGTACGTCCATTCCACGGCTTTGGTAATGCCGTTGAGCACGTAACCTTTGTTGTCGTTGGGAGAGGAAACAACTATTTCCGTGATGCCATCGCCATCAACATCCCCGGTCAGCACCTGAGAGCCGGCATAATCGGCGTCCTGGTATTCCATGGTGAGCGAACCCAGGTCGAACACCGAAAGATCAACGACGGAAACTGTAACCAGCTCCATCGCCGGGTCGGCGTCGATGTTGGCGATTTGGGCATCGTATGGAAAGCTTACGCCCGTGGGAATGGATTGAAGCAGGGCGTAGGTTGTGCCGTCGTACACTTCAAACGTGCCGTCGTGCAACAGGATGCCGATCTCCTGGTCGGTATCGTTGTCCGCATTAAAAACCAACACCTTTGCAACGCCTAAGTCATCGTAAAACCGACTTTGCCAAAGGTTTTTGAGCTGACCGTTGGCATAAGAGGTCACAAAAACGTGTTGTCCGGGGTACTGCTGTCCACTGAACAGCAACTCATTTTCCCCGTCGCCGTTGAGGTCGGTCACGTACATGCCATGCAAACCGATAGCTTCACCGTAATCGATGTGCGACCAGAGTTGGTTGAGGTTTTGGGAAAAAAGAAAAAGGGGAAGCAGGGAAAGCGCGATGGCCAGTCCGGAACGGATGGGTTGGGTTACATTCATGGTGTTTGCAGGTTTTTGCGGATGCAAGTTACCGGGAAAACGAAGCCCCAGGCAAGGAGGTTGGTGTTAAAGTGCTCGTTGTGGCGATTCGTTGATTACAAGATGCAATCGGTGCTCGAAATGTTGTATTTTTGAAAAAACGAACAACATGAAACCTGCATTTTTTCCGTTGATCGCCTGTGTTTGTTTGCTTTTTGCCATGTGTAACAAACCGGAAGACAACCCAACCCCTGCCGAAGAAGTTGCCGGTGATTACCATGGAAAATTTTTATGCACCACTTACAACGGCCAATCGTGGGAACAACAGGAAATGGATGGGGTGCTGACGATGCAGTCTGCCAACGACACGCTTATAGTTTTGAACAGCAACGGTTGTGTGTTGAACCAGGCGACCCGGTTTGTTTTCGACTCCGTGATTTCGGATGGGGAGCCGTTTCTTCATTTTCAAGGAGTAAACACCCAATATTCCACCATCCGGTTTTTCCAACAAAACGACAGCATCGCTATTTCTGACCCATGGCACAGCAGTTATGGCTGGCTGGGTAGGGAGTTTCAGGGAGTTAGGTGAAATCGGAAAAAATCCGTTTAAATCCGCGTTGCTTGCATCCGTGTCATCCGTGTGCCATTGAGAGGATGCGAAAAATTTAAGATCCATGCATTCTTCGCATGCTCTCAATGGCGCACGGATGACACAGATGCAGGCAACGCGGATAAAAACGGATTTTATTCGTATAAAAACGCCGCATCCGACTCCGCATACCGTTTCATGTTCCGTATCCCAAGTTGCATTTGCCCTTTCCAGAACACCTTTCCAAAAAACCAATGGAAAGGATACGCCGCCAGGCTGTTGGAAAACAGGGTGTACACCCAGCGCACATGCACTGTTCCATCTTCATTTTGTGTAAAAAACATCTCTCCTCTAAACTCGGAAAAGCCCATGCTCGGCTGCAGGAATTTTGCGATGCCCCATTTCCAATACGTGTTTTCCACCCGTTCGTAAACCTCATCCAACCCGATGGGTCCACCTTTTGAAAAAAGGGTATCTGCAGAATGGGGGATGCGCGTACCGCCCGGTTTGCCCCAGGTGGCATCGTCGGTAAATTTGATCACCGCAGGCACCGGACCGTAACCTACCAAAAATTGGGTAGCATCGCCGAGAATGGGCGTTTTGAAAGCTCGCTCGAGGGAGCAGTGGAAGATGGAGGTGACTTGGGCGGTGGTTTTCATGGGTTAAATATCCGTTTAAATCCGCGTT
>JADLBE010000507.1 GCA_020847915.1 Saprospiraceae bacterium | reverse complement strand
GGTGAGGTGAGGTGAGGTGAGGTGAGGTGAGGTGAGGTGAGGTGAGTTGAGGTGAGGTGAGGTGAGGTGAGGTGAGGTGAGTCATAAATTTTGGTTTTTTTAAAATGAAAAAGAAATCATAAGGGTTTTAATCGGATTAAAAACTACTTGAAAATCATCTCTGTAAAGTCTTTGGTGTGGATCTGTATAAAAACTTGGAGGGTAAGTATTGGCATACTGCACGTATTCCTTAAGTCTATAATGCAGATAGCTAGCATCGATGGATGTTTCTAAATATAAAAAGAATCGGTTCCCTAAATGAAGTCGAAGGCCTGTTAGTGGGCTAACGCCAATCTTATGTCCCTTCTCGAATACTTCATATATAAAAAGCTCATCTATGTTTTGGTATTGATATCTGTATTTGTAATGTGTTTCCAAAAATTGGTAAGCATACGGCACATCAAAACCAAATACCCAGTCCAAACGTCCGAACTTACGCTGCCATTCCAAACCCGGTTGGATGTATAGGGAATATTCATAGCTGTCAAAATAATAATACAGGTCATTCACCGTGGAATCGGGTCGATGGAATGTTGCACCAAGTCTTAGCCTTAGGGCTTTACCTTTATCTTCCGTCTGATCAAAATGGTATCGGCCAAAAAGGGATGTGGAAGGATATGTGTTTTTATCAATCAGCCACAAAAGGTCGTAACCCAATTCAAAAGACGTCGGATGTGCCTTTTTTTGGCTCCAAACCGTAGAAGCCAGGAATAAAATTAACAAAGCAAGTGTAATACGTAGAGGTGCAAGCATCTGTATATGATGTATTAATGTTGACAAGAACAAATATAAAGATAAAAATTATACAACTCCAAAAATCATTTCAGGACTTTTCAGGACATGCCTCCATACCCCAGGTGAGGCGTTTTACTTGGCTTCCACATTAGCTGGAAGGCATATGTTGTGCCTTGGGTCTACCGACAACATTAATCCCCAAATTTTCATGAATTTTTCGGATTACAATCCAAAAAATTGATCATTATTTTGGATTTGGGTGAAAAATTCATAAAAAAACTCAGAATATGATGATTACCTCAAATGGCAGCGGTCGCTAAAAAAGCTTAACTTTGTTTCCTAGACCCAATTGGGCAGATCAAAATATCACAGCAGCATGAGCATCGCCGAGTTGAAAAACAACCTCATCGAATTAGCTATTGAAACCGACAATCCCAGATTGCTGAAAAAGGTTATAACCTATTTTAAAAATTTAAGGGAAAAGGAGGACTGGGCCGACAATTTGACGGATACTGAAAAAGCCATTATACAACGAAGTGCTGATCAAATTGATGAAAAAAGAGTTGTAACCAGTGATGAAGTTCAGGAAGAAGCACAAAAAATTCTTCGCTGTTCTTGACATCCGATCTGAACAACTCTACTTTTAACCATGTCAACCACCCAAATCATCTTCTTCGCCGTTTTCCTGCTGCTTGTTGCTGCATTCGGCTGGTGGGTTTTTCCCAAAAAGAAAAACCGTAAAACGGCAGCCTTTCCCAACGCCTGGCGTCTCATCCTTAAAGAAAAAGTAAGTTTTTACAACCAACTTTCAGCTTCGGAACAAACCCGTTTCGAGGAGGGTATTTTGCAGTTCCTGGACAACGTTCGCATCACCGGCGTAGGCGAGGAAGTGGACGATACCGACCGCCTGCTGGTGGCAGCGAGTGCAGTCATTCCTTTGTTCGGATTTCCGGGTTGGCATTACCGGTCCCTCAACGAAGTGCTTTTGTACGAAAGCGCGTTTAACGAGGATTTTAAAACTCGGGAAGCCGAAGAACGCAACATCCTTGGCATGGTGGGCGGAACTGGTATGACCGGCACCATGATCCTGTCGAAACCTTCCCTGCACCGGGCTTTTTACGACCAGCATTCGAGCCAACATGTGGGCATTCACGAGTTTGTACACCTGCTCGACCGGGCCGACGGCACCGCGGACGGCATCCCCGAAGCACTTGTTGACCAGCCTTTTGTAATTCCGTGGGTGAAACTTATGCACCAGGAAATCAAGGACATACGCGAAGGTGAATCGAAAATCAACCCTTACGGCAGCACCAATGAAGCGGAGTTTTTCAGTGTGGTGAGCGAGTACTTTTTCAAACAACCAGACAAGCTGGCAAACCGCCACCCTGAATTGTATGAAATGCTGGAAAAGATTTTCAGGCAGGATTTAGACGGGAAATAAATCCGTTTTAATTTTACTTTTCTCCAATAATTATTTTTTTCCCTTCCCCTGTCGTTACCGCAAACAAGTACACCTCACCGCCGTCTTTCAATCCCAGTTTTTTACGCACCATTTCAGCCGTATCGGGGAAGTTGCGCACGGCCACATTGGCTTGTGCGCCGGCGACAACCGCAGCCACCGCTTTTTTGTCGTATTTCGTTACCGTACGGATGTGAAAGACGCGCCCGGGCACTTCAGGATTCAACGTTTCCGAAGTGTAGAGGTGCGTGTGGGTATGTAGTTTTTTCAAACCATACCGCTGTGCAAACGTGTTGAAAGCGCCAGCTTTAAAGATGGTAGCGGGTGGTTCGTAGAGGCAAGTTAAAGGCTCCGACATTTCGGCTGCGGCCTCTTGTTCCTCTTTTTTGGAAAAAACAAAATGAAACGGCGTTTTGCCCAGATTGACTGTTTCGATGGGTATGTTTTCAGGAAAAGCTGGCTTGTCTTCCAGAAGGAACAGCAATTCCTTCACTTCATCGTCAACCGAAACCACCCACACTTTTTGTACAAATTCCAGTTGCCGCATGGCCAAAGCGATGTCGAGCATGGGCGCCGTTTTGACCAAAACTTTATCGGCGCAGGCGAGCAGTTTGGTGCGAAGGTTCAAAACGTCGGGGGTACAGTCGTGGAGCCTGAACACCCGTCCCCCTCCGGCATCGCGGCGCGCCGGATCGAGGTAAATAAGATCAAAATGCCGTGTAATTTTTTCCAAAAAAGCCTCCGCTTCGCCTTCCCAAACTTCCACGTTATCGGCGCCCAAAACGGCGAAATTGTGGCGGGCCAGGGTAACGAGTTGCGGGTTTTGGTCGACGTAAACCACCTTTTCAAAATGTTGGGAAAAAGCGTGTACGTCAATGCCGAGTCCGCCCGTAAGATCCGCCATGGTTTTGCCCTGAATAAGCGAAGCCTTAAAAGCTGCCGTAACACCCGATGACGCCTGTTCGATGGACAAACGCGGCGGAAACCGCAGGGCCGTGTTGTACCATGCCGGCGCTTTGTGGCGCAACTTTTGCAACGCCTGAATCTGCGTCACCGCCTCCGCTACGGACACGCCCGGGTAACGCGCGGCGGATAGCAGCAAGTCTTCGGGGTGCGGATCGTTGAGGTGTTCGGCGATGAAGGCTTCCATTTTTAGCCGTTAGCAGTTAGCGGTTAGCGGTTGAACAAAGGTAAGTCAGTAATTGCAAGCTTTTTTTTGCAACTAACCGCTAACTGCTAACCGCTAGCTGCTAATATGTTACCCAAACAATGTAGCTTTGAACTCTTTTACATGCATCAGGTGTTTTGCATTCTGTGTATTTAATCCTTCAATCCAACGGCACGCTTTAAAGAATCCGTTATTTCAGCCAGTTTTTTTTCCATGAAAAACATCCTTTGTTTGCTCCTTATGTGGGGCGGTTTGTTTACCACAGGTCTATTTGGCCAAACCGAACAATTGCAATCGCTTGAAAGAGAGGCCAAAGCGGCTTCCGGAACTGCTCGTGTTGAAAAATACATCGCGCTTTCGGAGGCATACATGCAAATTGGTGATTTCAGCAAAGCACAAGATGCCGCAGCCGAAGCGGAGGACTTTGCCAAACGTATGAAAACACCTGAGCTCCGGGCTGTTGCCCTCAACCTGGAAGGTAAAGCACTTATGGCTTCCGGCAAACGCGGGGCTTTTGGTGGCGGCAAACCCGCTCCCCGGTTTGAACAGAGTTACGAAATCCTCAAACAAATCCACAGCGGCAACAAAGCGTTGATGCTCGACAACTTGCAAAACCTGCGCCTTCTGGCCGCCAAAGCCAACAAAAGCAGCGAAGTTGCCGAAATAGACGGTCGAATTGCCAAGCTTGAAGGCCGCAGTCCGCAACCGCCGGAGCCGGGTTTCAACCCCCTTCCGCCGGAGTTCGAAGCCCAGATGAACCGATTCGCCGAACAAAACTCCGAATTTGCCAAACAACTTGAAAAAATTCAGGTCGGCAGCGAAAAAAGCGCCACCCCCGAAGAGGCCAACAAGTACCGCGAAATACAAATGCAACTCGCCGAAAGTATGGCACGCATCGATGAGATGTCGAAAGAACAAATGCAGGACGCCTTGTTCATTGCCGAACAACGCAGCATGCTCGACTCGCTGATGTTCCAAACCATTTCAGACTCGCTTTCCCTGACCATTTACGAAAGCAACCTGAAAGTGGCGGAAAGCGACCGCAAGTTCAACATCGCCGCCATGATCGCATTGATCCTGCTCGCCGGCGGCTCGTTGTTCAGCTATTTCCGCGCCCGCCAAAACGCCAAAATTCTGGAAGCCAAAAACAAAATCATCCGCGAAGAACAACAGCGCTCCGACAACCTTTTGCTCAACATCCTGCCCGCACTGGTGGCCGATGAGCTGAAAAAACTGGGCCGTACCAATGCCCGGTATTTCGAAGATGTGTGCGTTTTGTTCGCCGATTTTGTAGGTTTCAGTAAAATAGCCGAAAAACTTACGCCGCAACAACTCGTCACGGAGCTGGATACCTGTTTCCAGGCTTTTGATCAAATCATGGCCAAATACAGTCTGGAAAAAATCAAAACCATCGGCGATGCCTACATGGTAGCCGGCGGTTTGGCCGATGGCGACGGCAGCAAACTGCGCGACATGATAGAAGCCGCCCGCGACATGCAACAGTGGCTCCACAACTGGAACCTCGAACGCGACAAAAAAGGATTGCCCCGTTTCGATGCCCGCATCGGCATCCACCGCGGTCCGGTCGTAGCCGGCGTGGTAGGTTCCAAAAAATTCGCGTTCGACATCTGGGGCGACACGGTGAACATCGCCGCACGCATCGAACAAGCCAGCGAAGGCGGCAAAATCAACATTTCCGGCGAAGTATACCAAATCATCAAAGGCGATTTTCCCTGCCACTACCGCGGCAAAATTGCGGCAAAAAACAAAGGCGAAATCGACATGTATTTCGTGGAAAATTAGGGTGCGTCTGAAATTCTAAGGACTTTTCAACGTATTCTAAGGCTGCTCTAAGGCCTATTAGAAAGGGTGGGTGTGTTCTTTGCAGGGAAGTTAAACTACCCGGTCATGAGAAAACACCTACTACGCCGCAGTAGCTGCTTTGCCTGAAACCGGAACCTGGAAAGAAGCCGGTAAATAGATCCCACGCTTCGCTGGGATGACAATTGTTATTCGACGAAAATGAGTTCATACCATAGAAGCCGTTCCGGAAAGCCGGGACGGCTTTTTAGTTTGGTGTTCGAAGTTTGGAGTTTAAAATCTGTTTTAATCCGTGTTCGAAGATCTGTGTCATCCGTGTCCCATTACTGCGTGAAAGGGGACACAGATGACACAGATCTTCGAACACGGATTAAAACAGATTAAACCTGCATGATGTAGATTTGTCCAAGCAACAAACAAACACGACCATGCGTATCCTTTTACTCCTCCTTTTCCCCATCGCCCTTCAGGCACAACTTTATTTCCCACCCAAAACCGGCACCGCCTGGGCCACCGAAGATCCAGCTGTGCTTGGGTTTTGTCCCGACCGCATCGACAGTCTCTACGCCTTTCTCGAAAACAACAATACCAAATCGTTTATCCTGCTGCACGACGGCAAAATCGTTTTGGAAAAATATTTCGGCACCTACGTTCAGGACTCCATCTGGTACTGGGCATCGGCCGGAAAATCAGCATCGGCGTTTCTGGTGGGGCAGGCGCAGGAGGCCGGACTCATCGACATCCACCAACCCACGAGTACCTACCTCGGTGTGGGCTGGACGAGCCTGTCACCCGACAAAGAACAACTCATCACGCCCTGGCACCAACTTTCGATGACCAGCGGCCTGGATGACGGCACAGGCGATGCCAACTGCACCGATCCCGCATGCTTGATTTACAAAGCCGATGCCGGTACACGCTGGGCTTACCACAACGGTGTGTACCACCTGCTGCACGATGTGATTGAGGAAGCCAGCGGCCAAACGCTTAACATCTTTACCAAACAACGCCTGCTCGACCCAACGGGTATGAAAGGTTTGTGGTTTGATCACATCCTGTACGGTCGTGCGCGCGACATGGCGCGTTACGGGCTGCTCAACCTCGCCGGCGGCATTTGGGACGGCGATACGCTTCTGCACGATCAGGATTATTTCCAGGCCATGTCGCAGCCGTCCCAAAACATCAATCCGGCCTACGGATACCTGTGGTGGCTCAATGGTCAGGACACGTTTATGTTGCCTGGTTTGCAACTTCGCATTCCCGGCAAACTTATTCCGAATGCACCCGACGACATGTATTCTGCCCTGGGCAAAAACGATCAAAAAATTCACATTGTGCCCTCCAAAGGCTGGGTGGTGGTGCGCCAGGGAGATGCTTCCAATTTCATGACCCCGGGCGGCGGCACTGTGCCGATTGTATTCGACAATGCGCTGTGGGAAAAATTAAATGCTCTGGAGTGTGGCTCGGTGGCTGTGGACGAAGTGGAAACACCGGAAGTACAGGTTTGGCCGAACCCATCGAACAGCGGCTGGACGGTGAAGTTGCCAGAAGGCACTGAACGGCTGGAATTGTGGGATGCGATGGGAAGGAAGGTGTGGGAACAAAACGGAGTTACTGCGGGAGATTTTTTGGTGCCGGGAAACAATCTGAAAGCCGGGATGTACCGCCTGGTGATGATTGATGCCATGAGACAAAGGCGAACGGTATCCTTGTATAAAATTTTATAATGGCATCCACAACCTTTACTTTCATCTTGTTTTCAATGGAGTACATCGATTTATCATCCAAACATGTTTGACAGGAATGATATTTAATCCCACGAAATAAAACCACATTCTACCAGAAAACAGTCACCATGCACAACTTCGTCACCGGCGCCACAGGATGGATTCACCTGCTGGCTTCCGTCCTTGCACTTGTTACCGGCGCCATGGTACTTGCCGCCGCCAAAGGCACCCAAAAACACAAACAAACCGGTTACGTGTACGCCGCTGCCATGGTGGTTGTTAACGTCACCGCTTTTATGATTTACAGGTTGTTCGGAGGTTTTGGAATGTTTCACGCGTTGGCCATCGTGAGCGGTCTGACCCTGGCTGCCGGCTTGTACCCGGTTATTGCAAAAAAAGGCAACTATTTGGTCACCCATTTCAGTTTTATGTACTGGAGTGTGATAGGCCTGTACGGCGCTCTTGTGGCCGAGGTGTTTTCCCGTTTGCCACGTATGGTACTGGATGCGGACGGACGGCCCATGACCATTTTTTACCAGTTTATCGGTATTGGTTCAGCGATGGTGATGGGTGCGGGTGTTTTTGGTTTTTTAAAATACCGGCCGGTTTGGACAAGGCAGTTTGGGGAAACTGTTAACCGTGAAAAGGCAAAAATTGAATAGGTCTTTACAATTAAGCACCACAAAAGCCACGGATTCCCATCTGACCGCGTCTTAGTTACGAACAAACTTCATGCTGAAGCATGCTAAAAATATTGCTACCCCTCCTTTGCCTTTTCGCCCTTACCGCCTCCGCCCAACGCCCCGAAACCATCAACGGCGAAGCGTTGCATTTTCAATTAAAGTCCAAAAAAGACACGATCGATTTCATCGTTGTTGATACCACCATCAACCAGAAAAAACCGGTCTTTTTGTTTTGCCAGGGCTCGTTGCCCATACCCCTGTTTTTCCATTCCGCCCAATACGGCACCTACATGATCGGCGGCGGCGTGAGCAATTTTGATCTTGCGGAAATCCGGAAACACTACCATTTGGTGATCATTTCCATGCCCAAAACACCTGTGGTTGTGGATGAAAAAAACCTTGACCAGTCCTATGCCTTCATACCCGATACTGCCAACAAACGGCAATACAGCATGGCATATCTAAAGGCCGATTATTTGGAAAACTACCAAAAAAGGGCGGAAAAAGTGTTGAAATTTTTGAGGAAACAAGATTGGGTCGACAATTCCAAACTCGTTGTGGCCGGACATTCGCAAGGCGCCAAAGTAGCCGTTGAAATTGCTTTAAAAAACAAACACGTTACCCATTTGGGCTTGTTCGGAGCGAATCCTTTTGGGAGAATTGATCAATTTGTGCGTAAGGCCCGAAAAGACGTCGAACAAGGGAAAATTTCCTGGGCGCAGGCCGACCAGGAGATGGAAAGCAACTACAATTATTACCGTGAAATTTTCAATACTCCTGCGGAAGATGACCCATCCGTCAAAACCTGGAAATCATTTTCAACACCGCGGATCGACGATTGGTTAAAAATCAACATTCCCATGTACCTGGCTTACGGAACCCACGACATCACCAGCGATTTGTGCGATTTGGTGCCGTTGTATTTTATTCAACATGGGAAATCCAACCTGACCCACAAACGCTACCTCAACATGGAACACAACTTTTTTGAAGTTGGGGAAGATGGCAGGGCGGATCATACGAAGGGGCATTGGAAGGAGGTGATGCAGG
>JADLBE010000506.1 GCA_020847915.1 Saprospiraceae bacterium | reverse complement strand
TGCCCATCAAAACCAAAAGCAGCATGAACCAATACGGTATCGTGGGTGCAGGTCGCGTGGATACCGACATCGCGTTTAAAAACATCATGGAAAAATGGCAGTGGGGCAACTTCGACAAGGAGCCCCATTTCATCGACCGCTCCTACCAGCCCAGCCTGCAAACCATGCGTGTGTCGATCATCCGCATCGGTCGCCAAATGATTGTGGAAGGCAAAAAGGAGAACGCCGAAAAACTTGTCGACAAGTACTTCGAGGTATTCCCGGCCTACAACTTCCCGTACGACCAGTTTACCGCCTTCCTGGCCGATGTTTACTTCCGCGCAGGCGCCAACGAAAAGGCTGCCGCCAAAATGCGTGAAATCGCAGAAACGATGGAGCAGCAACTCAAGTTCTACGATTCGCTTTCACCCGAGTTCCAGAAAGCGTACCAGCAGGATTTGCAGTACACCATGAGCACCGTACAAACACTTTTGAACCTGGCCGGCGACATGAAAGACGTGGCTTTGGAAAAAGAGTTGGAAGCCAAATTTGTAAAATACATGCCGCAAACGCCGGATTTGCCGGGAGTACAGGATATAAGGTAGTTTGAAGTTTAAAGTTTAAAGCAGCGCCATTCCGGGTTTTCGGGATGGCGCTGCTGATTTTAACTTGTCATCCCACGCCCTGCGGGCTGGGATGACAAATCCTATCCCTTTTCGTCCATTATACACGAACTTAACCAAAACAACGTACCTTAACGGCGTGTAAAACCATGCCCGGAACAAAAAAAGCATGGTCAATACTTTCAAAAATGACTAAGCATCAACCTTTTATGATAGGCAACCTTACCCAGAACGGCGGCGCCTTGAAGCGCGTTTTCATCGAGCCCAAACTGCCCGAAGGCCTCTCCCCCCTTTACGAACTTGCACACAACCTCTGGTGGTCGTGGCAACACGAAGCCATCGAACTGTTTCGCAGCATCGATCCCAAACGTTTCGAGGAACTGCATTACAACCCTGTGGCCTTGCTCGACGAACTGAGCATTGAAAAAGCCAACGAACTCCTGGAATCGGCCTCCTTTGTAAAAAGCATGAACGCCCTGCACGCTGCGTTTAACGACTACATGGGAGAAAAACCTGCCGGCGGCGACCCGAAAATCGCCTATTTCTGCATGGAATACGGTCTGCACCAAAGCGTTCGTCTCTATTCGGGCGGCCTGGGTGTTTTGGCCGGCGATTACCTCAAGGAAGCTTCCGACCGCAATACCAACCTCATCGCCGTCGGACTGTTGTACCGCTACGGCTATTTTCAGCAGGCCATAACCCTGCATGGCGAACAGGTACACCAACTCGAAGCGGCCGCTTTTACCCAACTGCCCCTCAAACCCGTACGCGACGACAAAGGTGAATGGATCAAAATCCACGTCAACCTGGCAGGACGCAGCGTGTGGGCCAAAGTGTGGGAACTTACCGTCGGCCGCATTCCGCTTTACCTGCTGGATACCGACATCGACGACAACCGCTGGGAAGACCGCTCCATCACGCACCAACTGTACGGCGGCGACAACGAAAACCGTCTGCGCCAGGAAATGCTGCTCGGCATCGGCGGCGTTCGCGCTTTGAAAGCCATGGGTGTGAGTCCCAACCTGTACCACCTCAACGAAGGACACGCCGCCTTCCTGGGCCTCGAACGTCTGCGCAATTACATTCAGGATCAGCAACTTACCTACGACGAAGCCCTTGAAGTAGTGCGTTCCACACAGCTTTTCACCACACACACACCCGTACCGGCAGGACACGACGCTTTCTCCGAAGGCCTCCTGCGCGATTACATTTTTGAATACACTTTCGGGCTCAACATGAGCTGGGAAGACCTCATGGCCATCGGCAAAATTGATCCGGTGAGCACCACTGAGTTGTTTTCCATGAGCCACCTGGCCATCCGCACCAGCGAACAGGTGAACGGTGTGAGCATGCTGCACGGTGAAGTGAGCCAAAAAATGTTCAACGAGCTGTACCCCGACTACCACTACGCCGAAAGCCATGTGGGTTATGTGACCAACAGCGTGCACTACCCCACCTGGGTAGCCCGCGAATGGCACGATTTGTACAAGGAAACGTTTGGAAAATCGTTTTTCGGCGACCAAACCAACCACAAGGTTTGGCAGGGCATCCACAAAGTTCCCGATGCACGCATCATGGAAATCCGCCGGCTGCTGAAAAAACGCCTGCTCGACTGGGTACGCGTAAGTTTGCACGCCGACTTCATGCGCCGTGGTGAAAATCCGCGCACCACCTTTGAAATCGTCAACGCTTTGCGCGACGATGTGCTCGTGATCGGTTTTGCCCGCCGTTTCGCCACCTACAAACGCGCTACCCTGTTGTTTTCCAACGAACAACGTTTGGCCGACATCGTGAACAACGCCGACAAACCCGTGGTGTTCCTTTTTGCCGGTAAGGCCCACCCGGCCGACAAAGGCGGACAGGAGTTTATCCGTTTCATTTACAACACCACCAAAAACCCGAAATTTAAGGGCAAAGTCATTTTCCTTGAAAATTACAGCATGGAAATGGCCAAACTGCTTGTTTCGGGTGTCGATATCTGGCTCAACAACCCTACGCGCCCGAAAGAAGCCAGCGGTACCAGCGGCATGAAAGCTGTGATGAACGGCGTCATGAACTTTTCGGTGCTCGACGGCTGGTGGGTGGAAGGTTACAAAGACGGCGCCGGCTGGGCCCTTTCTGAAAAAGATACCTACACAGACGCGGGCCTGCAAAACGAACTCGACGCGGAAACGATCTACAACATCCTGGAAAACGATATTGTCCCGACGTATTACGACAAGGACAAAGACGGCATCAGCAAACGTTGGGTGAGCCACATCAAAAACACCATCGCCGAAATCGCTCCCGATTTTGTGATGAAACGTATGCTCGACGACTACCAGGAACGTTATTACAGC
>JADLBE010000505.1 GCA_020847915.1 Saprospiraceae bacterium | reverse complement strand
TTTGGAAGATTGGATTGGATTTTGGAAGATTGGATTGGATTTTGGAAGATTGGATTTTGGGATGATTGGATTTAAAGATGCAGCAATTTTTATTCCTGATGTACTTTTACAAGCATAATCACGCTGTTCAGCCAAATCCAATCCATTAAAATCCCATCATCCAAAATCCAATCATCCCAATCCCCATAAAATCCCATCATCCAAAATCCAATCCAATCTTCCAAATCCCCCAATCCCATTAAAATCCAATCCCAAAAATCCCTCAAATCCGGGTTTAGACAATGAAAGATAAAATACACGAACTCTCCCACACCTTCCACGCCGACACCGTGGCCATGCGCAGGCACCTGCACATGCACCCCGAATTGTCGTTTCAGGAGGTGGAAACCAGCAAGTGGGTAGCGGCGCAACTCGACGCCATGGGGGTTGAGTACCGGCAGGGCGTTGCCGGCACCGGTCTTGTGGCCCTGGTGAAAGGGCGCAATCCGAAGAAAAAAACAGTGGCTTTGCGTGCGGATATGGACGCGTTGCCCATCACCGAAGCCAACGATGTTGCATACAAAAGCATAAACGAGGGTGTGATGCACGCCTGTGGCCACGATGTGCACACGGCTTCCCTGCTTGGTGCTGTACGCATTTTACAAAACGTGCGCGACAGTTTTGAAGGTACGGTGAAATGCCTTTTTCAACCCGGAGAGGAGCTATTGCCTGGAGGTGCAAGTTTGATGATTGCAGACGGCGCTTTGGAAAACCCCAAACCGGCCAGCATATTTGGACAACACGTACACCCGCCCCTGCGTGCAGGCATGATCGGCATCAAATCGGGCATTTACATGGCCTCTACCGACGAGATTTACGTAACCATCAAAGGCCGGGGAGGCCATGGCGCCATGCCCCAGGATTGCATCGATCCGGTGGTGATCACTGCCCAGCTCATTGTTACGTTGCAGCAACTTGTGAGCCGATATGCCGATCCTTCCATGCCCACGGTGCTTACATTCGGAAAAATCAACTCCACCGGCGGGGCAACCAACATCATCCCCAATGAGGTAAAACTGGCAGGTACTTTTCGCACCATGAACGAAAAATGGCGCCTTGAAGCCCACAAAAGGATGAAAAAGGTGGCCGATGCATTGGTAAAAAGTCTGGGTGGCGCCTGCGAATTCGACATCAGGAAAGGTTACCCTGTGTTGTACAACCACGAGGCGTTGAGTGCACGTACCAAATTATGGGCCATTGACTATTTGGGCAAAGACAAGGTGGTGGACTTGCCGCTGCGCATGACCGCCGAAGATTTTGCCTATTATTCGCAGGTTATGCCTGCCTGTTTTTACCGTCTGGGCACCGGCAACCCCGAACGCGGCATTACGTCGCCCGTGCATACCACCACCTTCGACATTGATGAAACGGCACTGACCACCGGCATGGGCCTTATGGCCTGGCTTGCGGTATGCGAATTGGGTAAAAGGCCATGACAGGTAACCAGAAAAGCCCGGAAGGCCGCTTCAGTTCCCTGCGGGCGGGCGCCATATTAAGCACCATCGAAAAGTTGGAAAACCGCATTGACGAGCGTTTTCCGGACTCAGGATTGGGGCGGGTTTGCAAAGAATTCAGGCAATTGGCCGTGGAAACTGAAAAAACGGCGCTGCGTCTTGGCAAACCGCTTTGGCCATTGCGGTTGGCTACGTTTGCGGCAGCCGGACTTTTGCTTTTTGTCGCTTTGGGCGCCATGATCGTACTTTTTCGCGAATTTCGTTTTGATACACACAGCATTCCCGAGCTGCTGACGACCACCGAATCGGCCATCAACGAGCTGATCTTTCTGGGACTTGCATTTCTGTTTCTCACCAGTCTGGAAATGCGCATCAAACGGCGGCAGGCGTTGCGGGCCTTGCACCAGTTGCGCAGCATTGCACATGTGGTTGATATGCACCAACTCACCAAGGATCCGGCCCATTTATTGAGCAAAATCCCCGATACACGGTCGTCGCCCAAACGGCACATGGACCGCTTTGAGTTGTCGCGCTACCTCGATTATTGTTCCGAGTTGCTGGCACTGAACAGCAAAATTGCCGCACTTTTTGCACAAAACATGGACGATACGGAAGTGCTGGGCGCCGTAAACGACCTGGACAACCTGATCCAGGGGCTTTCAAGCAAAATTTGGCAAAAAATCATGATCCTGGACCTTGCGGAAAGGGCTGAATGATGCAAGGCGTTGTCCTTAATTTGCAACCTGGATTGCCATGATGTGTTAAATCCTGGAGCCGAATGTAAAAATGCGGAACCTATGTGTTTACTTTGTCATCCCGCTGCAGTTGAAAAAGCGGTTGAAATCAGGCTCGAGTCTGCCAATTTAAAATTGGCATCTCTTTCGTTTGGGCATGGATTGTATTTTTAATGGCCGTTTTTTTGCCATTCGTACGGCAAAAGGCAAGATTTATGCCCAATAAGTTTGTTAAGACCGTCGCGTTGTCTACCTTTGTACTCCCTCAGAAACCACCAAAGCCGGGCTAACCCGTCTTTGAACAACCAGAAATGCTGCCGCGAACATTTTCACTTCCCCAGTGAACCAAAGTTTAATAAACCTCAAGCCGTAACACCATGTCCGCTGGTTTCCATTGCATTACAAGAGGCAAGCAATTGTCAGATTTTCTGGTAAACACCTAAAGTATGGGAAGGAAAGAAAAGTTTGTTTACAACATTCACACGTTAACGTACGAGCAAGTTGTAGTACCCCTTAAGACACGCATTTGGCGAGCATTCGGATTTTTTTCCGTGGTAATGGTTACTTCCGTTCTTTTGCTTACCGTGCTTTACTCCTATTTCCCTTCACCTCGCGAGCAGGAGTTGCTCCGGGAGATTGATAAAATGGAGTACAAATACAGCCAGCTTAACGAACAACTTGATGTCATGGGCAAAGTACTTGCCAACATTCAGGAACGTGACGCAGGCATTCACCGCGCCGTTTTCGGCATGGATCCCATTGATGAAGATGTTTGGTCGGGCGGTATTGGTGGCCATGAAAGCCACCCCGAACTTTCGGCTTTCCAATACGGCGAAGATGCCGTTCGCAGTTCGGTTGAAAAAGTTGACATGCTCAGCCGACAGCTCGCTCTGCAGAGCAAATCGCTCGATACCATTCAGGAACTTGCAAACAACCAGCAAAAAATGCTCGCATCGTTGCCGAGCATCAAACCGGTTCGCGAAGACAAGCTTCAAAAAAGCATGAACGTGCTTTCAGGCTTCGGCAACCGCATCCACCCGGTGTATAAAGTTAAAAAATTCCACGCAGGTGTCGATTTTCCAGCCCGCGTAGGCACGGCCATCCAGGCCACCGGCGACGGTGTTGTGGTTGAAGCAGGCTGGCACTCCGGTTACGGCAACTGCGTAACCATCAGCCATGGCTACGGTTACGAAACAGTTTACGCCCACATGCACAAAATGTCGGTTCGTAAAGGTGAACGGGTGAAAAAAGGTCACAAGATCGGCGAAGTTGGCGATACGGGTCTTTCCACAGCACCCCACCTGCACTACGAAGTGCACTACAAAGGCAACCCAATCAATCCGATCAATTTCTGCATGGACAACCTGACACCTCAGGAATATCAAAAACTGGTAACCACGGCCAACATGGCCAACCAATCGCTCGACTAGACCTACCTAACATACTATTGCGGCAAAGCCGCCACTTTGAACAACACGGTTTTTTAACCCTGATTTAGGGTAAAAAACAATAAACAGCAGTAACAACATGAGTCATCCCGATTTATTTCGAGGTGGCTCATGTTGTTTTAAAAAACAACTGAAAATCAGGTATTTAAACATGAATCATCCCGATTTTTTTTGAAAAGGAAGCAAGTATTGTACGTATTCTTTTCTAAAAAAACACGCGATAACCAAGCAATTTGAGGATGTGAGCCCCAGCGGGGCGGCTATGTCTGTAGCAAATATGACAAACCAAATGACCGGAGCCCCAGCGGGGGCGGCTATGTGAAGATTAGCACATGGCCGCCCCGCTGGGGCTCCGAACTTATTTATACCATTTATTCTACAGACATAATCGCCCCGCTGGGGCTTCCATTTTTAAACACCTGATTTACAGTCTCTTGTTAAGAAGAACAGCCTGAAATTAACATGAG
>JADLBE010000504.1 GCA_020847915.1 Saprospiraceae bacterium | reverse complement strand
GGGCGGCAAACTGATGGCCTTTTTGATTGCCTTATCAACCTTTGGTACCACGGCCATTTATTGCATGTCGGCTCCGCGCATCTATTACGCCATGGCCAAAGACGGTATCTTTTTTCCAAAACTTGCCGAGGTGCACCCCAAATGGAAAACACCCGCAAACGCCATGATTGCCCAGAGCAGCTGGGCCATATTCCTGATTTTTTTCTGGGGTTCGTTTGAAAACCTGATCGAATATGTGACGTTTATGGACTGGATCGGACTCATGCTGGTAGGCACCACCATTTTTGTTTTCCGCCGCCGCATGCCCGATGCACCGAGGGGATACCGCACGTTGTTGTACCCGATCACACCCATCATTTTCATCACCATTTGCGCCTGGTTTGTAGCGTTTACCCTTGTTGGGAACCCTGTTAAAGCGGGTGCAGGTTTGGCTGTAGTGGCGGTGGGCTGGCTGGCGTATTGGTTTTATTTCAGGAAATTAAAGGCTGCAAATAAGGGGTGATTTCCAGAAAATTTAGTGGTTGTGGTTTTCGTGCGTTGCTTTATTACCAGAGGATTTACCTTCGGTTACAACTACTGCAAAGTCGGTGGTGTGTGAAATACCCTGATTTTGGAACTGCAACCACAGGCGGTAAACACCAGGTTTTTCGAAGGTTGCATGAAATCCAAGCATGTCTTTCGAGATTTTTGTGTGGGCGTGTACATAGGCTTTCGAGTCGCGTTCAATCAATACAAGGTGCCCTTTTTCACCCAGATAATTGTCGAATACCGACGGATCTATGGGTTTACCATTTTTCTGAAAGGTGAAAACCAAATGTTGTTCCTCTCCGGTCACAGGAGCGGCTCCATCTTTGCCAGCTTTGAGCATAATCTCATAACCACCGGCCTTTGCAGTTGATTTTTCTTTGTCAAAAGCTACTCCAGGAGCAGGTTTGCCAGCCACATTGATTTCAATTTTATCCACCTGGTTTTTTCCTCCGCTGGGTTTGTAATCCACAAAAGCCCAGTAACGGCCACCGTTGTCGAAACGCAATTCGGTAGCTCCCCTGCCATTGGTGAATTTGTCGTTGCTGCCCAGCAGTTTGATGTCGTAACTGCCCGAGGCCTGGTATTCCGGGTGGATGTGTTCGAACCAGCTCAGGTCGTCGCTTACCACAATGAGGTGCATTTTTTTCTCGTGTACGAGGTCGAGTGCCAAAGGCGTATTTTCAGCACCGTGTTTTTTCGGGGTAAGTGACATCATACCTGGTTTGCCTGCGTCGGGAATGCTTGGCGTTGTTTTCAGGTCGATGAAAAAATGCGGCTCGGCTGAAGCATCGGTTCTTTGTGTGGCCTCCAGGTTCATGTTGCATACGGGGCATTTGCCAGGCTGGTCGTACAACTTGCCATCTTCGCAATTCATCGGACAGATGTATGCCGTGTTGGCACCGGCTTGTGCCGTTTGGTCAGTCGAAGCGCTGGCCTGCTGTTTGGAATGGTCATTGGAACATGCTGTGAAATTACCAATGATCAGAAGCGTTGCGGCCATTGCAGCCAAAAGGGAGTTTTTCATGTTTAAAAAATTATTTTAACAGGGTAAAAAGTTTCGAGCTTGTTCGGATTTCGGTTTTGAGGCGGGCATGAGCGAATTTCGTTTTAAAGAAACAAGCTCTTAATGTTTGTGGGTGACGCCTCGGCCAATGAGCCAGTAATTCACCGGAAATGCGGCTACAAAACCTGCGATCATGGCAAGACCCATACCCAACCAGAAAAGGCGGTGATCTTGGTGGTTTTCCATGATGTTGCAGTGTATTAGTTAAACAATCAGATGGGGCATAAAGATGCACCGTCAGATGACACTGCAAAGGTGGGGGTGTCCGGTTCCGCGGGCGTTACACGATTTTGAGGATAGGTTATAGAATTATTCGCTTTCATTCGGAGAAACCTCCGAAAGCCGTTGATGCTTCGTTCCGTAGCGTTTTTTTAAGGATTGAAGGTTTTCAAACCAATGCAGGCCGGCATTGCCGGTGCCATTGGGCGCGGTTTGAATTTCTGTGAACAACATGCCGTTTTCCAATTCGATAAAGCATTTATCGGTGGAATCCTCGTACGCCAGCAAATCTATAATGGTTTGATTTTTAAGATTGTGCAATGGGTTTTCCCGGTATTCAACACCATAAGGTCGGTAATCTTTGGGAATACCCGGGTGGATGCCAAACAACCGTTTCAACCGTCCCCAAAACGATTGGGCAATTTGTCTTTGTTCCTGAACGACGAAATTTATGGTTTTTTTTAGCGGGTTCACCAGCCACACGTTCTGGTATTTGGATTCTGAAAAAATACTCTCGAAGCCATCCTGAAGTTGGGAAACGCCTATGTCGCTATCCAGACCATATGGCACGATCGTCAGCAATACGTGGTCTAATTCAAGAATTACCTCGGCGTGGTCGAGGCCGTATGCTTCCGGCTGATACCGTATCTTGATGTCGGTAACAACTCTGCCAATCAGGTCGAGGGAGGTCATGGCGCGTGTGGTTAGGAAGCGCCAAGCATCCGGAGCCAAAGTCCCAGGAAGGCAAGGAAAGAAACTAAAATAAACACGTGAATACCCGGCGCCAGCCACGACCACATGGTGCGTTGCACCCGTGCCCCGCGCAACCCGATCCAAAATCCATAAAAACCAATGGCGATGGTTATTACAGCAAGTGCAACGGTAATCCATTGTTGTTCGCCGAAAAAATCGGGTGATTTTGCAAAAAAGCCCATCGCCACACTGGCAATAACGGCTAACCAAAGACTGCGGTTGGTGTCGCGCATGGATCAGGAAGGTTGTGTTTCGACTTTGCTGTGTACGACAT